>NZ_FPBI01000035.1:0-44448 GCF_900116595.1 Mesorhizobium sp. YR577 | reverse complement strand
GATCACTACAGGGAAGAGGCTCCCGCACACCGGGTGAAGGTCGACGGCTTCTTCATCGACAAGACGCCGGTGACGAACCGCCAGTTCAAGCAGTTTATCAAGGTAACAGGCTATGTGACCGTTGCCGAAAGGATTCCTGATCCTAGGGATTATCCCGGCGCGCTCCCAGAGATGCTCTACGCCGGGTCGCTGGTGTTCCAGAAGGCTGCCGGCCCGGTCGATCTCAGGAACCCGAGCGCGTGGTGGGATTTCGTCAAGGATGCGAGCTGGAAGCATCCGCTCGGCGCCAACAGCGGCCTGTTCAAGAAGGACAATCATCCGGTCGTCCACATCGCCTATGCCGATGCGCTGGCCTATGCGGATTGGGCCGGCAGGGAATTGCCGACCGAGGCCGAGTGGGAATATGCCGCCTGGGGCGGCGTCGAGGATGCCGAATATGCCTGGGGCGCAGAATTTGCGCCCGGCGGCAAGCAGATGGCCAACACATGGCAAGGGGAATTTCCGCACCAGAATCTTTTGACTGACGGTTTTGAGCGAACCTCCCCGGTCGGCACCTATCCGGTCAATGGCTACGGCCTGCAGGACATGATCGGCAATGTCTGGGAGTGGACGACCGACTGGTGGTCGTCGCGGCATCCCGAGAAGGAAGCAAAATCCTGCTGTATCCCGCAGAATCCGCGGGGAGGGTCCGAGGCTGCGAGTTATGACGAGCGCCAGCCCTCGATCCTCATTCCGCGGAAAGTGGTGAAGGGCGGGTCGCACCTTTGCGCGCCGAACTACTGCCGGCGCTACCGTCCAGCCGCGCGCCACGCCCAGCCAGTCGACACGTCGATGAGCCATGTCGGGTTCCGCTGCATCATGCGCACCGGGGGGGCGAACTCATGACCGAGGGTGCAACCACGACGCAGCTCTGGATCGCGCGGATCGCCATATTGCTGCTCATCGCGCTGAGCGTTATCGGGTTTCTGCGCTACGGCTTCACCGTCGAGGTTCACGAGCGCATCTGGCGCGATATTTTCGATCGTCCCGGCGGGCCGATGACGTTTCGGTTTGTTCTTCAGCCGGTGATGGCTGCGATTGCCGCCCTGCACGATGGGGCCAAGGACGCACGTGCTGGGCGCAGCGCCTATCTATGGACGCTGCTGACCAGTTCGGCGGACCGCGGCGAACGCCTGCGCGAAGGTGTGATCTCCACCGGCCGCATCATCCTGTTGGGCATCGGGATGGACGCTGTCTACCAGTATACCGTCCTCAAGACCTTCTATCCGGGCGAAATGGTGGTCATCGCGATCCTGCTCGCCTTCGTCCCTTACCTCCTGCTGCGCGGACCCTTCGCGCGCCTGGCGCGCTGGTGGACGGCGCGCAAGTCCTCCGGCCCCACATCGCGGTGAAAGAGATGGGCAAACTGCCGAAGACGGTTCTGCAACGGCCTGCAAGATTGCCAGAGACCCCGGTGCCTCCGATCCCAAAGGTCGACGAAACGAAGTCCGACATGGCATCGGTGCAATACTCGGCCTACCGCACGGGCCTGTCCAACCATCGAACGGGTCTGTCCGAACACCGAACCTCACTTTCCGAATTCAGAACCGACCTTTCGACGCATCGTACCGACCTGTCGACCGAGCGCACCGAAATGTCGATGCGCCGCACCGGCATGTCGTTCCAGCGCACGCGCATGAGCGCCGACCGGACCCTGATGTCGGTGATACGCACGTCGCTGTCCTTGATCAGCTTCGGCTTTACCATCTTCCAGGTGTTCGAGAAGCTTCGCGACGCTGGCACGCTGGCCCACGCCGCGGCACCTCGCAATTTCGGCATCACCCTGGTCGGGCTCGGCATCGCCATGCTGGTGCTTGGCATCATCTACCACTCGCAATTCATGATCGGCCTGCGCCGCGAACGCCATGCCATGGCTGCTGCCGGTCTCATCCATGCCGAAAGCGGGTTCCCGCCCTCGATGACGCTGATCACTGCCTTCATCCTGCTGCTGGTCGGCATAGCGGCCATTCTCAGCATGGTTTTCCAGATAGGCCCGTTTTTCTAGCAGAAAGGACGACCAGCAATAGGCTTCAAGTCAGAAAAGACAAAACAGAGCGAGGAAAGGATACGGAAATGGCAGGCAAGAAGAAGCCCAACATCCTGGTGATCTGGGGCGACGACATCGGTATCGCGAATCTGAGTTGCTACACGCGCGGACTGATGGGTTACCAGACGCCCAACATAGATAGATTGGCCAAGGAAGGAATGATGTTCACGGATTCCTACGGTGAGCAGTCTTGCACTGCGGGGAGATCATCGTTCATCACAGGCCAAAGCGTGATGCGCACGGGTCTGTCAAAGGTAGGAATTCCTGGCGCGCCGATCGGCATGAACGAAAAGATTGTGACGATTCCGGCGCTTTTGAAGAATGAGGGCTACACGACCGGTCAGTTCGGGAAGAACCACCTTGGCGATCTAAATCACATGCTGCCCACCAATCACGGCTTCGACGAGTTCTACGGCAACCTCTACCATCTCAACGCAGAGGAAGAGCCGGAGATGTATGATTACTTCCCCAAGGAAGAGTTTGGCGACTTCATCGAAACCGTCAAGCCGCGCGGCGTCATCCACAGCTTCGCGACCGATATCGACGATCCGACGGTTCAGCCACGCTGGGGTAAAGTCGGCAAACAGAAGATAGAGGATACAGGGCCGCTCAACAAAGAGCGCATGCTGACGTGCGATGATGACTTTGCCGACAAGGCAAAGGGATTCATCAAGAGGGCCGTGGATGACGACAAGCCCTTCTTTGTCTGGGTCAATTTCACCCACATGCACCTGTTCACACACACCAAGAAGGAAAGCCTGGGACAGGCAGGACGCTGGCAGTCGCCTTACCATGACACAATGATAGATCACGACAAGAACGTCGGCGAGATGCTGGACTATCTCGACGAACTCGGCATCGCCGACGACACCTTCGTCATGTACTCGACCGACAACGGTCCACACCGCAATTCGTGGCCTGACGGCGGGATGACGCCCTTCCGTAGCGAGAAGAACACGAACTGGGAAGGAGCATTTCGCATTCCACTGATTGTGCGCTACCCGGGCAAGATCAAACCAGACTCCGTCTCGAACGAGATCGTCCAGCATCACGACTGGCTGCCGACGTTCCTGGAACTGGCCGGTAACAAGACCGTCGTCGAAGACTTGAAGAAGGGCGTGAAAGCGATCGGCCGCACCTACAAGAACCACATCGACGGGGTTAGCCTCCTGAGCTACCTGACCGGCAAGACGGACAAGTCGCCACGGAAGATGTTCATGTACATCTCGGACGATGGCGACACGCTTGGTATCCGCTACGACAATTGGAAGATCGTCTTCATGGAGCAGCGCACCGAGGGCACAATGGCCGTTTGGGCCGATCCATTTGTCCCGCTGCGCATGGCCAAACTGTTCAACCTGCGCACCGACCCTTATGAGTTCGCCGATGTCACGTCCAACTCATACTACGACTGGTTCCTCCATCACGATTTCATCATCTATGGGGCGATCGCGCTGATGATGAAGTTCAACGAGACGTTCGTCGAGTTTCCGAAGATCCAGAAGCCAAACACCTTTACCGCCGATCAGGCAATCGACAAGCTGCACGCGACGGTCGCAGGGGGGTGACGTGTTTCCCAGTGCGCTTGGAGGCAGCCGCGCGAATAACTCGATGAACACAATGATGGCAGCGGGAACAATCCCGCTGTCACGTCAAAAATCCGGTTCTGCTGATTGTACAGGAGGAAAATATGTCATCCAGCTTGCGCCGAACGGATCCTTCAATCTGACGACGCGGCTCAATGGCCCGCAGACACCGATCCTTGACGGCTCCTGCTGGCTCCCCGCGTTACAAAGGGTCGAATAGCATGTCCTCTGATCTTCTGCCTTCCTGGAACGATGGTCCGGCGAAATCCGTCATCCTCGACTTCGTCGCACGCGTGACGACAGGGGGGGAACCGGACTATGTGCCGCCATCCGAACGTATCGCAACCTTCGACAATGACGGAACGTTGTGGTGCGAACAGCCCATGCAGGTGCAGGTCTTTTTCCTGATCGATCGGGTGAAACAGCTCGCTGCCAAGGATGCTTCAATGAGTACGCGCCAGCCATTCAGGGCGCTGCTCGACCATGACATCAAGGCACTGCATGCACAGGGCAAGCAGGGCCTGATGGAGCTGGCCTTCGCCGCGCACGCAGGCATGACCGAGGAAGAATTCGACGAGATCGCAAGGACCTGGTTCGCTTCGGCAAGACATCCCAAGTTCGGTCGGCTCTTTACGCAACTGATCTACCAGCCGCAGGTTGAGCTTCTCGCTTACCTGCGTGCCAATGGCTTCAAGACCTTTATCGTGTCGGGCGGTGGCATCGACCTCATCCGCGCTTTTGCCGAGGGTGCCTACGGCATTCCGCGCGAGCAGGTGATCGGCTCCTCCGCGCGATTGCACTACGAGTTGCAAGGCGGCCGCCCCGTGCTGATGAAGGCTGCCGAGCTGAACAGCTTCGACGACCGTGAGGTGAAGCCCGCCAACATAGGACTGCATATCGGCCGTCGGCCGATCCTCGCCTTCGGTAATTCCGACGGTGATCTCGCCATGCTGCGCTACACCAAATCGGGGCAGGGCGCGCGACTGGCGCTGCTTGTTCATCATGACGATGCACAGCGCGAAGTCGCTTACGATCGTGAATTCAAGCTGAGTCCTCTTGCTGAAGCGCTCGACAGGGCTACCGATTACGGCATCACCGTTGTCAGCATGAAGAACGACTGGAAGACTGTATTTCCTGAAACCTAGCGGGGCAGGTTCGCCAAGTGGAAGAATGGCTGAGAGCTACGACCGAATACAGCGTCATGCTGATCAACGCCATGGCGCTGGTCGTCATTCTGTATGGCGCGATCGAAAGCTTCGTTGCCGCGATCTGGTTCCATTTCTCGCACGGGGACGGCCATCGGCGTCGTGAAATCTGGCTGCGGTTCGCTCGCTGGCTCGTCGCGGGCCTGACCTTCCAGCTGGCGGCCGACATCATCGAAACGTCGATGACGCCGAGCTGGGACGGCATCGGGCGGCTGGCCGCAATCGCAGTCGTCAGGACATTCCTGAACTATTTTTTGGAACGGGATCTTGCCGAAGTCAGGGGTCGCCAGGGTGACGGGACTGAAGAAAAGGAGAGGGCGGCATGACGAAGGTGATGTTGAATGCGGCCATAGCGGTTCTTTCATTCCTGTTTCTGGCCACAGCCAATCATGCAGGCGCGCAGACCGACGCGCTGCCTTCCTGGAACGAGGGGGCTGCAAAGACTGCTATCACCGGTTTTGTCTCGCGGACCACGCAGGAGGGCGGCGCCGACTACCTGAAGCCTGCCGAGCGTATTGCGGTGTTTGACAATGACGGCACGCTCTGGAGCGAGCAGCCGATCTATTTCCAGCTTGCCTTTGCCCTGGACCGGGTCAAGGCGATGGCACCCCAGCATCCCGAATGGAAGGACACCGAGCCGTTCAGGTCGCTGCTGGCCGACGACGTCAAAGGCGTTCTGGCTTCGGGAGAAAAAGGCCTCGGCGAAATCATTGCGGTAACTCACACCGGGATGACCACCGAAGAGTTTGCAAGCACGGTCAGGGAATGGATCGCGACGGCGCGTCATCCACGGTTCAACCGTCCCTACAACGAACTCATCTACCAGCCGATGGTGGAACTGCTGGCCTATCTACACGCCAACGGTTTCAAGACCTTCATCGTCTCGGGCGGCGGCGTGGAATTCATGCGGCCATGGGTCGAGCAAGCCTATGGCATCCCGCCGGGCCAGGTCGTCGGCTCGTCCGGCGTCGTGACCTACGAACTCGGGCCTGACGACAAGCCAGTCCTGAAGAAGGAAGCGAAGATCGAGTTCGTCGATGACGGTCCGGGCAAGCCTGTCGGGATCAACCGCTTCATCGGCCGCCGTCCGGTCTTTGCTGCCGGAAATTCTGACGGCGACGTGCAGATGCTGCAGTGGACGACCCTCAATAACGGCCCGCGGTTTGGGTTGATCGTGCATCACACCGACGCCGAGCGCGAATGGGCATACGACCGGCAATCGCACATCGGCAAGCTCGACAAGGCGCTGGACGAGGCACCGAAACGTGGCTGGCTCGTCGTGGACATGAAGACGGACTGGAAGGTGATCTACCCCGCCGAAAAGCAATGAGCTTCCCGGCTATCTGCGGATAGGAGAAGGCAAATGCTGAAACGGATTGCGACGCTCCTGACGGGCCTTGCCGCGGTGGCCTGGAGTGCGCCTTCGATCGGGCAGGAGCATGAAGACGTCAACGCGGCGAACAACCCGCTGACGCCGAAGATCACGATCAATCTTCATGACTATTATGTTCCCGAACTCGATGGGCTCGATGGCCGCTACGCAAACCAGTTCCTGCTTCGCGGCCTCATCCCTTCAGACCTCTTCGGCAAACCGCAGCTGTTCCGCTTCACCCTGCCGATCGCCACGGCGCCTGAGTTTCCCGATGGCTATGTAACGGGGCTGGGCGACCTGACGCTGATGGATATCTTCGTGTTTCCCGGCAAGCAGATCTCGTTCGGTGTCGGGCCGCTCGTCGTGCTGCCGACCGCGACGGACGATCTGCTCGGCGCCGGGAAATGGCAGGCCGGCGTGGTCGGCCTGGCTATCGCTCCACAGAAATGGGGCCTGATCGGCGGCCTCGTCACCTATCAGGCGTCTTTCGCCGGCGCCGGCGATCGCGAGGACGTCTCGCTGGCGACGTTCCAGCCGATCGTGAACTACAACCTTGCGAACGGCTTTTACCTCCGCTCGAGCGCGACCTGGAGCTTCAATCTCGAAAACGGGGACTATTACATCCCCGTCGGGTTCGGCGTCGGCAAGGTTTTCCAGATCAACGACAAGGTCACGATGAACGCCTTTATCGAGCCGCAATACACGGTCGCCAGCGAAGGCATCGGCAATCCGAAATGGCAGATATTTGCCGGCGTCAATTTCCAGTTCGCGATAGGCCGATAGGTGCCCTGTCGATGAAAAGCTTGAAACGACGAACCCGAACGTCCTCATGAGATTGGTGTGACAATGACCATTGCATCGCGCCCACAAGCCTCACTGCTGGCAGTCTGCTTTGCGGCATTGCTGGCATTTGCCCCGTTGCCGTTCGGCAATTTTGCCCTTGCGCAGACGGGACAAACTGCAACGGTGCCGCCGCCGGACGAAAAGGTTCGGGAACTCGTCAAGCTGCTCGACGATCCCGATGTCCGTGCCTGGCTTGCGACCAAGCCTGCACCTGTTGACGACGCCGCCGGCGCGCCGACGGCTGAACAGATCTCCAGTTGGGACCAGGGCATCCGCGACCACCTTGCCGCGATGCGCAATGCTTTGCCGCAGATTCCAGCCGAGGCTGCAAATGCCGTCCGGACTGTGAGGACGGAGATAAACAATCGCGGTTTTGCAACGATAATCATACTCTTTGCGGCTCTGCTTGCGCTCGGTTTCGGAGCGGAGTGGCTTTTCAAGCGGGCGATCCACCGCGTGCGGGACAATGGGTCCGGTCGATATGGAGCGACGACGCTGGGAGAAAGTCGAGCTCTTCACCTGCTTTCGGTGGTCGCGCCGATTGTCGTATTTTCGCTCGTCAGCGCCGGGGCCTTTCTGGCGTTCGACTGGCCTGCATTGCTGCGCAGGATCATCCTGACCTATCTGGTGGCTTTCATCGTCGTCCGGCTGGTCAGGGCGTTCAGTTCGGCGCTGCTTTCGCCAAAGGTCAGTCTGGTTTCAACGGGAGAGGAAAGCCAGTTCCGGCTGATCCCGGTCAGTGATGCCAAGGCAAATTTCTGGTATCGGCGGCTGACCATTTTCGCCAGCTATTTGATGGCTGCCTGGGCGACGATCAACCTGCTCCCGGGGCTCGGGTTTTCACCAGGTGTCGTCCGGTTGATCGCCTATCTCCTCGGGGTAGGGCTGCTGGCGCTTGCAATCGAAATGGTCTGGCGCCGCCCCGCTGATCCCGAAGCGGCGCCTGCCGTCATGACGAACTGGCTTCTCACTGTCTATCTCGTGCTGCTTTGGGGTTTATGGGTCGCAGGCCTGAACGGTCTGCTATGGCTCGGCATCTATGCACTATTGCTGCCGAAGGCGTTGACCATAACGGGGCAAGTTGCGGGAGCACTTGCCGAGTCGCGCGCGAGTTCCGGTTCTGCGAATTCGGTGATGACCGTGCTGATCGTTCGGGGCGCGCGGGCGCTGGTCATTCTGCTTGCTGTGCTGTGGCTTGGGGCGATCCTGCGACTGAGCCCCGGCACGCTGATGCAGAACGATGCCGTCACGACCCAACTTATGCGCGGGTTATTACGTGGGGTCATAACGCTGCTTGTTGCAGACCTGCTCTGGCAACTGTCGAAAGCTTATATCGCGCGGAAACTGGAAGTTGCATCGTCCGACGAGCCGATCGATGCGGCCGAAGCAGCGCGCAGGGGCCGCCTGCGCACGCTGCTACCGATCTTCCGCAATATGCTCGCGGTTCTGATTGCGGCGGTAGCCGTCCTCATGGTGCTGTCGGAGCTTGGCGTGCAGATAGCTCCATTGATCGCTGGTGCCGGCATATTCGGCGTCGCCATCGGGTTTGGGTCGCAGACGCTGGTCAAGGATGTGATCAGCGGCGTCTTCTACATGCTGGACGATGCGTTCCGAGTCGGGGAATACATCCAGAGCCGCAGCTACAAGGGCACCGTCGAATCCTTCAGCCTTAGGTCCGTCAGGTTGCGGCACCATCGCGGCCCGGTCTTCACCGTTCCTTTCGGCGAGCTGGGTGCGGTGGAAAATATGAGCCGCGACTGGGCGATCGACAAATTCCTGATCCGCGTTCCTTTCGATACCGACATCAGGAAGGTCAAGAAACTGGTGAAGGTCGTTGGCTCCGAAATGCTCGAAGATCCCGAACTGGCGCCTCAAATCATAGAAACCGTGAAGATGAAGGGTGTCGAACAGTTCGGTGATTTCGGCATGGAGCTGAGTTTTTCCATCACGACGAAACCGGGCTATCAAACAGGCGTGAGGCGGCGAGCCTATACCATGATCCGCGATACGTTCTTTGCCAACGGGATCGAGTTTGCCCAGCCTACCGTCCAGGTGGGCAACGACGAGAAGTCTGCAGTCGCTGCTGCAGCAACCACGACAGCGCGAGCGCGCAAGGCAGCCACTCAGGCTGCCGGGGGCTAGCGAAGAGAGGCTTCGGCGCGGGAATGTAGCGATGTTTGGTGTGCTGAAAAGACTCGTTTCCCAAAACGGAGACGGCAAGCAGGAAGGTCAGTCGACCGTCTCAGTGGTAAAAAATTTGCTGTCGAAAGGGCCGCTTCAACATGCGATGCCGTTGGCTCGCCAGGATGACCTCCTGGCGTCTTTGAAACTGCAAGATCACTGGTCGATCATTTTGGCGGAAGCGTCTAAATAGCGGATAGAGCCTGGCATTGACATGTCGGCACAAAGTCTCGAAATCACGGCAGCCCACTTCGGCGAAGCTCGTTCGCCCTTCCTGTCGGCACGGCGGGTTTCTGAACTCTTGGGTGTGACGCAATCGGAATTGGCTAAATTGGTAGGTGTGGCCAGAAATACGCTGGTGGCGAAATCAGGCGCACGCAAGGTTGATCTAGCGTTGAGTCCGGTTGTTCGGATTCTGGCCATGGCTACTGAGATGGCCGGCGACGAGAACCGGGCAGTTATATGGTTCAAGCATCAGCCAATCCCAGGCTGGGCCGGCAAAACCGCCTACGATCTGGTCGGCGAGGGCAAGTCCGACAAGGTTTTGTCCTACTTGGAGGCGGTGCGCTCCGGCGTTTATGCCTGAAGCGCGTCTGGAGACACAAATCCTTTGGCGGGCCTACGTGCCACGCTGGGCGCATGTGCCGCTGTCAGGCGACGGAGCGGCGCAATTTGGCGGTCGTTGGAACCCGATCGGCGCGCCGAACATTTACGCCGCACGCGAACTTTCGACCGAATGGGCTGAATACAATCAGGGCTTTGTCCAGCATCCCGCATTGATCACGCAGCTCGAACTCGAGGGTGCCTCGCTTGCCGATGTCTGCTGTCTCATGGCTTTGAGATACTATAGAAGACAGGAATTTATCCTTTGTTTCCAATGGGATGGCTTGCAGTATGCCTCATATGAAGCTATACTATGCTTCATATGATAATGGAGAATGGTAATGCTGGCATTTGGGAACGTCGTCGACGTACTTGGTCTGCGGGTTAAGGAAATAGCTGCACGATCCCCATTTGGGCTGATATCCTCGATTGAAAACGGATTGCCCATGGCAGCACTCGAACGTATCGCGCAATTGCTGGCCCCGAGCGATGCTCACTTCAAATCGACTCGTTCCGAAGGCCACCTATGAGCGCCGTAAGAGAGGCGCACTTAGACTGTCTTGGGATGAGGGCACAAGGGTGGCACGTGTAGCCCGGGTCTGGAATCTGGCACTCGATGTCTGGCAGAGCGAGGAGCGCGAGACTTTCTGTTTCGTCCTCATGCCATGCTGGAAGATCGGCGTCCGATCGATGTGGTTATCCAAAATGAGATCAGCGCCGAATTGGTACTCGATATCCTTGCAGGTCTGAAGTACGGCAGCGCTGCGTGACGGTGCAAATTCTCGATCGCACACTGCTGTGCTTTCCCATTGGCGATCCGGCCGGCACTTATCCGATCTTCGACGCGACGGGCTCGACAATCGCTCCTGGTCGTTGGAATACGCCGGGAAGTCTGGTGATCTATATCAGCGAGCATTATTCGACAGCTTTGCTGGAGAAGCTGGTGCATGGCAGTGGCCGGCTGCCGCCCAACCAGCACTGTTGAAATTACTGTCCCGCGCGGGCTGACCTACGAGGTTTTTTCTCAACCATCCCTCCCGGGATGGGACACGATGGCAGCGACCGTAAGCAAGGAATTTGGTGAAGCATGGTGTCTTGAACGGCGTAGCGTCATCCTGCTGGTCCCGAGTGTGATCGCGCGCGTCGATCGCGATGTGCTGATCAATCCGACCCATCCAGAGTTCTCAGCGATCCAGGAAAGTCTTAATCAGCCCGTTTTCCGGGACAGGCGTCTTTTTGGAGCATAATTGCGAGGAGGGGCGTAATTTTCCATTCTTGGCACGCCAACCCACTCGAATGAGCGTTGTCATCGGTCCCAAGGGTTGAAGAGCTCGATGCCGAAACCCTCAAAATCTTTTATGTTGCGCGTCGCCAGGACGAGTTTTTGCGCAATTGCAGTCGCAGCGATCAGGCCGTCCATCGACGACAGCCCGCGACCGCGGCGCTTTGCTAAGCCCATCAGATCGCCCCAGGCCAATGCAACGGGTTCATCTACTGCAAGGACGCGATGTTCGAAGCGTTGCGGCAGATCCTCCGCCAGCCACTCAGCCAGCGAATCGCGCTTCCGACCGTTGACCATGAGCGCCACGCCACGCCGTATCTCGGCAATCGACACCACGCTGATGAACGAACGATCCTCGTCTAGGCTATCCAGCCATTCCAGGACATGCGCATCAGGGTTCGGTTTTGTCACTTCCGACAGGACGTTGGTGTCGAGAAGAAGTCTCACAGCGAGAGATCACGCGGCTCATCGCGTTGACGCTCGAGATCAAGCTCGGCGCCACGCAACGGTGAAGCCAGCAGGAACTCCGCGAGCGTTCCCTTGCGAGCGGACTTGCGCTGCCATTCCTCAGCTGAGACGACAACGACGCTTGGCTTTCCGTTGCGCGTAATCGTCTGCGGCGCCGATTGCGCGCGCTCGATGACCTCCGAGAGACGCGCTTTTGCCCGAGCAACTGTCCAGTTGGGATCGTCTTTCGATACAGGCAGCATACCACCCTCCATAACCATAGTGACCATAGTGACCATATAGTCCGCAATGCATACCGATACAACAGCGTAGGGGGAGGGATTTTAGCTTCTACAATCCGGACGCCTTGGTAAGATTGACGCGGAAGCGGTCACCGCGACGTTGATATTTTCTGGTCATTTCGGCCGAGGCATGACCGAGTTGCTTTTGCACATAGCGTTCGTCGACCTCGGCGGAGGAGGCGAGCCCGGCGCGTAGTGAACGGCCGGAGAATTTTTGCCCGCGTTCGCTCTCCGACAGGTCGCCACCCACGCCGGCGGCCAGCGCCGCACGCTTGACCAGGCGGGCTACCTCCTGATCGTTCAATCGCTCGGCGCCAACTGTTTTGCCCTGTCCTGTGACACGCCGAAACAGAGGCCCATGGCCGATGCGCGCCAGCCGGAGCCAAGTCCCCCATGTTCGAGCACCACGGCAAGGAGACGCTGCCTATGATTGAGGATCGCGGCGTTGCGGTCCGGCTCATCCTCGGGGGCGCCTATGGCCAGAAGGCACCCGCGACGATGTTTTCCGAGACGTTCTACGCCGACGTGACGCGCGAAGCCGCTTGCCGATGCCGCACGATCACGAGGACAGGGGCATCTACATCGTCGAAGGCTCGATCTCGATCGCCGGCCAGGATTTTGAGGCAGGTCGAATGATGATCTTCCGCCCCGGCGACAGGATCACTGTCGCGGCAGGCGACAGAGGCGCGCGCCTGATGATCCTCGGTGGCGCAACGCTCAGCAGACCGCGCTATATCTGGTGGAACTTCGTCGCGTCTTCGCAGGAACGCATCGAAGAGGCCAAAACCGAATGGCGCGCTGAGAACTGGGGCAAGGGACGTTTCGATCTTCCCGTCGATGACCGGGATGAGCACATTCCTCTTCCGGACTGACCGGCGATGGAGAAAAGCGGAACGACTACTCAGCTGGCGCGAGACGTGGTGCGCGCTCCATCTCTATCTTAATTAAGGCCGCCGGTAAGTGATCGGCTGGCTCATAGCTCATTGTGTGATGTCCGGAAATATTTGGCATCTCACGGGGTTTACCAGTCCGGAATTTTGGGTCGCTGGTGGCTGGCCTATGCGATTGAAAACAGGAGAGTTTTCTGGCTGAGGGTAGGGGTTTCCGATCCCAAGACCGAGTTTACCAATGGCCTCAATGACAGTTTATTCTGGATTGGCATTAAGTGATTGCATTTGCGTCGAATATAGGAACTGGTTAACCTGCTCACGGTGGGCAACGGATTGGTCAATCCAAGACGACTGAATTGGTAAACCGGAGCAGCCCTATCGACCAAGGTCCGGCTCCGCGCTTTCGCTGTCGCCAGTAAGCAGGTATTCAAGCGCCAATCGTGACCAGCGTGCGACGCCGCCTTGCGTGAGACACACCGGCCACGCCGCAAATCGACACGGTTTGATCCGGCGCGCGCAATACCGCGCATGATCTCCGCAGCCGGGCTTAATTCCCGGACTGTAGTGGAAGTCAAATTCGGACCGGAGCCCAGCATGATCCGTGGTTCCGCCCGTGCCAGCGCTTCGATGACACCGGCAGAGGCGATTGTGCCACCCAATCCGTAAATGTCTCTATGCTGTGATGGTCGCGCCAAAGGAACCGACCCGGTTGGAAACGTCACCGGTATTGGCATGAAGGGCCAGACTTCGGGTGGAGAATTGTCGGTAACTTCATAGGTATTGCCGTTCCGCCGAAATGAACCCAAGCCTATCTGTCTATACGAGTTAGAAGCGCTCAATAATTTTGCAATGTCTGGCGGTTTCTTGGGCAACGTCGACGGAGAGGGTAAATTTTCTACCTCAAGATATAATAGAAAGACAAAAAATTCTCACGTAATATATATTTTTGTTGACTCTCAAAAGATGGACTCGGCTAATTGAGGCGGCTGCATGCACTTCAGTTCGCTCCACATCGCGCTTCCAGCATCGAGGGGTCTTCGACATGACAAGCTTTTCCTACCGTCCTGATCGCCGCCAATTTCTTGCCGGGCTTGCCCTCGGCACCGCTTTGCCTTTCGTGCCCGCCTGGGCGCAGTCCGCACCCAAATCCGGGGGCACGCTGACAATCGTTACCTGGCCGGCACCAACCTATCTCAACGCCGCCATCACCACCGCGGGGCCTGAAACCCTGCTTAGTGGCAAGTTCTATGAAGGCCTACTCGACTATGCCGACGGCATGGTGCCGCAGCCACAGCTGGCGGAATCCTGGGAAGTCGCTTCGGACGGGCTGAAGATCACTTTCAACCTGCGAAAGGGCGTTACCTGGCACGATGGCAAGCCGTTCAGTTCTAGAGACGTGGCGGTCAGCGTGATGGAAATCCTCAAGGTCCACCACGGCCGCGGCCGCTCGACCTTCGCCAATCTGACGGAAGTGCAAACGCCAGACGAAAACACCGCTGTCTTCGTGCTGACCAAGCCACAGCCGGCGCTGATGAAAGCCCTCAACGCGTCTGAGTCGCCGATTATGCCGGCACACCTCTATTCCGGCACCGACGTCATGAACAATCCGGTCAATACCGCGCCTGTCGGCACCGGGCCGTTCAGGTTGGCTGAATATGTTCGCGGCGAAAGCCTGGTGATGGACCGGAACCCCAACCATTGGGACAAGGGCAGGCCCTATCTCGACCGGCTCGTAATCCGCTACGTCGCCGACGGCGCGACGCGCGGCGCGATGCTGGAAGCCGGCGAAGCAGATCTGGTCGCATCGAGCCTGATCCCGCCCCTCGAAATCATTCGTCTCGGTGACACCGACGGATTCGAGATCACCGAGCACGGTTACGAAATCTCGTCGTCGATGCATCTGCTCGACTTCAACCTGCGCAATCCGATCCTGGCCAACGTCAAAGTTCGCCAGGCTATCGCGCATGCCATCGATTTCGCCTGGATCACAGAGAACGTGTGGTTCGGTTTCGGTCATGCGGGCACCGGCCCGATCCATTTCAACCAGACAGATTTCTACACGACCGAGAATGTTCCGGCCTATGCGCTCGATCTGGAGGCGGCGGAAAAGCTGCTCGACGAGGCGGGCTACCCACGCAAGGATGGCGGCAACCGTTTCGCTCTTACCATCGACGCGCTCAACTATGGTGAGGAACCCCTGCGTGCGTCGGAATATGTACGCGAGCAGCTTCGTCAGATCGGAATCGACCTGACGGTGCGGTCGACGGACTCCGGCGGCTTCGTCAAACGCGTCTATACTGACCGCGACTTTGACATGAGTACGTTTACCGGCAGCGCCGGTGCCGATCCCACCATCGGCGTTCACCGTTTCTACTGGTCCAAAAACATCAAGGATGGTGTCGCCTTCTCGAATGGCTCCGGCTATTCCAATCCAGATGTCGACGCGCTGCTCGAAGCCGCCCAGATCGAAATGGACCCGGCCAAGCGCAAGCAGCTTTATGCCGAATTCCAGCGCAAGGTCATGGAAGACGTGCCGACGCTACCGCTTTGTTCGACCGCCCGCGTGACCATCGCCAACACGCGGGTCAAGGATCACACCGTCGGCGCCATCGGGCCGTTCGGCACCTTCTCGCAAGTCTGGCTGGACGCATGAGCGTCACTCAAAGCCGGGCAACGCCGGGGGGCAAGGCCCCCCGGCTTTACTCGCGTTTTTTCAACCCGGTCGCCCTTCGTTTTCTCGGGCGGCGGTTGGTTCAGGCACTGATTGTCATGCTGATGGTGGTGATCGCCAACTTCGTCATCATCAAGCTAGCCCCCGGCGACATGGTCGACGTGCTGAGTGGCAATTCCGACATGACGGCAGAGCAGATCGCCGGATTGCGCACGATGTATGGGCTCGATCAGCCGATCCTCATCCAGCTCGGCAAATATCTCGGGCAGTTGCTGACTTTCAATCTCGGCTATTCCTTCCGCAATGCGGCACCAGTGCTGGACATCATCATGCTGCGGCTGCCGACGACGGCGATGCTCGTTGTGCTGTCGGTCATCATCTCACTGACGGTCGGTACCGTTCTGGGTGTCGTTGCCGCACGACGTGCGGGCAAACCAGCCGATGCGATCATCTCCACTGTCGCGCTGTTGTTCTACGCAACCCCATCCTTTATTGTGGCGATCTCGCTGATCCTGATCTTCTCGGTGAAGCTGGGCTGGCTGCCCATCGCCGGACTGACCAGCGTTGGCGCCAACTATACGGGCATGCGCCATGTGCTCGACGTGGTGGCGCATTTGGTCATGCCGGTGACGGCGCTCTGCACTTTCTACATCGCCATTTACGGCCGCTTGGCGCGCGCCACCATGCTGGAGGTGATGAGTCAGGACTTCGTTCGCACCGCTCGCGCCAAGGGCATGAGCGAGCGCCGAGTCATCTATGGTCATGCACTGCGCAACGCGCTGATGCCGCTTGTTACCATGGCTGGCCTTCAGGTCAGTTCGCTGATCGGTGGTGCGGTGCTGGTCGAGACCGTCTTCGGCCTGCCGGGAATGGGTCGTACGGCCTTCGACGCTGTGTTCGAGCGTGACGCCAATCTTCTTCTCGGAGTGATGTTCATCAGTTCGTTGTCGGTCGTTGTCGTCAGCCTGGTGGTGGACATCCTCTATGTCATCATCGACCCAAGGGTGGAGTTGAAATGACCAGGCGCCAAGGCAAATTGCGGCGCTTCCTGCGCCACCCCAGCGGCCTTGCCGGCGCCGTCATACTGTTCACGGTCCTGGTCATGGCGCTGCTCGCCGGCGTCATCTATCCAGACGGACCTTGGCGCATGGTGGCGCGTCCGATGCTGTGGCCGGGGCAGAACC
Source organism: Mesorhizobium sp. YR577 (assembly GCF_900116595.1). Taxonomy (NCBI): domain Bacteria; kingdom Pseudomonadati; phylum Pseudomonadota; class Alphaproteobacteria; order Hyphomicrobiales; family Phyllobacteriaceae; genus Mesorhizobium; species Mesorhizobium sp. YR577. Next base: position 27,796 of record NZ_FPBI01000035.1, on the reverse strand, counting down.
CATCCTACATATTCGGTACCGATGGCATGGGACGCGACATTCTTGCCGGCGTCATGCACGGCTCGCGTGTGTCGATCCTGGTCGGCATGAGTGCGGCTCTCGCCGCTGTCTTTGTCGGCTCCTTAGTCGGCGCCCTCGCCGGATTCTATGGCGGCCGCGTCGACGATGTGCTGATGCGCATCACCGATGCGGTGCAGACCATCCCGTCGTTCCTGGCTGCCATCGTCATCGTCGGCATCATCGGCCCTTCGCTCACCACGATCGTTGTGTCGATCAGCGTTGTGTCCTGGCCTATGGTGGCGCGCCTGGTGCGTGCTGAATTCATGCGGCTGCGCGGCCAGGATTTCGTGCTGGCCTGCCGCATCATGGGCATGGCGGATACGCGCATCATGTTCACCCAGATCCTGCCAAACTGCCTGAGCCCAATCGTGGTCGCCGCTTCCGTGCTGGTCGCCACCGCGATTATCGTCGAGGCCGGCCTGTCATTCCTTGGCCTCGGTGACCCCAACATGATGAGCTGGGGTGCAATCATCGGCGCTGGGCGATCAGCCATGCGTACGGCCTGGTACATCACCGTGGTGCCTTCGGCTGCCGTTGTGGTGACCGTCCTTGCCCTCAACCTCATTGGAGACGCATTGAATGACGTCCTCAACCCACGCCTTCGTGTCCGCTGATGCGTTGCTCAAGGTCGCTGGGCTGTCCATCTCGGCGGCCGCCGACACGCCGCTGGTCGAGGACCTGTCGTTCGAGGTCGGCCGTGGCGAGGCGGTGGCGATCGTCGGTGAATCCGGCTGCGGCAAGTCGTTGACATCGCTGGCAATCATGGGCCTGCTGCCCGACAGTCTGGACAGGCACAAGCGTGGCGCCATCTCTTTCGAAGGCCGCGACCTTACCGCATTGCCGCTGCGAGATATGCAATCAATCCGCGGCAACCGCATGGCGATGATCTTCCAGGAGCCGCTCACAGCGCTGAATCCGGTAATGACGGTCGGCGCGCAGATCGTCGAAGTGCTGCGCAAGCATCGCAAGATGGGCAAGGTCGAGGCGCGCGAGCGGGCAACGGATCTGCTCAGGCAGGTGCGCGTGCCCGATCCCGAGGCGCGGCTGGACGACTATCCGCACCGTCTTTCGGGCGGCATGCGCCAGCGCGTGACAATCGCCATGGCCATGGCCTGCGAACCGTCGCTCATAATCGCCGATGAGCCCACGACGGCTCTCGACGTGACGGTGCAGGCGCAGATACTTGATCTGCTGCGCGAAATCCGTGAGCGGTCTGGTCAGAGCCTCGTTCTGATCACACACGATCTCGGCGTGGTCCGGCAGATCGCCGAGCGCATGATCGTCATGTATGCCGGCGTCGTGGTCGAGGCCGGATCAGTTGAGGACATCATGTCTTCGCCGCGTCATCCGTATACCGCGGGGCTGATGGCAGCGCGTCCCAGGGGTAGCTTCAAGCATGACGGAAAGCTGCTCAGCGATATTTCCGGTGCCGTTCCCGCGCCCGACGCCCGCCCGCAAGGCTGCCTGTTCGGACCGCGATGCGCGCGGGCCGCAGAAGACTGCCTGACTGCGCGTCCGCCGCTGACGGCGACGGCGGACGGCCGCGCGCATCGCTGCTTTTACCCGATTTTGGAGGTCACCTGAGCCATGGCGCACGCACTGGAATTGGTCGATCTGGTCATGCACCACCCCACGCCGGCCGGTCTTCTGCGCGCCGTCGACGGCGTTGATTTTGCCGTCGAAACTGGCGAGACGCTGGGACTGGTGGGAGAATCGGGTTGCGGAAAGTCGACGCTCGCGCGTTGCGTTGTCGGGCTGAACACGCCAACGCGGGGCGTTGTGCGTCTAGGCGGCAAGGTGGCGGGGACCGCCCGGGCTGAACGGCTGGAGCGCGCCAAGCGCGTACAGATGGTTTTCCAGGATCCGATGAGTGCGCTCAATCCGCGGCTGACCATCCGCCAGATCATCGAACAGCCGCTCAAGGTGCATGGCGAAGGCACACCTGCCGACCGCCGCAAGCGTGTCGAGATGCTGATGCGGCAGGTCGGGCTTGGCGAACATCATCTGGAGCACTTCCCGCACGAGCTTTCCGGCGGTCAGCGGCAGCGCGTCAGCATCGCCAGGGCACTGACGCTGGAGCCCGATCTGATCGTCTGCGACGAGGCGGTGTCGGCGCTCGACGTGTCGGTGCAGGCGCAGGTGTTGAACCTTCTGACCGATTTGCAGAAGCGGCTTGGCGTGGCGTTCCTGTTCATCTCTCACGACCTCGCCGTGATCCGCTACATCTCCAACCGCATCGCGGTAATGTATCTCGGCCGGATCGTGGAGATCGGCGATTCCGAATCTGTTTGGCAGAACGCGCAGCATCCTTATACGCGCGCATTGATCGCCTCGATCCCAGATGAACGCGCCAAACGCGGCGTCAGTCTGCTGACGGGAGATGTGCCAAGTCCGGTCAACCCGCCCTCGGGTTGCGCCTTCCGGACGCGTTGCCCGCTATCGCAGCCGGTCTGCGCCGAGGCGCGGCCCGAATTGTCGGCCGCCGGTCGGCTGCATTCCGTCGCCTGTCATTTCGCTGGCTGAACCATGTCGCTTTTCGTCGAAACGACCCGCCTCTGGCACCGCATCGAACCACCCAACGACGCGACAGCGGAATTTTCAGCCGATCTCGAACGCCTTATCGACGCCTATCACGCTATCGATGCCGGGCCGATGGAAGACGAGGTGGCGCACCATGTCTCAGTGCTTGAAAGCGTGACATGGCATGACGATCGCCAGCGAAAGGGAGATGCAACGGGTCCGGGCCTCTGCGAGACGGCCGACGCCGTTGCACGCGGCGACCTCGCTGCTGAAGACGTCACGCGATACTGTCTGGAAACGATAGCGGCTGAAAACCCGACGATCAACGCCGTCATACGTCATGAGCCGGAAACAGCACTTGAACAGGCGCGGGCGTCCGATACGAGCCGCATGCGCGGTGGCCCGCTCGGCCCGTTGCACGGCATGCCGCTGGCGCATAAGGACATGTTCTACCGGCGCGGGCAGCCCGTATCCTGCGGCTCGGTCATCCGCGAGAGCTTCGTTTCCGACCGCACCGCGACCGTGCTTGAATGTCTGGACAGTGCCGGCGCTCTGCAGATTACAGCACTCAACATGTCCGAGTTCGCACAGGGGCCGACGGGCCACAACCGTCACTTCGGCCCGGTCCGCAATCCCTGGAACGTCGAACGTGTCAGCGGTGGCTCATCGTCAGGCTCGGGTGCAGCCGTCTCATCCGGCATGGTGCTCGCTTCGCTCGGCAGCGATACGGGGGGGTCCGTACGCATCCCGGCATCCCTGTGCGGCGTGACTGGCCTCAAGCCGACATGGTCGCGCGTCAGCCGCTATGGTGTCATGCCGCTGGCTCCGTCGCTGGATTGCATCGGTCCGCTAGCCCGCAGCGCACGCGACTGTGCGCGGCTTCTCACCGTCATCGCTGGAGCGGACGAACTGGATGGAACGGCGAGTGACGTGCCCGTGCCACGCTACGAGCAGGCGCTCGACGGCGATGTCCAGGGCGTCCGCATCGGCCTGCCGGAAAACTGGTTCTTCGATGGGGTCGATCCCTCGATCCAGACGCGCTTCGATGCGGCATTGGAGGTTTTGCTTGGACGCGGGGGAATACAGTGTCGCCTCAGACTGCCTGAGATGGACCGTATTGCAGTCTACTCTTCCATTGTCAGCAAGGTCGAAGTCGCAACGCTTCATGCTGACTGGATGCGTTCGCGTGCCGGGGAATATGCCGTCCACGTCAGCGGTCGGATGTATCCCGGCTATGCCATCCCGGCTACCTTCTACGTGGAGGCGATGCGTCGGCGCGGCGCAATCCTGAAAGCCTTCGTGGAGGGCGTCTTTTCAAAGATCGACGTACTTGCCATGCCGACGCTGCGCATCACAGCGCCGACGATCGCCGAGACCGATGTCGATGCGGGAGCGGAAGGTGCTGTGGCGAAATTCCTCAGCCTGTCCGCGAACACCCGGCCCTTCAACTATCTCGGTCTGCCGGCAATCACCGTTCCGATTGGACTGGACAGTCAGGGCTTGCCTGCCGGGCTGCAACTCGTCGGCCAGCCGTTTTCCGAAGCGCTGCTATTGCGCTTGGCCGACGCCTTGCAGCGCGACACGGACTGGCACCTCATGCGGCCGCAGTCACGCAATACCAACCAGTGACAATAAGAAACTCGAAGGAAGGAAACGAAAATGGATGACTATCTCGTTGAACCCGCATGGCTCTCCGACCATCTCGGCGACCCGAGCGTCGTCGTGCTTGACTGTATCTGGTACGTGCCGGAAGCGGGCAAGTCCGGCTTGGACGAATACCGCCAGGGGCATATTCCAACGGCGCAATATATCGATCTCAACGCGGTTTCGGATGCCAGGTCGCCCTTCGTCAATATGCTGCCGCCGGCCGAACAGTTCGCTGCCGAAGTCGGCCGGCTCGGCATCGGCGATAACACGATGGTCGTCGTCTACGACTCCAGCTATGTCTCGGCCCGGCTGTGGTGGATGTTCCGCCTGTTCGGCCACGACAAGGTCCGCATCCTCAATGGTGGCATGCGCCGCTGGACAAGCGAAGGCCGCGCGGTCGAGACCGGCGGCCCTGCGGCTGTAGCGCCTGCGATCTTCACCGCAAGACCGCCGCGCGATGAAGTGGCCGCTTGGCCTGAAGTGCTTGGTGCCGTCAACGATAAATCTGCAACCCTTCTCGATGCGCGCACGCCCGGCCGTTTCACCGGCGAGATGAGCTCCGGCTATCCGGGCGTCGCGGGCGGCCATATGCCGGGCGCCATCAATGTCTCGTGGAACGCGCTGATCGAACAGAAGGAACCTTTCACCTTCGTGTCGCCCATGAAGGCGCGCGAGCTATTCGAGGCGACGGGCGTCGACCTGTCCCGACCGGCCATCGCTACCTGTGGCTCGGGCGTCACCGCCGCAATCATCGCCTTCCAGCTCGAACGCATCGGTAAGCACGACTGGCGGCTCTACGACGCATCCTGGCACGAATGGGGCCAGTGCGAAGACCTTCCCAAGGAGAGTGTATGATGACGAAGGCTGCCCAGGACACGCTGCTCGTCCAGGCCGGACGCGAACTCAAGGCATCCGGTGTGTCTGTCAATCCGCCGGTGGTGCGGGCGTCGACATTCGTCTTCAAGTCGCTCGGCGACTTTCAGACGGCGGGCAAGACGCCTTATTCGACGCCGTTCTATGGCCGGGTTGGCACGCCGGTCAGCCTGGCCTTCGAGAAAGCGGTCGCCGAGTTGGAAGAGGGTCATGCAGCGATTTCCGCATCCTCAGGTCTTGCGGCGATCACCGGTGTTTTCCTGGCCTTCCTCAGCCAGGGCGACCATGTTCTCGTGCCCGACAGCGTCTACGATCCGGTGCGGCGCCTGTGTACACGCACCCTGGCACGTATGGATATCGAGACCAGCTATTACGATCCGATGATCGGGGCCGGCATCGTCGAACTCATCAAGCCCAACACGAAGCTGATCTATCTGGAATCGCCCGGTTCCGGCACGTTCGAGGTGCAAGATGTGCCGGCGATCGCCAAAATCGCCAAGGAAAGGGGCATTCGCACGGCCATCGACAACACCTGGGCGACGCCGCTGTTTTTCAAGCCGGCAAAGCTGGGCGTCGATGCGGTCATCCACGCGGCGACGAAATACATCGTCGGCCATTCGGATGCGATGCTGGGCGTGGTCACCACGTCGGAGGATGCCTTCTTGCCGGTGCGTGTAGCGCTTCAGGATACCGGCGCCTGCGCCGGCTCTGAAGAAGCCAATCTCGGGCTGCGCGGGCTGCGCACCATGGGAGTTCGGCTCAGGCAGCACCACCAGTCCGGTATCGAGGTCGCACGCTGGCTCGCAACCCGGCCGGAGGTGATGAAGGTGTTCCACCCGGCCTTGCCGGATTGTCCGGGCCACGCGATTTGGAAGCGCGATTTTTCCGGTGCTTCGGGGTTGTTTTCGGTGGAGTTCAAACCGCTTGCCGAAGGCTCGATGGCTGCAATGATCGACGGGTTGCAGCATTTCAAGATCGGTTTCAGCTGGGGCGGTTACGAGAGCCTCGTGCTGCCCATGCATCCCGAAACCTCGCGGGTCATTACCTCGTGGAAGGAGCGTGGATCGGTGGTGCGCTTCCATATAGGGCTTGAGGATGTGTCGGATCTCATCGCCGACCTCGAAGAGGGGCTGGGCAGGCTGAGGCTCGCGTGAGCGCTTATCACGAAGAAAAAGGGCCGCGTGTGCGGCCCTTTTTTATGACTGTCATTACACTGGTCAGAAGCCGATCGGCCAGTGATTGATCGGCGAGCCGTCAATGAAGCGTTCGTGACGGAATGCCGATGCCTCGATGGTCGGGGTGTTGCCCATGACGATCTCGGCCATCATCTCGCCCGCTGCCGGGCCGATGCCGAAGCCATGACCGGAGAAGCCGGTCGCGATGTGGAAACCCGGGATCGCCTTCACCCCCGAAATGACGGGGATGGCATCCGGCGTTACGTCGATCCATGCGCCCATGCGTTCGTTGACCACAAGATCGCGAAAAGCCGGGAACATCTGCTTGATGTTTGTCAGCGCCTGATCCAACACCTTGTTGGCCGGAACCGGCCGGAGGATGCGGATTTCCTCGAAAACGGTGCGCTGGTCGAGCGCCCATTTGCGCGGCGTCATCAGTTCCTGGAAGCTGCGCTTGCCGATACGGAATTTCATCGCCTTGAACTCATTCTTCAGGGCGGGGATGTAGTCGCGGAAATAGCGGAAGCTGTCCGGAACGATGTCGACCGGATGCGCCGAACGCATAGAGAAGTTGTAGCCGCCGTCGAGCCGCTTGCGGAAGCCGAAACCAGGGCCTGAGCCGCAACCTTCCGGGCCGCCCGTGAGTGGGCGGGTGCGCATGACCTGCGACAAAAGCTTGAGCTGCGGCATCTTCACGCCGAGATTGGCTGCAAACAGGGATGACCAGGATCCGCCCGCCAGTACTACGGCGTTGCAACGAATACGGCCCTTTTCGGTTACGACTTCGCTGACCCGGCCGCCCGAGGTTTCCAGGCCGCGGACCGCGCAACCGGTGACGATGGTGGCGCCAAAACGCTCGGCGCCGCGCGCAATGGCCTGCGTTGCCATATGCGGCTCGGCGAAGCCGTCGCTGGGGGTATGCAGGCCGCCGCCGAATTTACGCGTCGAGCCGGGGATGAAGCTCTCGATCTCGCTGGGTGAGATGTAGCGTGTGTCGAGACCGTAAGGCTCTGCAGCCTTCATCCAGCCGGCGTAACGCTGGAGATCCTTCTCCTCGTTGACGAAATAGGTGATGCCCTTGACGCGGAAACCTGTCTCGCCGCCGATGGTCTCGTTGAGCGTCTTCCAGATATCCATGGAGCGGATCATCAAGGGAATCTCGCGCGGGTCGCGGCCCATCTTGCGTACCCAGCCCCAGTTCCGGTTAGACTGTTCTTCGCCAAGTTCGCCCTTTTCGCAGACCACGACCGAAACGCCCTTTTGGGCGAGAAACAGCGCCGTGCTCACACCAATGATGCCGCCGCCGACGATGACGACATCTGCCTCCGGCGGAACCACATTGAATTCTCGGGCAATCATAGGCTGCATATTCATCTGAAAATCCGTTTATCGGCTTGGCGCCGGGTCCGATGCCTCCTCAGGCTGGCCCGTTACGCGTCATTCATCTTGTGGGCTTTTAGGAAATCGGGAACGAAGGCTCTGAACTTGTCGGCTGCTGCCGATTCCGATGCATCCGCCCAGATCATCTGTAGCTCGATCTGGGCGCTGGGGCTTATCGGCCGGAAGACCAGCTTGTCGGCTCTTCCGACATTCGGGGAAAACGGGTTGACCATGCCAATGCCCAGACCCGCAGCCACCAGGCCGCAGACGCTGTCGTGGGAGGTTGCATCGATGGTCATCGTTCGGTCGACGCCCAAACGGTCGAACAGCATGTCGATCTCGAATCGGAATGGTGCGCCGCGCGGGAAACTGATGAAAGGTTCGTTTGCCAGGTCCTGTGGTCGAAGCTTCTCTTTCGCCGCCAGCGGATGATCCTTGTGTATGACGCAGATGACAGATCCCTTACGCAACGTCTGGGTATTGAGCGCGGTGTTTCCGTTCGACTGCGTCGTGAAGCCAACATCGGCCGCGCCCGACGCGACCCAATCCACCACCTGCTCGTGGCCCAGCGTCTTGAGGGATATGTTGACGTCAGGATATTGCGCGCGGAACCCCGCAATGAGATCGGGAAGGAAGCCGCTGGCATAGGAACTCGTCGCGGCGATAGTCAGTCGGCCGATCTGCAGATTCTTGATTGCTGCAACCTCATGGTTGAGCTCCTCAAGTCCGACGAAAAGTTTCTCGACCTGTTCGAAGAGATGCTTGGCGTCTTTTGTCGGCTCGGCTCCGTTCCTGAGCCGCCGGAAAAGCTTGAAGCCAACGGCGTCCTGAAAATCACTTATAAGGCGGCTTACCGCCGGCTGCGAGATGCCCAGCAGTTCGGCGGCTTTGGACATGCTGCCCATGGTGACGACGGCGCGGAATGCCTCGACTTGGCGAACGTTGAACTTGCGCATTAGAATGCCTCCCGCTCCCTTGCTCCCATATTTCACTTATAACATTATTGAAAATCAATGCAACTTGACTACAGTAAGATTATATCGCAACTTTCCAAAATCTGATGCCGGGCCGTCGTCCGGCGCGGCAGAAAAAGGCGGCGGAAATGCCCGTTCTGAGATCGGCTTCCCACTGGGGAGCGTTCCGTGCGGAAGTGAAGGATGGCAAACTTACCGGTGTTCTTCCCTTCGAGTTTGATCCTGAGCCGAGCAAGCTGATCGAGGTCTGGCCCGAAATGCTGACCTCGCCGCTTCGCGTTGCCAAGCCTGTCGTGCGCAAGGGCTGGCGTGAGGGCGATGGCGGCGCCAGACGCGGCGACGACAGTTTCGTCGAAATTGAATGGGACGAGGCGCTTGAGCTCGTTGCCGGCGAATTGCATCGCGTCCGCAGTGACTTCAGCAATGCCTCGATCTTCGGCGGCTCCTATGGCTGGTCGAGCGCCGGCAGGCTTCATCATGCCCGCACATTGATCCGCCGCTTTCTCAACTGCATCGGCGGCTTCACCGACCAGGTGACTAACTACAGCTACGGCGCGGCAATGGCCTTTCTGCCGCGCGTAGTCGGGCGCGGGGATGCAGTCGGTTCGCATTTGACTTCGCTAAAGTCGATCAGCGAGCATTGCGACATCATGCTGGCTTTCGGCGGCGTACCCAACCGCAACTGGATCGTCCAATCCGGCGGTTCCGGCGAGCATCGCTTCCGCAGCTTCATGCAGGGCCTTTCCGATCTCCGGCTGATCAATGTATCGCCCCGCCGTGGTGACGTAGAAAACGAATTCCCCTCCGAATGGCTGCCGATCCGCCCGAATACGGACGCGGCGCTTCTGCTGGCGCTCACACAAGAGATCATTGCCGCAGGCAGGGAGGACAAGTCGTTCCTTGAAAGCCATTGCAGCGGCTTCGCGCACCTGCGCGCCTATTTGATGGGCGAGGGCGATAACGTTGTAAAGAATGCCGATTGGGCGTCGGCGATTTCCGGTGTGCCGGCCGCGCAGATCCGGGATCTAGCCGCGAGCCTGCCCGGGAAGCGTGTTATGCTGACGGCAACCTGGAGCCTGCAGCGTGCCCGCCACGGCGAGCAACCCTACTGGGCCATGATTGCGCTGGCGGCCGTGCTGGGGCAAATCGGTCTGCCGGGTGGCGGCTTCGCCTTCGGCTACGGCTCTTCCAACGGCATGGGCAACCTACGCTATGAAACCCCGCTCTACGGTCCGTCCATCGGCACCAATGCGGTGGGTCATGCAATCCCCGTAGCCCGAGTCTCAGATCTTCTGCTCAACCCCGGCGCCGAATATCGCTTCAACGGCAGGACAGCGACCTATCCCGATATCCGCCTGATCTACTGGGCCGGCGGCAATCCGTTCCACCACCACCAGGACCTCAACCGGTTGCGCGATGCCTTCCGCAAGCCCGAGACCGTGATCGTGCATGAATGCTACTGGACGGCGACCGCGCGCCATGCCGACATCGTCCTGCCGGCAACGACGGCGCTCGAGCGCAACGACATCGGCGGTGCATCGCGTGATCCCTACATTCTGGCCATGCACAAACTGGTCGAACCGGTGGGCGAAGCGCGCAACGATTTCGACATCTTCGCCGGGCTTGCCCGCCGCCTCGGCGCCGAGGAAGCTTTCACCGAAGGGCTCGACGAGAGTGGCTGGCTGGCACGGGCCTGGGAGAATATCTCCACCAAGCTCGCCGCGCGCGGCATCAACGCACCCGATTTCGACACCTTCTGGGAAGACGGCTATCTGAAGGTGCCAGAACCACAGCGCGACTATGTCATGCTGACGGATTTCCGCGCCGATCCAAAAGCGCACCCACTGCAAACGCCATCGGGCAGGATCGAACTTTATTCCCAGGCGATCCGTGATGAAAATGAAGGGCGCCAACCCGGCCATCCAGTTTGGCTCGATCCTGAGGAATGGCTGGGCGCGCCGCTGGCGAAAACCTATCCGCTGCACCTCCTGACGCCCCAGCCGGGCCGCAAACTGCACGGACAACTCGATGCGTCATCCTATTCGATGGCCGGGAAGAGCAATGGCCTGGAATATGTCGACCTGCATCCCGGCGACGCGGCCGCGCGCGGCATCGCCAATGGTGATCCGGTGCGGCTCTTCAACGGTCGCGGATCCTGTCTGGCCGTCGCCCGCTATGACGAAGGTCTTGTGCAGGGCGTCGCCGTCCTTCCCACCGGCGCTTCCTACGATCCCGACGGCCTGGCTGATCGCAGCAGCAACCCCAATGTGCTGACTCGCGACATCGGTACGTCCGACATGGGGCAGGGCTGTTCGGCGCAGTCCTGTCTCATTGATATCGAGCGCTTCAAGGGGCCGCTGCCGGAAATACGCAGCTTCTTGCCGCCATCCATCTGCAAAGCATGACAGCATTCCAACGGAGACCATTGCCTATGGGCCGCGTGCCTGATCATCTCATCGTCCTCGTCAACGATCCTGACCAGGCGGCTGCCGACTATGCGGCGCTCGGCTTCACGGTACAGCAGCGCCACGACAGCGCGCATGGCAGCGCTGCCTATCGTTTCGTTTCCTTCGAAGACGGCTCCTACATCCTCATCACTGCCTTTACCGATCCCGAGGCGCTTAAAAAGCATCGTCTGGGACCATTGCTGGCTGCCGGGGAAGGCTGGGGCGACTATTCCTTCACCGAGCCGGACATCATCGCGTTGACTGCAAAGCTGACCGAGGAAGGCTCCAGGGTCGCCGGTCCGGTCGATGTCGGCAACACGATTGCCGACGGCTCGAAATGGTCGCTCAAGCTCTTGATGACTGGTCGTGGTACCGGTGGCGACGATGCGCTGCCCTTCGTGGTCGAGGACGTCGAAGGCCGCAACAACCGTATTCCGGCAGCCAAGCCGCATGCCAACGGCGCGACTGGCATTTCCCGCATGGTCATCGCGAGCCCCACGGCCGATAGCACGGCCACTACGCTGGCCCTCATCTCGGGTGGAACCGTTACTGGTGCGTCCAGCTATGAAGGCCGCGACGCCTGGGACATCGATGCTGGCGCTTACCGCATCACCGTCTTTGCCGACGACCCGGCGGCTCCGCTTGGCCGCAAGGGCGGCGGCCTCTATGCCACCGAACTGCACGGAACCAAGGCCGTGCCCGAGATGGATATGAAGCTGACGCACGGGGCGCTCCTCGCCATCCGCGACTGAACGTCTGGAGACACATGGCATGGGCATGACGATCGTCGAAAAGATACTTGCCCGTGCTGCCGAACGCTCGAATGTGAAGCCGGGCGACATAGTCACAGTCGCGGTCGACCGCGCCGTTATGCTCGATACGACCTTCTTTTTCCTCAACCAGATGCGCCGAGACATCCTCGCCGTGCCGCATCCTGACCGCATCGTCATAGTCTTCGACCATGAGGTTCCCGCACCATCGGCCACAAGCGCCGCCGCTCAGTCGACCGGCCGCGCTTTCGCAAGACGCTGGGGCATTTCGCGCTTTCACGATCTGGGCGCGGATCAGGGTATAAGCCACGTGCTCCTGTCTGAAAACTGCCATGCCTTGCCGGGCATGATGGTAGTGGGCAGCGATTCCCACAGTGCGGCGGCTGGCGTGATGAACTGCGCTTCACGCGCGGTCACCATTCTCGACCTGATCGCCGCCGTTGCCACCGGCGAGACCTGGCTCAGCCTTGGCCCAACCGTGCGCTACGAGTTTCGGGGAAGCCTGGCTGCAGGTGTCGCGGCCATGGACGTCATCCTGCGCATGGCCGATCGTTTCGGCAGCCATAGCGGTCAGAACATCGAGTTCGGCGGTCCGGGCCTCGCCAGTCTGAGTATCGATGCCCGCCGCACCATCTGCACAATGTGCACGGAACTCAACGCCGATTTCGTTACCTTCGAGGCAGACGCTACACTCGACGCGCATATTCGCGGGCGCACAGATCAACCATTTCATGCCGTCTTTCCGGACGCCGATGCCGATTATGTCCGGCGTGAGATAGTCGTGCTCGACGACATCCGCCCGATGATCGCCTTGCCGGACAGAATTCTCGGAAACACGGTGCACCTCGGCGACGCCGACAGTGGTATCGACCAGGCTTTTATCGGTTCCTGCGCCAATGGCAGCCTATCCGATCTTGCAATCGCGGCGGATGTGTTGCGCGGTCGCCGCGTCGCTCCCGGCGTCCGGCTGATCGTCACCCCTGCAACGCAGGCGATCTATCGCGACGCACTCAAGGCCGGTTATGTCGAATTGTTAGTAGACGCCGGCGCTATCGTCACACCGGCGACCTGCGGCGCCTGCGCCGGTGGGCATATGGGTGTGCTAGGTCCCGGCGACCGATGCATCGCCAGCAGCACGCGCAACTTCAAAGGCAGGATGGGCGACCCCACCGCACGAATCTGGCTCGGCTCCCCGGCCGTGGTTGCGGCGTCGGCTGTGGCGGGACGCATCGTCGGACCTGCGCAATTGATGGAGGCGGGGCTATGATCAAGGGACGGGCCTGGGTCTTCGGCCACGACCTCAACACCGACGTCATGATGCCGGGCGACGTGCTTTATGGCACTGAGGCTGTCCAGACCAAGGCCCTGTTTCGTGATCTGCGACCGAATTGGGTCGACCAGGTGGCAGCGGGCGACATCGTAGTGGCCGGTCGTGATTTCGGGTTGGGGTCGAGCCGTCCGGCGGCTCGGTCCTTCGTCAATGTGGGCGTTTCATTGGTCATTGCCGAGAGCCTCAACGCACTCTTCTTTCGCGGCTGTGTCAGCTACGGGCTGGTCGCTATGAACTGTCCCGGCATTCTCGACCTGTGCTGCGAAGGCGATGTCCTGCGCGCCGATCCGGCAAGCGGCCGCGTCGAAAATCTGTTGAGCGGAAAAACCCTGAAAGGGCATGCGGTTCCGGCCAATCTGCTTGAGACGATGCAGGCGGGCGGCACCTTGCCGCTCCTTGAAGCGCAAGGCCTGATCAGCCCGCCGAAGCTCTAGATTCCGGCGGCCTGCGCGATCAGCTTCGCCATATCGAGAATGCGACGGTCGCAATAGCGCGGCCCCGTCAACGTCAGCCCCACCGGCAACGGATCGGCATAAAGCGGCAGATTGACCGACGGCATGTGCGTGAGCGTCCAGATACGGTTGAACACCGCCTTGCCGGTGTCCTGCGGCCCGATCGGCGCGTAACCGGGCGCACTCGGCGTCAGCACCGCGTCGAACCCCCCGAACAGCCTGTCCATAATACCGCGGCAGCGGGCAGCCAGATCATGGGCGGCGGCGAGATCGGCCGTCGAATAGCCCGCGGCGTTTTTCACCGTTTCCTGCATAGCCGGATAGAGATCGGGGAAGCGGATGGAATCAGCCAGGAACGATACCTGCATCTCGGCCTGCATGATGATGCGATGCGCCTCGGTCAGGCCGGCGCAGTCCCCTGGCAGTTCCGTATCGGAGAGTTCCGCGCCTTCGGCCTTGAGCATGGCGCAGGCATCGTTCAACGCCTTATGCGTCTCCGGCAAGGCCTGCTCCCACACCGGCGAACGGCAGATGCCAATCTTTGCCCCCTTCAGCGAAGTCGGCGCCGCGCGCCCGTCGAGCCTGAGGCGGTAAACGTCGGCAAGCAGCATCAGGTCTTTGACGCTGCGGCCATACCAGCCCAGCGTGTCCATGCTGGCTGCACAAACCTTGAAGCCCTCATGCGAAACCGTGTTCCAGGTTGGCTTGATGGCAAACGTGCCGCAGAACGAGGCTGGCCGAATGACGGAACCGCCAGTCTGCGTGCCGAGCGACAGGGGCACCTGGAAATCGGCGACAGCGGCCGCCGAACCGCTCGACGAGCCGCCGGGCGTGCGTTCGGGCTCGTGCGGATTGGTGGTTCTGGCGCGCCGTCCGTCGACTGCGAACTCGACCGTATCGAGCTTGCCCATTACGATAGCACCTGCCGAACGCAGCACGGAGATACAGGGCGCATCGAGCCTGGGGAAGAAATCTTCATAAAGTGCCGAGTTCATCTGCGTCGGCATATCGGCAGTGTAGATGATGTCCTTGATGCCGACCGGCACACCATGCAGCGGGCCGACAGCCGGCGATGCATCCGCTTTCCTGGCTGCTTCCAGCACTGCTTCGGGCTTAAGCCATGTCCAGGCGTGGACGACGTGATCGCGTGCGGCGACGCGGTCGAGAAGTGCGGTGACCAGCTCGGTGCTGGTCAGATCCTTCTTCCTGATGCGTGCAGCGGCTTCGCTTGCCGTCAGCCTCGTCAAGTCGGTCATTTCCGGTGCCCTTGATGAAAAGGGCGCCACACGATGCGGCGCCCTTCGTAGTGTCGATCGCGATTGCAGCCTTTACTTGGCTGCCATCGCCTGGGCCTTGACGGCCTCGTGATCGAAGTTGTTGCAACCGTCAATGAACTGGTTGGTGAACGCCTGATCGACCGGAATTGTGCCTTTCAGCGTTCCGGCGGCGGCATAAAGTTCCTTGGACTTCTCCCACTTTGCCTTGTCGAATGAGCCGAGCTTGGAAACGTCAGTCACGCCCTTAAGTGCGCTGTCGAGCCACTTGTTGAGCACATTGACAGCACCCTTGGTAGCTTCCTCGTCAGAAACGTTGGCGGCCTTGGTGGTCGGGAACTCCTTGAAGAACAGGTCGACTGCGGCTTCCTTGTTGGCGAGCGTGTAGGTCAGGCCCTTGAGCACTGCGCGGCAGAAGCCTTCGACTGACTTCGGGTCGTCTTTCACCATCTTGTCGCTGGTCGACAGGGTGAAGCCGGCGATCTCGTTCTGGATCGGCAGGTCGATATAGTTCAGCTTGTAGCCAAGGTTTTCGATCAGGCCGTAATTGGCGTCCCACAGAACGGCGGCTTCGACGCGCTTCTGCTCGACGGCTGCAGCCGCACCCGGACCGGTGCCGATGACGATGGCAGTGTATTCTGGCTTGAGGCCTGCAGCCTTGAGGCTCTCGTCCAGCATCATGACCGTACCGCCGCCGGCAACCGGGAAACCGATCGTCTTGCCTGTGAGATCGGCGAGCGATTTGATGCCGGAATCCGGCAGGGTGCTAACGGAATAACCATTATAGTTTTTCAGCGACAGGATCGCGACCGGGTCGGCGCCCTGTTCGCGCATCTGCATCACTCCTTCGGCGAGTGTGGTGATGAACTGCGCATTGCCGCTGGCCATGACCTGGCCCGCCTGCACGCCGCCGGAAGCACCCTGAATGGTGACGTCGAGACCTTCGTCCTTGAAGTAGCCGAGCGCCTTCGGCACGGCGTAGAGGAACACCTCTTCGCCGACGGCCATGTTGGCGTGCGACAGCACAATGGTAATTGGCTTTTCCTGGGCGGAGGCCGTGCTGGCCAGCGCGAAGGTGGCCACGCCACCCAGCAGGCAGATGAGAGACTTCATTTTTGTTACCCCTTTGGTGATGTTGTTTTTATGTAGGTCCGCCACACCGGGTCAGACCGGTCCCCATGTCTTCACTTCGCGCCGTCGGCAGCCACCGCACTGCGGCGCGCCCAGAAGCAGAAGTAGTTCTCCAGCGCACGCATGAGCATGTTGAGAGCAAAACCGATGACTCCGAGTACGATCAGAATGGCGAAGACACCCGCCACCTGCATGTTGTTGTTGTATTGAAGCAGAAGCATTCCAAGGCCTGCCTGAGCGCCGACGAATTCGCCGACGAGCGCGCCAAGGAAGCAGAGTACGACCGCCATGTGCAGGCCTGCGAAGATGTAGGGCAGGGCGCTGGGCAGAATGATCTTCCAGAAAATCTGCGCGCCGGAGGCGTTGCAGGCGCGGGCGAGATTGATGCGGTCGGGATCGACCGAGTGGTAGCCGGTGATCGAGTTGACCAGCAGCGGGAAGAAGGTCAACACGACGACGATGATGATCTTAGGCTCGAGCCCGAAGCCGAACCAGACCACGAGCAGCGGCGCAATCGCGATCTTCGGCAACGACTGGAAAGCGACGATGAAGGGATAGAAGACGCGTTCGGCCATGCGGTAACGCGCCAGAGTCATGCCGAGAATGATGCCGAGCGTGGTGCCGATGGCGAAGCCGAGGAAGGCTTCATAGGCGGTAATGCCAAGATGATACCAGAGGCTGGCAGGGTTGGTCGGTGGATAGGAGAACCCGACGATCAGCCAGTTGAGCACTGACATCGGCTGCGGCAGCACGAATTCCGGAACGCCGCCCCATGTCGTAGTCGCCTGCCAGGCAAGCAGCAGGCCGATGAGAACGGCGAAGGTCAGCAGGCGCTCGGTGCTGATAAGCTGCTTTTTGGGCGGTGTCGGGATCAGGTCGGCGTCGATTGCGGTGTTGGTGATCTCGGTCATCCTGCGATGTCCTCGCTGGCGTGGAGAAGTTTGCGAATGCGCCCGGCGTAGACGCCGAAGGCGTCGGTGTTGACCATGGACAGGGCGCGCGGACGCGGCAGGTCGACCTCGATGATCTCATCGAGCTTGCCCGGACGCGGGGTCATGACGAACACCCGGTCTGAGAGGAAGACGGCTTCCGCGATGGAATGGGTGATGAAGATGATCGTCTTGGGGCTGTGGCTCCACAGCTTCAGCAGTTCGACATTCATCTGGTCGCGGGTCAGTGCGTCGAGCGCGCCGAAGGGCTCGTCCATCAAAAGCAGCTTTGGGTCCTGCACCAGCGCACGCACGATGGAGGCGCGCTGCTGCATGCCGCCCGAAAGCTCGTGCGGATAACGGTTCTCGAAGCCGGACAAGCCGACCAGGGCGAGAAGCTCGCGGGCGCGCGCTTGCACCTTCTTGTCAACGCGGCCGCGGAATTCCGATGGCAGCAGCACATTCTGCAGAATGGTGCGCCACGGCAGCAGCACGGGCGCCTGGAAGACGACGCCGACATCGTGGTGCGGTCCCTTGATGCTCCGGCCGGAAATGGAGATGTTGCCCGCACTGTAGCCGAGCAGACCGGCCATGATCTTGAGCAGGGTGGACTTGCCGCAACCGCTGGGGCCAACGATGGAGATGAACTCGCCATCGCGGATCGAGAAATCGACTTCCTTCAGCGCAAGAACCTTATCGCCGGTGTCGGTGGTGTAAACTTTACGCAGGCCGTTGGCGCGGATCAGCTCGCCCTTCTGTGCGGCCTGAGCGATGTTCTGCTCCATCATCATTGCGATTGACCTTTCCACTGGGCGACGATCTCGGCGCCGGTTGCGGAGCGCGTATCGGGCGTCTCCATGACGGCTCCGAGAACGCGGTCGAGAGTCTTGATCTGCGCCGGTTGGCCGGCCACCCAGGGGCTAAGCGAGAGCGACAGTATGCGGGCGCCCTTGGTATCGGCCTCGTCGCGCAGACACTGGCGCGCCATATCGGTCTGGTGCGCATAGACCGCGGATGGCAGCGACTGCTGGTAAAGGATTTTTTTGTCGGAAAGATCGTAGGACAGCGGCATCTGCGTCAGGCTGCCCGACCGCGTCTTGAACGCGTAGGGCATGTCGTCATTGATCCAGTCGGCGATATAGCGGCCACCGGCTTCCTCGACAAGATCCGGCGTCAGCTGCGACTGGGAATGCGATGGCGAGTGCCAGCCGGTTACGGCCTGGCCGGAGAGGCGACGCAGATCGGCGAAGGACTTTTCGACCTGTTCGCGTTCCTTGTCTTCCGGCATGCCGCCATAGTGCAGGTGGCTCATGTCGACGCCGCTGGCCGCTATCTCCCAGTTCCGCTCGATCATCGCGTCGAGCAGAAAAGGATACCGCACCGCGACTTGCGAATTCATCGCGACCGTCGGCACGATGCCGTATTTGTCGAACAGCTTCATTAGCCGGAAAATGCCGACGCGGTTGCCGTAATCGCGCTGGGTATAGTCCCAAACGCTGATGCCCGGACGGTTCATGCCGCCTGTGGGGATGAATGGCCTGGCAGGCATATCCATCGGGAAATGCTCGAGATGCACCATCACCCACAAAAGCAGCTTGGAGCCGTCTGTCCATGCCACCGGCGCGGACTTCGCAAGCCGTCGATAGCCGTAGCGGTCCTGGTCCATGCCAGGGCCACGGTGCGGATAATCGAAATAGCTGTTTTGAATGGTCATGCTGCATTGCCCTTCACGCCGGCGATGAAGGCAGAAGCTTCGTCGTAGTGATTGTCGCGATACCACGTGGCGATTTCACGGCCGGTGGCGAGCCAGACGCCATCATGAGCGGTGATGTATTTGAGCGCCTCGTCCAGCAGCCAAAGCCGGTGCGGCTGGCCGATCAGATAGGGATGTAGCGGCAGGCACATGACGGTCCCGCTTTCCGAGCCCTCCTCGTAGAGCTGGTCGAAATGATCCTTGATCAGTTGCAGGTAGTCCTGTGGCGAGATGTTGCGGAAGTTGAGCACCGGAACGTCGTTGACGTCCATCATATAAGGCACACTGACGAAACGCTTGCCCAAGCGTGTCTTGACTGGCATCGGTTGGTCGTCGTGGAATAGATCGAGCGTGTAGAGCAGGCCTTCCTCAGCGAGCAGATCCTGCGTGGTCGCTTCATTGGAAATCGCCGGGGACAGCCAGCCGTCGAGGCTCTGGCCCGACACGCGTTTGATGGTGTCTCGGCTGTCTCGGATGATCTCGCGCTGCTGGTCCTCCGTCATATCGTAGAGGTAGCGGGTGTTGTAGACACCGTGGCTGAACAGCTCCCAGTCGAGTTCGCAGCAGCGTTCGATGATTTCCGGGAAATGGTCGCACAAAGCGACATTGAGCGAGACACTGCCACGTACACCGTAGCGCAACATCACGTCGGCCATGCGGTCGAAGCCGACGCGGTTGCCGTAATCGCGCATCGAGTAGTTGAGGATATCCGGCTCCGGCCGGTACCATACGGCGCGTGCATCGCTCGGCGGCGGCGCGTATTCGTAGAATTCGATGTTGGGAGCGACCCAGAACGCAAGGCGCTTGCCATCGGGCCAAACGATCTTCGGACGCCCGACATAGGGTGCATAGTCATAGTTGAAGGGTTCGCTTGGCTTCATGGTCAGGCTTTCCCGCCGGCGAGCGCGGCCACCATCTCCATCACCTCGGAGGCGTGTCGAACGTCGGCATACTTGGTTGCAATGTCGTATAGGTTGGCGAAGTGGGGCTCTTCCTCACGGTCGGCGACGCAGTCCTCCGGTACCGTTACCCGGTAGCCCAGCGACATCGCATCGACGACCGTCGCCCTGACGCATCCCGATGTGGCACCGCCCGTCACGATCACGCTGTCGATCCCGTGGAAGACCAGATAGGACTGGAGATGCGTCTCGAAGAAAGCCGAAGCCATGCGTTTGTGCAGGATGAGATCGAGCTCGCGGTTGACATCGAGCCGGGCATCCAGTTCGGCGTGTGGGGAGTCGTGGCCAACAGTATGGATTGCTGTGGGCGAGGAGTTGCGCTGGCCCCAACGACCGCAATCTTTACCGTCGGGGCGATAGGCCACGTAGGTCCACACCACCGGCATGTCGAGCGCGCGAACGGCCCGCGCCAATGCGTTCACCTTTTGAAGTTGCTGCGGGTCGCCTTCATAGGCAGTGGCGAAAGTCGCGGTATCCGTATAGCGGCGCTGGAGGTCGACATTAACCAGCGCGACGCGTCTGCCTAAACCGAACGGTTTGAGCGACGACGACACCTGCCACGCCCTGAAATACTCTTCGGGGGTTTTGCCGATGCGCTGCAATGCGTTCTCCAGTTCTGTAGCAACCCTGCCGATTTTCGGTCTCGAGCCTGCTCACCGTGTTCCTTGATTTCGAACATAACATAACTTTTTAAAAAATAACCAGCAAAAAAAGTCCAATATATGATATCTTAAAGGTCCGGTTTTTCTTGCCCGATGGCACTCGCGAACGCGCCGGATGATTCCATCGCCGACCACTATCCAGCAGCGATACGCGAGGTTTCCCACCGCATCAGAGGTTTGTCCAAGGCTTCGGTGCAACGGTTTTGCTGTCGCCTGCAAGGGCGTCGGACAGGGCTTGGCTCAGTCCAGCCACGGAAAGGCGCGCCGCGTGAAATGCCGCGCCGACCGGAGTGAGCTAAAGGTACCTTGACGTGCGGAGTGCCGCACCCATGAGCCGATCGTCAGTCCGACACACAGTCATGCCCGCCATCGGCGGTACATTTACGGCATTGTTCATCACGTCCTCGGCTGCGGTAGAGCTGCGGGCGCTCCCATATCGAGATTCGCCAGCTCGTAGCCTCGGCGGAAATCCTGGATGTGCTTTTCCATCCACTCCTGGGCCAGGCGGTCATCGCGATTTCGGATCGATTCTACGATTTTCTCATGTGCAAGCAGCAGGCGTTCGGCGGCGTTCAGACGCGACATGACTGTTAAAAAAGGTGGATAGAACAGCTCACTGATGGGCAGGCGGGCCGCCTGGATCGCACGATTTCCGGTTGCAAGCGCGACGAGGCGGTGGAAGTCGATATCCAGCTCCGTCAGCGCTTGGGAGTCGGCCAGTGCAAGGCGCGTATGTGCGAGATTGGCTTCCAACGCCTCAAGATCTTCATCGGTGCGGCGTTGGGAAGCCAAGCGCGCGGCCGCGGGCTCCAGGGCAAACATAGCCTCCCACAATTCCTCGAAGGTCACCTGGTCGAGCACCATGGCTGCCTTCAGGCGTCGAGATATGTCGACTGACTGGGGAAACGTTGCAAACAGTTTCTTGCGCCCAGTCTCACGCCGCACAAAGCCGTTCTGCTCCAGGGCGCGGATTGCCTCTCTGATGGTTGAGCGGTTTACACCCAGGCTTTCGGCCAGCTTTGCCTCGGAGGGCAGGGTGTCCCCCGGCTGAATTTCGCGGCTGAGAATTTTCGCCTCGATCGCGCGGGCAACAAGGCGAAAAGCCGGCTCCGTCTGTAAAGGTTCAAACTGCACTTGCATCGTTGGATCGACTTTCGGGTTCGGTGAGGCGCGCCCGTTCCATATCCCGCAACGACTTGCGTTGGATTTTTCCGGTCAGGGTCTTGGGCAGCTCGGAAATGAACTCTACCTCGCGAGGATATTTGTAAGGGGCAGTGACCTTCTTTACATGATCCTGGATGTCGCGTGCCAGCACTGCTGGGTCCGCCACGACAGCACGGGTGACCACGAACGCCTTAACGATCTCCCCTCGCTCCCGATCGGGCTTGCCGATCACCGCGCATTCCAGCACTGCGGGATGCTCAAGCAGGGCATTCTCGACCTCGGTCGGTCCAATGCGATAGCCGGCGGAGTTGATGACGTCGTCGCGACGGCCCCTGTAGTAGAAGTAGCCGTCCGCATCCCGTACGCCTCGATCGCCCGTCACGAACCACCGCCCGTCCGGGCTATCCAAAAAGCACTCGTCCGTGAGCGCCTGGTCCTTGAGGTAGCCAAGCATGAGCTGAGGCGCTGGCGCGCGCAAGGCGATGTCACCTTCGGTGTCGGGTGGCAATGGCCGTCCGCTTTCATCGATCACATCAAGGTCGAGGCCAGGCAGCGGCAATCCCATCGAACCATCTCGCACCTCCGTGCAACGATAGTTCAAGAGCGTCATCAGCGTCTCGGTCTGACCGTAGGCTTCAAGAACTGGAATGCCGGTTCTGTCTCGCCATTTCTGCGCGACGGCGGCATTCAGCGTTTCTCCGGCGGAAACGGTGTGACGTAGAGCGGCGAGATCATAAGCCGCTATGTCCTGATCTGAGACGCGAAAGAGCTCGGTTGCAGGCGCGCAGTAGACAGTTACGTGATGCTGCGACAGAAGCCGCAGCCTTTTTATCGGATCAAAGGGACCGTCATAGAAGAATGAACAGGCTCCCATGCTCCACGGGCCGAAGAGAATTGAGGTGCCGGCCTTCGACCAACCAACATCGGCGGTACACCAGATGATGTCCCCCGGGCCGAGGTCGAGCCAGAACTCCGCAGATCCGCGCCAGGAATAAAGCGCTCGCGAAGCATGCAGAACCCCCTTCGGTAAGCCGGTCGACCCTGACGTGTAGTAGAGGATCGCCGGGTCCTCGGCCATGACGTCCGCCGCAGGACGATCCGGATCCCCTGCCTCCAAGGCGACATCCCAATCGTCAAAGCCAGGCGCGCCACCAATGGCAAGCCGCGCTGTCACGCCTGCGAGCAGATGATCGAACTTTCCAGCGTGCTCGCCGCGGCAGATCACGCCCTTCACGCCGGCATGATCTATCCTGTAGGCCAAATCCTTGGCCGTCAGCATCTCGATGCATGGTATCGGCACGGCGCCAAGGCGCAGGCAGGCTACCATGGCGATCTGCCATTGAGGAATGCGCGGCGTCATCACCAGAACCATATCGCCCTTGCCGATGCCGCGTGCGGCAAGGGCTGATGCGCAACGTCGCGAGAGCATAGAGATTTCCGAGAAGCGGTACGTCTCGTGTAGGCCTTGTGCATTCGTCCAGATCAGCGCCGGGCCGTCGGAATCGCGCGCAAATCGATCGACCACGTCCGTGGCGAAGTTGAACCGTTCGGGCACCGCCCAGCGGAAGGCCGCTCGCGTCGTTTCGTAGTCGTGCATGTTGCGTGGCATGGTCTTCCTCCCCTCGACCGTCCAATTCGCCTCAGATGGCGCCGGCTTTTCGCAGGTCACGAATTCCTTCGTCATCGTAGCCGAGGCCCCTGAGGACCTGTTCGGAATGCTCACCAAGTCGCGGTGGTGCCGAGCGGATGGCACATGGCGTGCCCGACATCTTGATCGGGAAGCCGAGCTGCGGCACGGCCCCTTCAACCGGGTGATCGACCTGGGAGAGCATTCCGCGCGCCTGCGCGTGGTCCGTTTCCAAAGCCTCTCGAATCCCGAGAACCGGTCCGAATGGGATATCGACAGCTTCCAGCTCGGCAACCCACTCATCGCGGGTCTGCATCATGAAGCGCTCCTGCAGCGCAGCCTTCTGGACTTCTGCCTCTTCGCCTTCCGGCCACTGGCGATTGCGGAACTGCGGCGTTCCGAAAGCGTCACAGAAGCGGTGCCAGAAATGTTCCTCGATCGCACCGAGGGCTACATACCCGCCATCACTGCAAGTATAAACATTGTAGCAAGGCGCCTGGCCGATAAAGGGACGCTCGCCACCTTTGGGCTCGATGCCGGCAAAGAGTGCGTCTGCTGCATGGAGCGCGAGCCACGATATGGCTCCGTCATGCATGGAAATATCTATGAACTGGCCTTTTCCGGTCCTTGCGCGGGACAGGAGCGCTGCAAGAATACCTGTCGTGGCCATAAGCGAGCCTCCACCGACATCGGCGATGGAAAGCCCCGGCACGATCGGACCTTCGCCTGCTTTGCCGAACAGCTGCAGCGCACCGGCTTCCGCCAGATAATTCATGTCGTGCCCGGGCTTGAGCCGCCACGGTCCGGTCTGGCCGTAGCCGGAGATCGCGCAGTAGATGAGCCCCGGGTTCTCTTTCGCCAGGCTTTGGTAGGAGAGACCCAGACGCTCCATCACGCCCGGCCGAAAACCCTCTATCAGCACATCCGCGTCGCGAGCGAGCGCGCGGAGAACCTCCTTGCCCTCGGCAGTCTTTAGATTGAGGGTGAGGCTCTTCTTGTTGCGGTTCAGGAGCAGGAAGGAGCCCGATTCCGACTTGGCGATCGGTGGAAAGGCCCGGTTATAGTCGCCGCCATCCGGTTGCTCGATCTTGAGGACGTCTGCTCCCATATCCGCCAGAATCTGCGTGGCGAAGGCGCCAGGCAAAAGCCGGGTCAGATCCAGGACGTTGATGCCGTCCAGCGCCATCTGCTGCGCTAGCATGCGGTCCATCCTCCATCGACCATCAACGAGTGTCCGGTCACATAGCTGGCCGCGTCCGACGCGAGAAAGAGACATGCGCCGACCAATTCGTCTGGGGCGCCAAAGCGGCCCAACGGGGTGCGTGCCGTGACATGGTCTGAAAGCCTTTCGTTCGCGCGTAGGCCCGCCGTCAGTTCGGTGGAAAAATAGCCGGGGCCTACTGAGTTTACGCGCAGGCCGCGTGGTGCCCAGTCCATTGCCAGCTGCCGCGTAATCAGCTCGACGCCGGCCTTGGCCGCACAATAGGCGGTGGTTCGCGCGAGGCCGACATGTCCTGCGACCGAACTGACATTGATGATGGCGCCCGAGCCCTTGGCCAGCATCACGCGCCCGGCATGCTTGCAAGCGAGAAAAACGCCGGTCAGGTTCACATCGATGATTTGTTGCCATTCGGCGAGCGTGGTTTCTTCGGGCCGCTTGTAGAACGGATTGATGCCGGCATTGTTGACCAACACATCGATTGTACCGAAAGCGTCTGTCACGGCGGCACACATGGCCTCGATTTCGATCTCGCTGGCAACATCCGCAGTGAACCCGCGGACGTTGCCAGGCATCGCCGATGCGGCTTTCTCCAGCGTGGCAGAATTCCGGCCAACGATGGCGACGTTGCAACCTTCAGCGGCGAAGCCGGCGGCGATCGCCTGGCCCAATCCGCGTCCGCCCCCGGTCACGATCACCGTCTTGCCCGATAAGGCATCGAGCCCCTTTCGAAGCGGGGAGGACGTCATGACAACCTCCTCACCAGCCTGCGAGCGATTGTCCAGCGATGCACCTCGGAAGGACCATCGTAGATCCTGAATGCCCGTACGTCACGGAAGATGCGTTCGACTTCGGTCTCTTGGGTCACGCCCATGCCCCCGAGGATTTGCACCGCCCTGTCGGCGATGCGGAACACAGCCTCCGAAGCCTGCACCTTGATCATGCTGCTTTCTGCCGAACCACGTTCGCCCTGGTCGAGCAGCCAGGCACAATGTCGTATGCCGAGCCGCGTCATATGCAGGTCAATCTCGTTGTCGGCCAGCATGAAGCCCACGCCTTCATGCTGGGCAAGCGGCACGCCGAAAGCCTCGCGCCGGGCAGCATATTCGGTGGCGATATCGTGCGCGCGGTGGGCCGCGCCCAGCCAGCGCATGCAGTGGGTAAGGCGGGCCGGCACGAGGCGTACCTGGGCATATTGGAAGCCTTTGCCGACTGTGCCAAGCACGTCGGTTTCCGGCACTTCAAGGTCCTCGATTTCGACAACCGCGTGGCCGCCAGAAAAGCTTGAATCCATGGTGTCGAGTATGCGCGATATGGTGAACCCCTTCGCAGGCAGGTCGACCAGGAACATCGTCGCGCCGACATCTTCCCCGTCGACGATGGTTTTCGCCATGATGATTGCGTAAGCAGCACCTTCGACGCCTGTGATGAGCCATTTCCGTCCATTGATCACGAAATGGTCGCCACGCTTTTGCGCTGTTGTGCGAAGCGCAGATGGGTCTGAGCCGGCGCCTGGAGCAGGCTCAGTCATGCAGAAACACGAGCGCGTGCGCCCCTCGGTCATAGGGCGCAGCCAGTGTTCCTTTTGCGCATCGGTGGCGACCTGCTCCACAAGATGCATGTTGCCCTCGTCGGGTGCCGCGCAATTCATGGCGACAGGGCCGAGCATGGAATAGCCCGATGCTTCCAGCACTACCGCCTTTCCGAGATGGCTGAGACCCATCCCGCCGAAGTGGCGAGAAACCTGCGGGTTGAGCAGTCCTTCATCCCGGGCAAGGGCGATGAGGTCGTTGCGCAGGGATTCTTCCGGGCCGTGCGGTCCGCGGCGCTTATCCTTCTCGAACGGCATGATCCGCTCTTGGATAAAACTGCGTGTTCGCATCTCAAGCGCGGAAAGGTGAGGTGGGAGGGCGAAATCCATTGTCGTTTCCTTTAAAACAGGCGGCCGCGCGCGACATCCAGGGCGAAGATGAAGAGTTCCTCGCCAAGCGAGCCGAAGCTGACGTAGCGGGGGTCGCTTGTTTCGCCGGTGAGGTGGCGTCGGTGAAGTTGCAAAAAGACGACCGCCAGCTTGAAGATCGTAAGCACACGATAGGACTGTATCGCGCTAATCGACCGACCGGTGCGCCGCGCGTAGGCATGGGCCGCCTCAGCCCGCGATAGAAATCCCGCTTTTGCAGTCGGCATCTGGGCGAGGCGATGCATGCAGTCTGGATCGCCGACCTCAGTCCAGTAAGACAACATAGTCGCCAAATCAAAGAGCGCCGGACCTCGCGTGCCCATGTCCCAGTCGACAATAGTGCCGGGTTTAAGGGTGGCGGAGTCGAGCAGGATGTTGTCCAGCTTGAAATCGCAGTGCAGCAGCACGGTTGCGTCTTCTGGCGGTGGGACACTGCCTATCAACCAGTTCGCCACTTCGGCCGCTGCGGTTGGAAGCATGTCTCCGCAAACATAATTGGCGCGGCGCACCCAGCCGGTCACTTGACGCATAAAGAAGCCCTCCGGGCGTCCCAACGTCTCCAGTCCGACCGCTTCAGGAATTACCTCATGAATGAGGGCGAGAGTGTCGATCAGAAGGGCCGAAAGCGCACGGCCGGTATCGGCGGTCTCAGGCAGAAATAACAGCCTATCGCCGCGTATGGCCTGGCCGCTACGGAATTCGAGAATCTGGAAGGGGACACCGATTATTGCGGCGTCGGTGCAAAGATGCAGACTACGCGGTGCCAAGGGTAGCACGCGCCAAAGGTTCGAAAGTATCCGGTGCTCGCGAGCCATGTCGTTTGCGCCAGGCGGTAGCGGGCCGCTAGGAGGGCGACGGAGCACCGCCCAGCCATCCTCTAGCCGGATGAGGTAGTTCAGATTGGCGAGCCCGCCTGCAAACTGCCGAGGCGTAAATTCGGTGTCGATCGCCAAGTTGTGCGCTTCAAGTTCGGCAGTGAGCAACGCGGTATCCAACGGAACGCTGCGCTTGACAGGAAGCAAATTCAGACCCGCAGGGCTCGCTTTCACAGAGGTAGCGGAGGGGAGAGCTTTATTCATGGGCGTCATCCTAGAGCCACGATTATTGTCGGACCAAAATTGACTTGTCAATCCACTAATATTTGCGAATTGCGTGCAATACGCATTGAAATGCCTATCCTTGTGGTTTTTGTCCGACAATAATTTCGATTACTTGGTTGATGGCGTATGGCTCTTGGACGGCCGCACGCCGATCAGAAATCTTGGGAGATACGAGATGGGTGAAACTTCTCGCCGTAAATCAGACCATTGTGGTTGGAGCCATATCACGCCTTGCTGAGGCCACCACTTTCAACCATCTTTGGCGTCTCAAGTTGAATACGCTGAATGGTGTACAGCGAGGTACTATGTCTGAGTTTTACGTGGAATTTCGGTTTTCGAAGCGGCCGCGCGTGCGGAGAGTTTTCATGCTGCAGCAGATGAACTGAACCT
>NZ_FPBI01000063.1:0-2558 GCF_900116595.1 Mesorhizobium sp. YR577 | reverse complement strand
CCTGAAGGTTTCTCGATGCGGGCCGCATCGCGATGTTCGCCGCCGGCGTTGGCGGCCCGCGTTGACAAACCTTGGAAGGAGGAAGCCGCGGGGGTCTGGGCGAGACCTATGGGGAAAGCGCGTGGGTGCGGACGTCTGTTGTGGAGTTCGAAGCTGGCGGCAGAAGCAAACGGGCCGATTTGAGGGCGTGCGATGACATGATCGGAAGCAGGTCTGACGGCCTCCTTCCTGTCGCGTTCGACGATCTTGCGGTGTTCAGCGTTATGTGGCGCAAACCGATGCCATCCCGGAGCGCCGTGTCTTTCCGGGTCAGCTTTGGTCGTTGTGATGGGCGCCTCGTCATGCTGCCTGCTCCCTTGGTGGGGCACGGGATCTCGGCTTCTGGCCGCGTCGGAAGATCTCGATGATGCGCATCGGACCGCCGCAGGCTGGACATGGCTCGCGCAGTGTGAGCGGTACGATCTCGGCACTTGGCGGATCATCCTCTTTGGCCGTTTCCGTAGAGAGCGCTGTGCGGATTTTTGCGATTGCGGCCTTGCGGCCTGCGCTGGCCAGAAATCCATAATGGCGGATGCGGTGGAAGCCGTCGGGCAGCACATGGATCAGAAAGCGGCGGATGAACTCGTCGGTAGCCAGCCCCATGACCTTTTGACGGTCGCCGTTCTTGATCCGGTAGTCCTTCCAGCGGAAGGTCACCGTCTTGGCATCGGCGCTGATCAGGCGGTTGTTGGAGATGGCCACGCGATGCGTGTAGCGGCTGAGATAGGCCAGCACGGCCTCCGGCCCGCCGAAGGGAGGCTTGGCGTAGACCACCCATTCGGATTTGCGGAAGGGGGCAAGCCAGGCGGCGAAGGTGTCAGCTTCAGCCAGCCCGGCCAGATCACCAAAGAAGACCAGATTGCGTGCGCGATGCAGCGCCAGCAGCCCTTCGATGAACAACCGTCGAAACAGCCGCGACAGGACCCGCACGGGCAGAAAAAACCCCGGACGGCAGGCGATCCATCGCGTGCCGTCCAGCGCCAGCCCGCCGCCAGGCACGATGATGTGGACATGCGGGTGATGGGTCAGTGCCGAGCCCCAGGTGTGCAGCACGCTGGTCATGCCGATGCGGGCACCGAAGTGGCGTGGATCGACCGCGATGGTGGCCAACGTCTCGGCCGACGCCCGGAACAGCAGCCCATAGACCGCCTCCTTGTTCCAATAGGCGATCTGCGCGATCTGTGCCGGCAGAGTGAAGACGACATGGAAATATTCCACGGGCAGCAGATCTTCGATCTGCGCTGCCATCCAGTCGCGCGCTGCAGGCCCCTGACACTTCGGACAATGCCTGTTCTTACAGGAATTGTAAGAGATGTGGCGGTGCCCACATTCTGCGCAGGCGGCCACGTGCCCGCCGAGTGCCTCTGTCCGGCAGGCCTCGATCGCCGACATGACCTTGAGCTGGCTCAGGCTGACACGCCCGGCATTGGCCTGCCGCCACGCAGGCCCGTGGGCGCGGAAGATATCAGCGATCTCCAGCTTCGGCCGGGACACCCCGGCGGCGTGTCACTCCAGCCGACGCATAAGGGACTGATCTTCCAACTGCTTCAGGCGCTCGAAGGGGCTGATGGTGTCGCGGATCATCTTCGTGGCGACATGGGCATATCGGGCAGTCGTGCTCAGCTTGGCGTGGCCGAGCAGAACCTGGATCACCCGTACATCCGTGTTGGCCTCCAGAAGGTGCGTGGCGAATGAGTGGCGCAAGGTGTGCAGCGTGGCGGGCTTGGCGATGCCCGCCTTGTGCTTGGCCGAGGTGAAGGCCCGATTGAGCTGACGCGGCGACAGCGGATTGATCTTCGGCTGGCCCGGAAATAGCCATCCCCGCGGCCGCGATTCCCGCCAGTACTCGCGCAATAAAGCCAGCAAGGCCGGCGAGAGCATGGCCTTGCGGTCCTTGCCGCCCTTGCCTTCTTCGACGTGGATCAACATGCGCTCGCTGTCGATGACCTTGAGGTGGCAAACCTCTGAGGCCCGCAATCCCGCGCCATAACTGATGCCGAGCGCAGCGCGATACTTCAGACCCGGCCCGGGAACCGCAGCCATAAGCGCGGCGATCTCTTCGACGCTCAAGACGACCGGTAGGTTGCGCGGTTTGCGCTGAAACTGCATATGCCGCTTCATCTCTTCGCGACCGCAGGTCACGCCGAAGAAAAACCGCAGCGCGACAATCCGAGAATTGAACGTCCAGGGTGACACCCCGGCATTCGTCATGTGCAGCTGATAGGCGCGCAAATTGTCGGGTGTAGCGAGGTCCGGAGACCGCCTCAAAAACCCGGCGAAGTCCTTGATGGCCCGAATATGGGCCTCCTGAGCCCTGTCGCCCATTCCACGGATACGCATGTCTTCGATCATGCGCGCGCGCAGTGGGGTGGTCCTCTCCTCCTTCATAGGAACCTCCTGTCTGATGATTGAGAAGACCCCAATCGTCAGGCCAGGAACCCGAGTCACAAAGAACCACGGTCGATCAGCAGGCGAAACGCTTGTCACAAGCGCCATTGCCGCGCGAGCGGCTTAGTCCT
>NZ_FPBI01000034.1:0-48251 GCF_900116595.1 Mesorhizobium sp. YR577 | reverse complement strand
ACCCCCGCGGCTTCCTCCTTCCAAGGTTTGTCAACGCGGGCCGCCAACGCCGGCGGCGAACATCGCGATGCGGCCCGCATCGAGAAACCTTCAGGGGGGCGGAACGGCTGGAATCAGGACGAACTATCGAGAAGCGGCCCTCTCGAGAATACAAGATTGCTTTGAACTTAACTCTCGCAGGAAGTGGCTTTCCTTCGTGACGCCGGCCAGCGAAACTGTTCTCGACGTGACGGCAATAACGGCAAGGCGTTCCGGGAGGATTCCTCGTGCGCTCTCTTCCGTCCGCTTGGCCTGATTCACGGTGTCGCCGACAATCGTGTAGTCGGTTCTCCCCTCATAGCCGAGGTCGCCGACAACGACATCACCTGAATGCAGCCCTATACGAACGCGGCATCCATCGCTGCCCACATCCTTCCGGGCACGCAGATGAATTGACAATGTGTCGGCGATTGCGAGCGCACATTCGACGGCCCGCAGCGCGTGCTTTTCATCCTCGATCGGCGCGCCCCAGAATGCCATCAATCCGTCGCCCAGGTACTTGTCGATCGTGCCGCCATATTGCTCCACTAACGGGCCAGCCTGGCTGAATATACCGTTCAGGTAGGACGAAATCTCTGTCGCGCGGCGGTTTCGCGAAAATTCGGTAAAGCCCTCGAGATCCAGGAAAAGCACCGTTACCTCGCGCACCTGGGATCGGCCGCTCTGATCGCCAAGGTCGATGAGCCTGCGCATGAGGCTATTGGGTATGTAGCGCCTGATGGACGCCAGCGCCGCCGCCATGCGGCTGAAAGCCCGCGCCGTGCTGGCAATCTCTGAAATGCGGCTGGCGTTCCAGCGGCTGAGATCTGGTGCTGTGAAGTTCAGTTCGCCCACGGCCCGGGAAGCGTCGCCGAACGAGACGATGGGACGAGCCAGACTGCGGGCGACAAGTCGCGAAACCAGGATCGACACCACCAAGAGCGCAAGTCCGATCATCACGACGATCGAGGCCATCCACCGTTCGCGCTCAGTCGTCGAGGACGAAACGTAAAAACCCGCAACCATCTTCGCGTCGCTGGCAAGTGGAAGCTCCCGGTAGAAATAGGTGTAAGATCGTTCGTTCACACGTGTCCAATGGGTCTGGGCCTGATGCAACGCCTTGACCGTCGTCGTCGGCCGGGGCGCCGACCATATCGCGGCAAGTACGTCATCGCCGATCGAATGGATCGTTGGCAGTTCGACCGGAGTGTCGTCGCTTGCCGGCGCTGCGTTCATGTTCGGATAAGCGACGATGTCGAGGCGGTTCGAGAGAACAAAGGGGACCACTCCGAACTCGCTGCCAAGGCCGGAAAGCCGTGGCGAGAGGCCGTTGAGCGGCACTGAAGCCGTCAGCAACCCAAGCAGACTGCCATCCCGCCTCATCGGTGCGCGGTAGGTGATGACGATTTCGCCGCTTGCGTAACTGACGAACGGGGAGGACCACGTGCCGCTGCGGCCCCCCGCTGCTTTCGTGATCAGCTCTTGACGAAATTGAAGGCCGTCATCGTCGACGAGCAGTTGTCGTTCGCCGTCGCGGGACCATCTGCGCATCGAACCATCCAGAGACACCAGGGCGATGCCGCTGATATGCCGGTTGGCAGCCAGAAGACTCTCGACGAAGCTTCCAAGCTGGAGCGGATCACCCGTGGTTCCACGACGCGCGCCAAGGGCTTCCGACGCGCCGTCCATTGCTTCCGATACGGGTGTCAGCAAGCCCTCGATCGGGGTTACGACAGCTTCCACCAGCAAGTCTCCGCGATCCCGGAGCAGTCGGCTGGCGACGTCTTGTGTGCCCATATAGCCGACGAGTACGACAGGCAGTGTCGCCCCTGCAACCAGCGCGCCGAGTATGAGCGGTAGCAACCAGGCGATCGACCAGCGCCGGCGTTCGCTATCACTTGCGGATGCTTGTGCTGGAGTTTCCAGCCTGCTCACTGTTGTCCGTACCCGCGCCATTCGGTTGCTCAAAGTTATAAAGCGAAAGCGGTAGCCGTCGGATCCGTCGGCCGGTCGCTGCAAAGACAGCATTCGTCAGTGCCGGGGCGAGCGGCGGCAGGCCGGTTTCGCCGATCCCGCCCCATGGGCCGCCCCATCTCCCCATAGCGGGAACCAGATGCACGTCGATCTGTGGTGCTTCGTCGATCCGCAGATATTGATAGGTGTCGAAATTAGCTTCGACCATCCTGCCGTTGTCTACGGTCATCTGTCCATAGAGTGCCGCGGCGAGACCCTGGACGATTCCCCCCTGGATCTGCTGTATCAGTATGTCGGGATGCACCACGTAATTCGGATCCACCGCGCACGTCACGCGATGAACCCGCAGTCGCCCATCGGTGATCGAGATCTCTGCGACTTGCGCGCACCAGGCGTGGTCGCCCTGCACCAGCGCAATCCCTTGATGGTGTCCTTCCGGCGCGGCGCCCCACCCCGCACGTATGGCCGCCGCGTCCAACGTCGCCAAGGCGCGCGGATTGGCCGCCAGCATTTCCTGGCGCATTCCATATGGGTCCATGCCACGGACCTCGGCGATCTCATCGAGGAAGGCTTCGCGGAACCAGCCGTTTTGCGAGTAGTTTACGCCGCGCCAGAAGCCAACGGGAATGTGGGTCTTCCGCTGCGCGACCGTAACCTTCAATGCCGGAACCTCGTAGGGCATATCCTCCTCGACGAAGGCATCCATCAGTGAGTGGTCGACGCCGTCGCGGAGGAAGAACGGCGCAAGCGTTTCGCCGATCGATGACCCGGAGAGGCGGATCTTCCACGCGGTCAGGCGGCCGTGTGCGTCGAATGAGGCGTTCTGACGTGCGATCACCATCGGGCGATAGAAATCGTGGGTGAAATCCTCCTCGCGCGACCAGATCATCTTGATCGGTACGCCTGGAACCTGCCGGGCGATACGGACGGCTTTCGCGGCCCAGTCTTGCGCTAGCCCTCGGCGGCCGAAGCCCCCGCCGATGAGGCATTTGTAGACATGGACCTGGGTCTCGTTCATCCCCAATGCCTGCGCGACCGCGCGGCTCGTTCCCTCGCCATTCTGGGTGGGCGCCCAGATTTCGGCGCGATCGTCGGTCACCCGCGCCGTCGCGGTCTGCGACTCCATGGTCGCATGGGCCAGATAGGGCGCTTCATATTCCGCCTTGATGACCTTCGCGGCACTCGCCAGTTTCGCATCGGCGTCGCCCACATCGGCGCCGATAGCTGCTTTGGGATCCTCGCATCCATGCTGAAAAAGGACGCGCAGGGAATCGTTCGAGACACCGCTGCCGATGGATTCGTCCCAAGTGACAGGCAGGCTCTGGATCGCGAGATGGGCCTGGTACCAGGTATCGGCGACGACAGCGACAGCACCATCGTCGACCTGAAGCACGTGGCGTACGCCCGCCATTGTGGCGACTTTGTCTGCCTCATGGGAGACAAGCCGGCCCCCGATGGTGGGACACGCCTTGATCGCGGCATGCAACATGCCCGGCAGTGACGTGTCGATGGCGAAGATCGGCTCGCCAAACACCCGTGGCCTTGCATCGAGCCGACGCGCTGGGGTGCCCAGGAGCCGCCAGGCCTCCACCGGCTTGAGGGCGACCTCCGGAGGAACAGGCCGCGCCGAAGCGCCTCCGGCCAATTCGCCGTAGGTGAAGGTCCGGCCCGAGAGCGTGTGCGTGACGAAGCTGTCTCGCGCCGTGCATTGCCCGGGTGAGACACTCCATCTCTCCGCAGCTTCTGCGATCAGCATTTCCCTGGCCTGTGCGCCGGCCAGCCTCAGATACTCCTGCGAGGCGCGTACGGAGATCGACGTCGACGTGACCATGTCGCCCCAGGGCTTGTCCTTGTGGATGTTCTCGTAGGTGTCGCAATATTCCGCGCGCACCTTGGCCCAGTCGCATTCCAATTCTTCGGCAACCAGCATCGGCAAGGCTGTCATGATGCCTTGGCCCATGTCGCTGCGCGCCACGCGGATTGTGACGATGTCATCCGGCTGAATCGCGATCCAGGCGGTAATATCAGCGGAATTGCCCGGGACGGCACTCGAGCTCTGCGCCAATGCGCGTGGTGCGCCAAATGTCAGGCCGCCGGCGGCCGCCGCGATCCCGAAGAGAAACTGGCGGCGGGTTTGCATGAAAGCTGTCATCGCTGCAACTCTGTTGCTCGATGGATGGCATCGCGGATCCGCTGGTAGGTGCCGCAGCGGCACAGATTGCCGGACATCGCGCCGTCAATGTCGGCATCGGTTGGTTGCGGATTGGTGGCGAGCAAAGCCGCCGCCTGCATGATCTGACCTGACTGGCAGTAGCCGCACTGGGCAACGTCAACCTCGAGCCAGGCAGCCTGAACCGGATGCGGTCTCTCGGACGTTCCGAGACCTTCAATCGTCGTGATCTGCGAGCCTTCTGCATCGGCCAGCGTCGTAACGCAGGAGCGGACAGCTTCACCATTGATGTGAACGGTACAGCAGCCGCAGAGGCCAACACCGCAACCAAAGCGGGTTCCCATCAATCCAAGATGATCCCGGAGCACCCACAACAACGGGGTGGTGCTGTCCGCCTCGACTTCTCGCTGAACGGAATTGACTGTTAGAAGAGCCATTTTGTTCCTTCGCTCTTTCCGGTTGCTTCACTTTGGCCCTAGTGTTTTCAAATAGGCGATAAGAT
The DNA here is from genome assembly GCF_900116595.1 of Mesorhizobium sp. YR577. Lineage (NCBI taxonomy): Bacteria > Pseudomonadati > Pseudomonadota > Alphaproteobacteria > Hyphomicrobiales > Phyllobacteriaceae > Mesorhizobium > Mesorhizobium sp. YR577. Next base: position 43,587 of record NZ_FPBI01000034.1, on the reverse strand, counting down.
CCGAACGGTCCCGGGCCTGGGGAAGGCTTACCGTCATCGTCGTGCCCGGAAGAAAGCCGGCCGGCGCTGTGAGAAATCGATCGAGATTCTGTTCGTCCCATACGGTTTGGGCATTGCTCATAGCGCTTGAATACCTGGTTCCGGTCACGGAGCCCGCGGCACGGCCGATCACGCCGTTGAGTGGTGGTCCGATCCGGTTTTCACCGGTGATGGAGTGACAAGCGGCGCAACGGCCAAAGACAATTTTCCCATGCGCGGGATCGCCGTCTGCATGCGCCGACACGATCGTCATGGAGGCAAAGGCCATGACATGGAGCAGTCGACGACCGTCGAACGAACCCTGTTGGCGGGTCATTTTGGCCAATCGAGCAACGATTTTCATATCTTGCGATACCTTCAGACGGGGAGGAGACCGCTTTGGGCAAGCGGGAGATGGCGTATACGTTGGCCCGTCGCGGCGAAGACGGCATTCATCACCGCTGGAGTGGCCACGGCGATCGGTGGCTCGCCACCGCCACCCCAGAAGTCTCGTGACTGCAGGACGATGGTTTCAACTTCCGGCATATCGGCGAGTCGCAACACGCGATAGGTGTCGAAATTCGTCTGCTGAATGGCGCCACCCTTGACGTTACACTGGCCGTACAATGCAGCCGACAGGCCAAAGGCGCAGGCACCTTCGGCCTGGCGGGCAATCAGTTCCGGATTTACCGCATTGCCGACATCGATCGCAACGATCAGGCGGTCGAGCCGAACAAAAGTGTCCTTGAGCGAGACTTCGGCTACCGCTGCGACATAGCTTCCATAGCCATTGGCGACGGCAATCCCGCGATAGGTGCCCTCGGGCGCTGCCTGACGCCAGCTGGCGCGCTCCGCAACTGCTTCGAGCACAGCGCGGTGCTTTGGGCGTTCAGCCATCATCTCAAGCCTGAACTCGAGCGGATCGCGCCCTGCTGCATGAGCCATCTCATCGACAAAGGATTCGAAATAGAAGAGGTTCTGATTCAGGTTGACCCCGCGCCAGGAGCCGGGCCGAATCGATGGATTATACATGACATGGTCGATCAGCAGGTCAGGGATGCTGTAGCTGAGCGTTCCGTTCCCCTCTCCTATGTATAGCCCGTGGAAGACGCGCGGATCGTTACCATCGACAAGTCGATGCGGAGCAATCGAACCGGAGATCGATTGCCCCGAAATGCGCATGTGCAGCCCGGCGAGACGGCCTTTGGCATCGAGAGTCCCAGTCATGCGGCAGCGCGTAATCGGATGGTAGTAGTCGTGCGTCATGTCTTCTTCACGTGACCAGATCATTTTCACCGGCGTGCCGGGAATCTGCTTTGCGATCAGTACCGCCATCCGTGCATAGTCATGATACAGGCGCCTGCCGAACCCGCCGCCGAGGTGCAACCGGTGCACCTCGCAACTTTCGGCAGGCAATCCGCTGGCTTCGGCTATGGTTTCGAGGCAAGCACCGGCGTGTTGGGTCGGCGCCCAGATCTCACAGCGCTCCGGGGTGTAGAGCACAGTCGCGTTGATCGGCTCCATCGCGGCATGAGCCTGATAGGGATAGCTGTAGTCGGCGGTGATGACACGTTCGCTATTTTCGATCGCGGAAAGGGCCTCTCCCACCTCTGTGCCAACATAACCCCGTTCGTCATCGAGCCCTTCCTTAAGCCGATCCGAAATCGTCGCATCGCTCACTGCCGCGTGCGGACCTGGATCCCAGTCGATTTCCAGCGCATCCAGGGCCGTTTTGGCTTGCCACCACCGGTCGGCAACTACAGCGACTGCAAGGTCTTCGACGGACAGGATATCGCGAACCCCAGGCATCGATCTTGCGATATCCGGTTTGAAGCCGCGCAGCTTGCCCCCGAAAATCGGACAGGATCGGACGGCTGCATTCAGCATCCCCGGCAATGACAGATCGATGCAGTAGAGTTGCTTCCCGGTTAGTTTTTCGGGCGTATCCAGCCTTTTCAGCGGCTGGCCTGCGATCCGCCAGTCCTCCGGTTTCTTGAGGTGCACGCTGGCTGGCGCTTCCATCCTCGCCGCCAGATGGGCAACCTCTCCGAAGCTCACACTCTCGCCACTGGGTGTATGCCTGATGATGCCGCTCGCGACCTGGCATTCGCCTTGCGGAAATCCCCATTGCTTGGCGGCTGCGGCGACCAGCATCATGCGCGCCGCGGCGCCGGCCTGCCGAAGCGGCTCATGCAGTTCGCGGATCGAACCACTGCCGCCCGTCTGAAAGTCGCCCCAGATCTCGCCGCGGACAAGATTCTCCCTGGGCGACGCATATTCGGTTCGGACTCGAGCCCAGTCGCATTCCAGCTCCTCGGCTAACAATTGCGCCAGCCCGGTCAGCGATCCTTGCCCCATCTCAGATCGGGAAATTCGAATGACAACGTCATTGTTGGGATAGATCATTACCCAGCCGCCGAGCTCATGCAGCGTTTTTGCAGGGTCGGAAGTCTCGGCCGAAGCATGGGTGGCGAAGCCCAGCGCGAAGGTGCCGGCTGCCGCTGCAGTCGCCTTGAGGAAGCAGCGACGGGACATGGATGCAACTGCAGTCATAATGTCCCTCCGCTAGTTTTCGTTCTGCTTGGCAAGTTCCGCCGCCGCCTGCTGGATTGCGGTTCGGACCCTGTTGTACGTCCCGCAGCGGCAAATGTTGGTTATCTGCTCGGCGATGATGTCGTCGGTCGGGTGCGGATTCTCATCCAGAAGTGCAACCGCCGCCATGATCATTCCCGATTGGCAATAGCCGCATTGCGGTACATCGCCTTGCAGCCAGGCCTTCTGCACGGGGTGTGTGCCGTCTTCAGAAAGCCCCTCGATCGTGACGATCTTCTGGTTCGGCTCAATGGCGCCCACAGGCATCGAGCAGGAGCGGACAGCCGTGCCGTCTATATGCACAGTGCAGGCGCCGCATTGTGCGATTCCGCAACCATACTTGGTACCGGTCAGGCCCACTTGTTCGCGCAGCACCCACAAGATCGGGGTGTCCGCGTCCGCATCGAGATGATACGTCTTGCCGTTGATGTTCAGGGTGATCATCTTTTCTGATCGTTTTCGCTTTTGTTTCCCAAGCCGATGCAACCGACGGCAGGCGTTGGTTGCTCGTGGTTCGATAGCCGTAAGATCGCGGGCTTCGTTCATAGTGTCCAATTGAAAAGTTTCTTTCTGTAATAGGCATCTCCTATAAGAGCCGGAACGGCAGCTTTAGGTGCAGAAAATTCAGCTGCTTAAACGACCGCGCTACGGCGCCATGGCAGACACAATGGGCCGATTGTCCATGGGGTGGCCGGGCCAGGTCGCGTTATCTGATCTGCAGCGACAAATTGCATAGGATGCTGTAGCGCCGTTTCACCGGCGTCACCGCGAGAGCCGGCTACGGGCGATCTCGATCATCCCCTTGGCCGTGGCAGCTATCGTGTCCTTGCGCCATGCAAGCGAAGTCGCGAGTTGCGGTGCCCTGCCGGCGAGGGGACGATATACGACGCCCGGATGCCTGATTATTTCAAACGATCGGATGACAAAGCCGCATCCCACGCCTGCTGCTGCCAAGCCAATCAAAGTCGTCATGGCAGTAACCTCTTGCACGATCATGGGACTGAATCCGCCATCCGTACGGCAAAGGTGAATGATCTGGTCGTAGAGATTTGGACCCATTCGGCGTGGGTTGATGAGAAAGGGCTCCCGCGCCAAGCGTGAAACAGGAATTGCGTCCAGCAACGAAAGTTCGCTCGATGCGGGGAGAGCCAACACCAGATCTTCGGGCGGGAACTCGAGCTGAGCAAATTCTCCGTGTTTCAGCGGCGGGTGAAGGAGGGCGACGTCGATCTCATTGGACAGCATTCCTGCTTCCAGGCGTTCGGTTTCGGCGTGAACGAGTTCGATCTCGACTTGCGGGAAGTGCAGCCGGAACTGTTGGACGAGTTCCGGCATGGCGGCATACGATGTCAGGCCGGTGAAGCCGAAGCGGAGACTGCCGGCTTCTCCGGCCGCCGCACGGCGTGCGTCGTTGACTGCCTCGCGCGTATTGGCGACGGCCGAACGGGCACGATCCAGGAAGACCTTGCCGGCAGGTGTCAGTTGGACATGGCGACGATCCCGCTTCAGCAGGGCTGTCCCCACCTGTTCCTCGAGAACCTTGATCCTCGAACTGAGTGACGGTTGCGTGATGTTGAGCCGCAAGGCGGCGCGGCCGAAGTGCAACTCCTCGGCGATGACGACGAAACATTCGAGGGCTCGATAGTCCAGGGTTCGTCCTCCTCATGCCACACCTAAACCGAGGCTTGCAGTACAAGAAAACTGGGCGTTACCAGACCTCCAGTCAATTGGTCGCGGGCTGACACCCGACTCCGACCTTATCGGTGCGATGCTGCTGCTCGAAAAGAAGCACGACTTCGCCCGGATTAGTACATCCTGTGGCTGCCAAGCGTTCATCCATGAATGATGCGAGATGCTAGTATCGCTGCCTGCCTCACTGCCTCATGACGGTTCATGTCTGCTTCCGAGTGTTAGCGAAGACGCCGTTAGCGGCCGATATTGTGCGCGCACCGGTCTAGGCTGGCGCTGTCGTTAGGCCGAGATGACCAAGCGCAAGTGCGCTTCCGTTGTCTTTCGACCTCGCGAAATGGGACTGCGGCGGCGAGAACCTCTCATTCTGCCAGCATGTAATCCGCCACGCTATAGCAATGGCTCGCCTGGTAGGCGTTCCGTCCCCGGTTCATGTGCGTCAGGTTGAACGTCCGAATGGCGCGCAACACGCGGCGGCTCGCAAGGAATTTGCGGATCGAGACAGAGCCGCGCACATTGATGCCGAAAATGTCCGCACCGCTGGGGAAGAAATAACTGACGTCCTCTGGCATCGCGACGCTTTGCTCGAGAAAGGATTCGTCCACCCGGCCCGGTGTGGCAGAACGATCCGTCGTGAAATCCGAAAGATGCACGATGAATCTGGCGCGGACATCCTCACCCTCGGCATAGAGCGTGAAAAGCTCCATCCAGCTCGCATTGACGCGTATGAGCGGCTTGTCCTTGGTCGACGGGAGACAAGAAACCGACCAGTAGTAGCGCTCGGTCTTGCGCGGCATCGGAATGCAGTTTGGACCGTATAGCCCGAGAATCGCCAGCACTTCCCTTGCCTGCGGGCGACGAAGCAGCTTCTCAAATCGAGCGGCGTATTTGAAGCGCTGTTCCAGGGACTCTGAGCGGTCGCCCGCGTCCGGCAAGTCGGTCTTGCCTTCTATCCAATTGCACTGCTGCTCGAGATCAAGGAATTGCCGCACACCAGTGGTTTTCGGGCGAGAAGTCGTGCCCATGTCACGCGCCCTGCGAAATTCGTGTGCTCGTCACCGGCCGACTCCTATGTTCTCGCTTGGGCGGTTGGGAGTCTAAGCATCGCCAATGCGTCTCCGAATGATACGTCGCAGATGGAGAATTTGGAACTACTGCTCGACCACGAGGCGAAAGTTCCATCACCGTTCGCCGCCTTCGTGACGGCTTGACTTCAGAGTTGGCGTTGCCTGCTCTGCAGCGCTGCAAGCGGGATCAAGTTCGATCTAGCTGATGGCCGATCTGTTGTGCAAAGCAGTTATCCACATCGCGGCGGAGTTAAGTCGTCTTTGGGCCAACGCGGAAGCCCGCGTCGTGTCGCAAGTATCCAGATTTTTGAATCGGTTTACTCCTGAAATTTGCCAAGTCGCAGAATAGCGGTCTCTACAAAACCTTGGGTCGATCTGTTGCCACCCGCCGTTTTCCTGCATTTGCACGCTACGGTTCTACTACTCCCGAAACTTGTTGAACTGACCCCGTTTCGGGTTCTTTTAATCGTCCCCGATCCAGGGCCGGCTGAACGGTCCCTGGCCGCAAGGGGACGACATGGCGGCAACGCACCAGAAATCAGAGGCGATCACGCGGCGCGCGCGTATGCTGCGCACAGCCCTCGGCTCCGCCATTGCCCATTTTCTGCACGACCCGTCGATCGTCGAGGTGATGCTCAATCCCGACGGCCGGCTCTGGATCGACCGGCTCTCTGAAGGTCTATTCGATTCGGGTGAGCAACTGTCTCCCACCGACGGAGAGCGCATTGTGCGCCTGGTCGCTCATCACGTTGGCGTCGAGGTTCATTATGGCAACCCGCGGGTTTCGGCGGAATTGCCCGAGACGGAAGAGCGGTTCGAGGGGCTGCTGCCGCCAGTCGTTGCGGCCCCGACGTTCGCCATCCGCAAGCCGGCTATCGCCGTATTTACGCTCAGTGATTACGTCACTGCCGGGGTCATGACCGACATGCAGGCCGAAGCACTCCGGCGGGGCGTTGCCTCGCGCGCCAACATTCTCATCGCCGGCGGTACCTCGACCGGAAAGACCACCCTGACCAACGCGCTGCTGGCAGAGGTCGCGAAGACTTCCGATCGCGTCGTCATCATAGAAGATACCCGCGAACTGCAATGCATGGCCTCCAACCGAGCGATGCGAGCGCTTCTTCAATAAGTCCCTCGGCGGCGACATGGATATGGACGAGGTCGCATCGCTGTATGCCTCCGAATTCATAGCGGCTTCGCCTGCCGGAGTGATGACCGGAAAGAACGACGACAAGCTCAAGCAGGTCATGGCCAAAGGCTATGCGCATTATCGCGAAATAGGGACGAAGGAGATGCGCATACGTGGCGTCCGCATCTCCCCCATGGATGATCAGCACTGCGTGGCCCATGTTGCCTGGACGGCAATCTATGCCCGCAAGGATCAGCTGGACGTCGCAATAGATTTCGATGTCCACTACTTCGTCCAGAAGCTGGACGGAGAGCCGAAGGTTTTCGGTTGGGTATCGGGCGACGAGCAGGCGCTTCTGAAAAAGCACGGCATCATCTGACGTCCGTATTCGGCTCACAAGCGATCGGCGCGCATTCTTCATCGCGATCGCCACCGTGGTGCACTAGAGAAGGGCCGTTTCGAGTTCATTTCTGAAAAGGGTGGAGGGCCAGGGGATTTGCTCGCCTTTCTGGCCCCTTCTGACTTCAAAGATCAGAAGTGGGCTGAACGATTTCAGCGAGCCTTGCCGCGTGCAAGGGCACAGACGTCTTGCGGCGGTTTGGTGGAAATGGGTTTTCGATGTAATCATTTGCCGATGGGATGGCGATCAAACCTCGCATACGAAAGGGCTGAACGGGAAGAATGGCGGTGCTTCATCGCGGCGCAACCGTTGTGGCGGCGGATAAACATCTACGTCTGGCAGCTCCTCTTCTTCGCCGCCGCCGCCGTGATCCTGGCCGTTCCGTTCCTCTACCCGCTCGCCCGCTTCCAGCACTGACCGGCTGCTCGCGTCCTGCTCCACTGGCCAGCCACACTGCTTCGGCCACGTCGCCCGGGTCGTCAGCGTCGGACTGGCAAATGCTGCTGCCGCGAGATTGGTATCCCTGAATTCAGGCATAGACAGGCAGTGGCAAAAAGGTGGCGGCCGCTATTCTGCGTCTTCGAGCCCTTGATGCCTGCGTGTTCCTTCTGGAGCGCGCGGGCACTTTTGCGTTTTCATCGCTCCTAGCTTGCCGGCTGCGCCTCAGGAAACTTCCACGATTCGTCGAGGATTTCGGCGCGCGGCCTGTAGAGGCGCACGGTGTAATTCCAGCCTTTCATGATCGGCAGGCAATTCGCGATTTTTCCATCGCAGCCGCCAAACTGGATGTCGATCGACCCGTTTTCACTTTTCTCGGCGGTTATGTTGTTGAGTGAATAAGCGTCGTAGGGGTTTTCCTCGTAGTAACCTTGGGCGTTGTAGAGGCTGACCGACCAAAAGCCGTCGACGGGCACGTCCTTGACTTCCAGGTTATAGATCGTCTTGCCGTCATTTTTTCCCGGTGTGAAGTTGAGGTAGGTCGCATCCTTGTCCGGGTTGCCACCCCAGGCGGCCGCCGCGGCGACAAGACGCCGCACAGGATCGACCTCACCTCGCTTGCCGAAGGCATTCTTGAAGTCTGGAATGGTCGAGCCCAGAACGAGCAGCGCATCTCGTACTTGCTTTTGGCTTTCCTGGTCCCATTCGGGCGCTTCAAATTTTCCTGGCCCCCCTTGCTGCTCGACCTTTATCGCGTCTTGAAGCGCATGGACCTTCTTGACGTCCTCGGGATCTGCCGGATTGACTAGCGTGCGGAAGGCGGTGGCGACATAGCGCGTGCCAGTCTTAGCTTTGTCGAGCGTATAGGTGCCTGGACCGTAAACCACCTCGGGGACGTAGTGATCCTCGTCGATTACCTGCATCGACATGAATCGATCACCGGCGTCGGGGAGGGTGATGGTTACCGGCCCCGCATCGAGGTCAAATATTGCCGACGAGTAGAGCGTGTCGCGATTGAGCCGGATGACGGTCTGATTGTCGATTCTGGCCGGCTCGCGACGATGGTTGAGCTTTCCGATGCCGTCACTGTCCTTGATTATATTGGCGAAATACAGGTCTGATTCCGCGCGGACAAAATTGTCGACGGTCACCGGCTCGGCACCCGCCGAATTAGCCGTGAGTGCGGGCAGAACCGAGAGCGCGACGATGAAAACTGCCGAGAGCTTTGTTCTCATTTCAACTATCCTTATTGTTCAGTTCAGCCGGTCAAGTGGGGGTGCCTTCCATTTGCCCTCCAGCGCTTCCGGCTTCGGCCAATAGAGCCGCATTGCCATGAAGAACGGCCCGGAGGGAGAAGGTAGCCAGTTTGCCTCCAACTCGCTGCCTGGCGACTCGTGCTGCACATAAAGCGTCAGCCCACCATCCGCGTCCTTCTTCAGGTTCGGCAACATCGGCGAATTGATCAGGTATCTGTTCAACTGGTTGGCCGACAATAGGCTCCGCGGCAGTTCGTAGAGCGTTAGCGACCAGAACGCGTTGACGGGCGGCAACTCGCCGGGCGCGAAGTGAATCGTATAGCGGTTTGCACCGTCCGTCGGCTTCTTGTCCGCATCGACGAAGTAAACGGGATAGATCGCCTCATCCTTTGAGTTCCCATAAATGCCGAGGACAGCCCCGGACATGCGGTCCAGATAGCTGCCATGCAGGAATTCGCGCGTGCCGAAGCTGTCCGCACTGGTCCTTTTGCCCGTATCGAGCTCGGTTTCCTTGAACTCCTTGAAGGTGGCCCAGGCATCGGCCATCCCATCCTCGAGCGCCTTGCGGATTTCAGGCGCTAACGCATCCGGATCGAACGGCTTGCCGGCTTCAATGCCGAGCTTGGCAAAACGCGCCCGCAACTCGATCTCGGACGGATGGACCGGGCCGAACTGCATGACGAAGTTGAGGTCGTTGAAGAACTTTGCTGAGGTTTTCTGCTCCTCGGGGGTGAGCGGTGTCATGAAGTCGATCGCTGGCGAAGCAGCAGGGGCGGATTGACCGAGAAAGGCGGACAGGGGCTCGACCTTGTACCCTGCCTGAATTTTCTTGACGTTTTCTATGTCGTCGGGACCGAAAAGCTGTGTCCGGTAAAGAAGGAACGCCAGTTCGGTTTCCGAACGTATCACCTCCTTGATCCCTGCCGGCTTCTCACCCTGCCAATTCGGTCCGGCCAGCAAAAAGCTGCCCGCACCGTTTCCGGTCGCGCGGCTGCCGACATAGGAGAAGTTGAACGTGTACATGTCGATGAATTGGATCGAATAGTAACGGCCTTCTTCCACCTGTGGTACGGTCAGCACCATGGGTTCCGTCCTCAGGTCAGCTCCGACAAAGGAATATGGCGTATCCGAATTAGGAGTCTGGATCGCTTTGTCGTCGGGCGTATAGACCCGCGCCGTGTTGTGGATTTCATTCCAGCCGCCTTTGTACTCGGGATTGTTACGGTCCACGAAGTAGGAATGCTGGATGCGGTAGCTGTCCACGAGCGGGAAGCCGTAGATATAGGCTTCCTTGGCAATAGCGCGAGCTTCGTCAGGACTGATCGATTGGGCGTGCCCAAGCATGGGAAAAGCTACGAAAAGTAAAAGCGCAGATATAGCCGCTGTCAGAATGCGGTGCATTTCTCCACCTCTTTTCCGAGACAAGTGCTGAAGCTGCCGGAATAACTAAGTGGATTTCAGAAGGATAGTTGGACCTTGGCCTCATGGAACTGCGCGTAGCGGCAATCCGCGGGCGAAAAGGTTCACTCCATATCCGGCACTTCGCCGGCCATAAACAGCGTCCTTGATGCTCGTCATATCTTTCGGCTTATGTTTCGTCCCAAACCAAATTCCTGACCTAAGTTAGCTCTGCCGGTTTCTCTTAGTGGTAGTGCTTTGAAGGTTGCGTGCCTTGCCTCCAACGGCCTGAGGGGACCGAAATGAAATACACACATGCAGACGTTCGCCTGACGAAACTGCCGCGCATGGTGTTGGTTCGAGGTCGAAAAGTGAGCGTAGATCGAACGGCGATTGAGTTTTGGTCGGAAAACCCAACCGGAATACTCGTGGCGGTTTGGAACGCGGAAAAACGGTTGTTCCGGCTGCGAAAGGCTAATGAGTAATATCCATGGCGGTCGGCCTACGCCATAAGGCGGTGAACTTCCTTTTGCCCGTCACGGAACAAAAATGCTCGCGTCAGCGTTGCTGGCTGGATGGGGTTCGAGCAGATAGCTGAAGTTTCACACGTCTTGCAACATACACGAGACACATTGCATGAGCTACGAAGGTATTTAGCGCAGGCGGGATACCGGGAAATTCTCGATGATATTGAGACGCTGGTAGCTACCGCTGAGGACGAGGCAAGACGGGAACTTGGGTGGCTCAACAGCAAGCAGGTACTACCAACTCTATCTAGGCAGTCAGTCCGCAGCCGCTTTCCGTGGCTCCCCTTACCAGAAACTGCCCAAGCACAAACGATGTCTCACGCAGAAGTTTCTTGACGTAGTCCGGCGGTAATTTTTCGAGATGTTCAGAGGCGTCCATAAGCTCGACAACTAGCTGAACACCTCGGGCGTCAAGTTGTGGCATCGCAATATCCTCCCTCATGAAGGATGGCCGACGCCAAGGCGGGGGCTGGCTGGGGCTTTTCGCGCCGGCCATCGCGAAGGAGTATAGTCCTGCGCGTAAGAATTATATCACCGCTTGCGACGGGTGCGATATCCCATTTAGGTGCTCTTCAGCAATGAGAGGCCGACGCGACGAGGGTTCAATTCATCACATCGGCCAATGCGGTAAACCCTGCCGGTCAGCCGCATGAGGAGATAATCACCGAATTCTTTGCCGTGCTAGCATTTTTGATGGGAACATTGCCGCAAAACGAGCGTTTCCCTTTTGCCGCCCACTGTCTGGGGTTGTGCTATGCGCTTGGGCGGCAGCTGCCGGCCTTTCCCTTACTCCCCGGCGGTATAGAGCCCGCCTTCGCCGCCCAAAGCGATGGCGGGCTTCTTATTTCTCGAAAAACTCCTTCAGATGTGAGGCGCCAACTTCTACCAATGATCACCTGCGTGAATGAGAATATCAGCTTCTTCCGCAGCCTTAACGAATGCCTTCCGGCCGTCTGACGGTTGTAGAGGACCTTCAAGCGCAGCCATCACAAACTTGCCAGCTTCGAGGTGAAATGGTCCCCGCCTGCCGGGCCACCTTGTGAACAGAACCTCGGCCGCTTCGTTGGCTGAAACGACACGTCGGTCTTCATGTGCCAGCCTCCTTATCGAGGCTGTAACGGCTGCGACGTCAAAGTGGTTGCACAGCGTTTGGACATGCTTTGAAGGTGCGCGCCCTTCTTGATCTGCGTCCGGTTCCAAATTGGGAATAGCTTCGCCGTCCAACCAAGAGGCTCGACGTACTTGCGCGGGGGTTAGGGCGGGTGGCGCCGAGCCTCCGCTGACACAGTGCTAGCGATGGCCAGAGCCCATTATCGATCCGTCGTGCCGATTAGGTGAGGCGGATGAAGTGATAAAGCCGGTCACCTGTTGGAGGTAAGCGGGAAGCTTTGGCCGGAACCACACTCTAGGGGATTATTCTCAACTTGTGCTAGAATGCGGTTCAAAGCTGGAGGGACAACCACGATGCAGCAGATACTTCCGGTTCTCGGCTACATAGCCGCAATCTTCGCGTTCGTCTTGGGCGGAGTCCTTATCGCCAGACGCTTTGGATGGGATGCCGAGATGAACACGTGGGTGCATCTATCCAGGCAGTTTTGGAATCGGCGCAATCTTTCGGGCAAATGAACTCAACGATTTTGTTTTAACTCCTTCGCCTCTCGATGAACATGGTAGGTTGCAATCAGCCGATCGCTCTGCTCGATTGCAAACTTCGTGCCGTTGGTCTTATCTACCGAAAGCCTCACCTGGCGCGTAATTGAGGGGCACATAGGCTTCCGCTATCGCGGCTACCCGGTTCTTCGCCCAGGTCTCGGCATATCGCCGGATCGCGTCATAACTGCCATCGTAGCCGTGTGCTCTGACCTCCTCGTAAATCCGGATCAACGTCAGCCGTTCACGCAACGGCTTGCCCTCATTGGCTGTCAGAAACCGCTCGATCTCGGCCTTCCACACTCCGACCTTTGGCAGCGGTTGTCGCTCTCGTTCATAGGTAAAATCGGTCTCGTCGGAGCGCAGGATCTTGCGAACCGTGTTGCGTGAAACATGGAGTTCCTGGACGATCTTCTTCACCGACCAGCCCTCAACTGAAGGACATAGGCAATCAGGAGGCCCATCGATCCAAGATTGAAATTAAGGCCGGTCTGATCAAGAGCATCTTGGATGCCCTACGAGCGCAAAGGCGGATCGACGAAGACGAGATGTTTAGTAGGCGGATCGCTTCCCCACGATACGCCACCGGCGATATTCGCGTGTGGACCTATTATTCGCTACTCGGGTCGAATGTCTCCCTTACCTCATCGATTTTGCCGTAAGCATCCCCGACCCCAAGCACGTCCTTGGCCCAGTCCATCATCTCGTCGTCGACATAGTTATCCCCGTAGGCCGCAACGCGGTTGTCGTTTGCCGCTTCCAATAGAGCTGCTCTGAGGGCTTCATCGTCAGTGCCGACGGCTGCGGCTTCAGAAGCAAGTTCGGCTTGGCTGAGCGACGTCTCGGCTTGGCTCACGGCAGTTGCCGCGGCACTGTCCAGCAATCCCTCTACCGCGGCAACCTCGGCTTCCCAGGACACTACATCCTCCGGTGCAACAGTGGCTGCGTTCAAATCCTCAAGCCGGGAGGCAAGGCTTTCTACGGTTGGATTGTCGTAGACGCTGATCGCATCGTCATAAGGCGTTATTGCCGCTGTCTCGACTGCGATTGCAAAGCTTGCCTTCGCTTCGGCAAGCGCGGCCGCCGCTGCCGTGACTTTTGCGTTTGCCAAGTCGAAATTTGCCGAGGCCATTACGAAAGCCGATATCGCAGCCATGCGAGGCGACTTGCTGTTCAGATAGGCATGGTAGTTCCGCTTCAGTGAATTGAGGCCAGCCAGTTTGGCGTGAAAATTCTTCGGCCTTGCTTCCGGCAGGGCCACATTTGCGGGCAAAACCGCCAGCTTGGCGGCCTTGCTTGCAAGATTCGCCGATTTCACTCTCGTGGGGAATGCTTTGGCAGTTGAACCCTTTACACGCGAACGTTCTTTGCCAAAAACCGCACCAAAGACGCTGCCAATCGATTGCGAGACGGCTTGACTACCCCGGGAGGTTTTTGAACGACCCCTCGCATCGGCGGACTTGCCATGTTCGCCAGTGGCACCCTTGCCACCCCCGCCGCCTTTTCCACCGCCATTTTCGCCACCGTTACCACCCTTGGCGTAAGCGGTGATCCATTCGAGGCCGATCGTGGTCGAGGTAAAATTGATGGGTAGTACGGCTATCGCCAGCGCCGACACAGCCAACACAAGAATCTTGGACTTCATCGCAAGCTCCTCCCAGACGACCCGCTTGGGAACAGAAGTAGAATGAGCTGCGGCGATGTCCAATAAATTTGTATCTCAGCGCGCAATCGCTCCGAGAAACCGCAATGGTCTGTTATACGACGAAGAAATCCGAACTAGTCAGCGCATTCCTGTATCGAGCACAGCGAACTCGGAAACTCCGCCTGCGCCGTTGCCGTTTTGAATCGTAAGTAAGATTGCCGGTGGTTGGATCATAGACAACGCGATCATCGGCGTCGTGCGCCGCCGTCCCGATGTAGAAGGCCTAGTCGTCGAGCGTACCAAGCGTGGAGAGGGCGGTGAAAACGGCGTTGTCCAGCCAGATCATGTCGTCGGCTGCTTTTGAGCAACTGTCGTCATCAACCCGTGATGTACCCTGTGTTATCGTTGAAATTACTCGTTGATCCACGGGAGCTGGGAGCTCGCTCTCGACGTCTCTTGGAGGCCGGCAGGCTAGGATCGGATCGAGGGCTTGCGGCCCGGTCTGCCTGAACGGCAAAGTTGCACACGTTCCGCAGGTGGACCGATGATCCGTCCGATTACCTACAAGCCTCCGCCACCCCCGACTCCAAAGGTTGATCCCCAGGCGAACGCCGAGCATTTCACCAGGCTGCAGGCCGAAGCCACGAAGCTGCGCAGCGAAATCAAGCTCGCAAGCAAAATGGGCGAGACTGATGCGGCGGCCAGCGCGCGCCAACGCCTGACGCAGGTCAACACGGAGCTAAGGACGGCGCAATCCATGAGCCCGGCGGTGCAGCCGGCCCTGGTGAAACCTGCGGCGATCACTGCACCGAATGGCAACGGCGGCGCCACCGCTGCGCCTGCGCTTTTCACGACGCAGAATTTTGCCGCGCCAAACCTTCTACTGACCAACGGTCCGTCAGATGGCGGCGCCTCGCCGGAAGCCACGACCGCGAACGACATCGTCGAGGACATCGACAGCGGCAAGAGCATCGACAACATTGCTGAGGATTGGGACATGAGTCCCAAGGAGGTGGTGGCCGCCCTGAATGCCGGCGGCATCGCGGCAAAGGCCACCGAATACGCCAACGGCGATACGCGAACGACGATGATCACCGACGGCAGCGGCCGCACGATCACCGAAAACCAGGATTATCAGCACGGCGGCTACTATATCGAAGTGACGGGTGCCGACGGGCAGACGACCTCCTCGCCAGTCCGTGACGATCTCGGCGACGGCTCCGTCACCGAACGCACGACGAATCCGCAGACCCGTATAACCACGACCACCGAAACGAACGGCGCTGGCGCCGTCATCGTCACCAAGAACCTGCCGAATGGTTCGACCGTGAAGACGGTGACGCCTGCCGGCGGCCCCGCATTGCCGGTAACCACGGTGACGGGTCCGGACGGCGAGGACATCGTCCTGGCGCATGCGCAGGCAGCGAACGGCTCCGCCGCACTGTCGATCCAGGAACAGCTTGCCGAAGGCAAGAGCTTCGAAGAAATCGCCGAGGCAAGCAATCTCACGTCCGAGCAGGTGATCGCCGAGCTGAATGCCGCTGGCCTCGAGGTAACGCAGGGCGGCGACGAAGGCGAGACCCTGCAGATTGTCGTCACCGATCCGACTACCGGCAAAACGGTCACCTACAACAACGACTACCAACACGGTTCGACCTCGGTAACGACCGTGGAGGGAAATATCGAAACGACC
Source organism: Mesorhizobium sp. YR577 (assembly GCF_900116595.1). Lineage (NCBI taxonomy): Bacteria > Pseudomonadati > Pseudomonadota > Alphaproteobacteria > Hyphomicrobiales > Phyllobacteriaceae > Mesorhizobium > Mesorhizobium sp. YR577. The sequence goes on along the minus strand of NZ_FPBI01000034.1, from coordinate 28,085 downwards.
GACTCGATCGATGGCAACGGCAGGACTAGCCATACCGAGCGCAATACCGAGACCGGCGAGCAGACCACCACCATCATCGACCCGAAGCACAACACCGAGACGATGATCGTCTTCGACAAGGATGGGCGACGCACGGAGACCGTCGTCGAAACGCTGAATGACGGCGAGCCGATCGACTACGAGGTCAAGCCGGGCGACAATCTTAGCGACATCGCCGAGGCGTATGGCGTGACGCTGGAGGAACTGGCCGAGAGCAATCCGGAACTGTTCGCCTCTCCGCGCGATCCCGACCTTATCCATCCAGGAGAAACGGTGGTCATCGAAGGCGGCACCAAGACTACTGTCGAGGTGACGTTCAACGGCTATACGGTGACCGAGAATCCGGACGGCACCGTCACGGTCGCCAATCAAGAGCACGCCTACGAGATCGAGTTCGAAGCCGGCAGTCTGGAGGCGGACCTGGCCGGGCTCTTGACGGAGGTCAATCCAAACAGCAGCGACCCACAAGAGGCACGCGAGGCCGAGACCGTCCTCAACACCCTCGATGGGATATTCGCCAGCGAGGCTATCCAGCAGGAGGCAGCGGGCCTGGATCTCGAGGCCGTCGAGGGACTGGGAGAGGTGTCTGCCGCAACCTGCGAGGTGCTCGAGGAACACGGCACCGGGATCCTGGCCGAACCGGTGCTGGATCAGGATGGCGAGGTGCTCGACCTTTATGGTGAGCGTCCCGAAGAGGCTGGTGCCGACTGGATGCCTGTGGACTGGCAGGGCACGGTGCGCTGGGTCCATCCGGATGTCGCACAAGCCCTGATGACGGATTTGGAGACGCTGGCAAAGATCAGCGAACTTTCCGCGGTCGTCGATCTGTCCAATGCGCAGAGCGACGTTTATGCGCTCGACTCCGATCATGCCAGTGCTCAGCATGCAGCCGAGGATAAGCTGAACGGAGTCCTGAACCCGCACGGCTACGCTATCACCTTCGAGAGACCCCAAGGCACGCTCGATGAAGCCCGGGAGACGCTGACCGCGGCCCAGACCGTGCTCAACGACGCCACCGAAGTGAGGAGCACCTACGAGGAAGCGAGTTCGACGCTCGACGCGGCCATCGAAGCGAATCGCGAACTCGATCCTCCGGTGGCCGCTCCGGATCCAAACGCGCGCCAGGCGATCGCGGAAGACTCTAACATCCACACCGACGCCTACCAGCAGGAGGAATATGCCACCTCCCGGGCCGAACATGCCGAAGTCGAGGCCTTGTTCGGTGAGTATAACCGCCTGATCGCGGAAGGCGACCTGGGTTCGATCGATCTTGCGATCACGCGTAACGAACAGGCCGGCGTCGACACACAATCGCCCGAGCATCAGAATCTGCTGAGCCTGCGCGACCTGGCGCAGAATCGCGTCGAGCTGGGGCAAGCCAACGCGGATTACCTACGCGCCGAGAGCGACCTGCGCGGCTTTGAAGCCGAGTCTGCTCGAATGGTGCGCGAGATGTTCGACGAGTGGGCGGAGGGCAACTCCGGCGGCGACGACGACATGTATGCGCGTGCCTATGTGACCGCCGACGGTCAGGCGATGATCGATGTTTATTACGATCGTGGGCACTATGCCGAGGAGTACAACATCGACCGCCCGATGGCGAACCACTCCCTGCACGGCCAGTCGATCAGGCTGAGCGTGTTTGATCAAGATCTTAATCCGGAAATGTCGCGCAATCCGCCGGGGTCGTGGATCGATGAGTCGCTCAACACCGCCTGGAATGAGCATGTCGCAACAGGTGTCCCGGAAGGTAAATCGCTGAACACCGCCTGGAACAAGCATCCGGAAGGCATTCCCGAAGAGTACGAGATCTACACGCATGGCCAGACATTCATCGCGGCGCGCGAAAATGCTGCCGCAGATTTGAACGAGCTCATGGCATCGAATGCGGATACCGCATTGGAGACCCTGAACGAAGGTCTTTCCGCAGCCCGGACCCGGAGCCAGTTCGCGAGCGATCTCGCCGAGCATGGGCCAGGCACGACCGAATTGCCTGACGGCGCCTTTCCGGACGGCGTCGAACCCGTGAGCGTGGAATGGCAGGGCCAGACCATCATGGTCTCGCCTGAAATAAAGGAACAGTTGGAAGCCGGCAATCTGGATGCGGTCATCGAGAGCGGAACGCCGATCCGGGTGCAGATAGATGTGCCGCCGGATGACGGCGAGTACAATCCCGAGAGCCGCTGGGTTGCAGCGGAACTGGCACTGAGCACGCTCGACCTAGCCGCCGTCAACACCGAAATCGGAAATATGGAGGGGTTCCGCGACCAGTTGAATGGAATCGCGGCGGGCCAGCGCGATACCGCCGAGAATACGCAAAACTATTACATGCCGAACGCCGTACAGGACGAACGCCTGGAAAACGACACGCAAAACGTGCTGGATGCCGATTTCCAGTCCCAGTTTCAGAGCCTCTTCCAAAACGGCTTCGACGGCTCCTTCCAAATCCAGGAAGGGGATGCGCTCGAACAGACCATTCAGGAATCGCTCGGCCTTGACGCCGAAAACGAGGATTACGCCGATATCATCGAAACCGTCGCGGACGGGATTCGCGAATTTGGTGGCGATACGCCAGATGTCTCCACGATCCCGATATTCTACGTTGACGAGAACGGCACCAGCCAGACGATGCTGTTCGGTGTTCGCAATGGCGAGGGCCAGACGACCTATGTGGACATAACGGGCAAGCGCTACACGGACATAGAGGATTTTCGCCACAACAACGAGCAGTTCAGCGACGACGGTCAGATCGTCTACGCCAAGGACCTGGACATGACGCCGGGTGAGGACGGTCAAATCGAGATAGACGCCGAACAGGCCCGCGTGCTCTCGGCCTGGGAATCCATGGTTGATCCGATCGTGGGTATCGGGACCGCTATCGCTACTGTCGCCTCCTTTACGCCGCTCGCTCCCGTCGCGGCACCGATTGCCATAGCGGGCGGTGCCTATCTCGGCACGCGCGCAGCCATCAACCAACATGAGCACATCAGCCGCGGCGGTGACTGGGCCGACAGCCAGTCGATTATGAACGTAGCGAGCATAGTAACGACGGCGTTGCCAGTAGGCTCGAGCGCCCTGCGCCTGGCTGGGCTTGTCCGGGCAGGTCTTCCGCGCGGAACCGCCTTCATGGCGAGCATCGGAGGGACGAGAGCGACCAACGCCTATGCCGACGACGTCGCCCGATTCATGCAGTCGGGAGCCACCTCCAACCGCATCGCCTACGGCATCGACGCAACTACAGTTGCCGCAGCCGTGCCGCTGGTCGGCGTTTCCGGTTACGACATCGTCGTCAATGGCGGTGAGATGAATGGCCTTCAGTTCGCCAATGCCGTGCTCAATTTTGGCGCGGGCGCATTCGGCGCCGGCATGGGCATCAGGGGGCTGTCGGTTCGGCCGGGATCCGGACAAATCGGCGACCACAGTCAAAACGCGCGACAGGGCACTCCTGACGGGCTCGTGCCGGACGTCGTGATTCCGCCGCCGAATGATACGACGGGGCCGCCCGCGATAACCGCCGGAGACAGGGGCCGGCCGATGGTCGTGCATGAGCAAGGTCCCGATGGAGTGCACCGGCCCACGGACAAGGTGGTTTTCCACGACGCCGATCACCCGGTTATCCAGGGCGAGACCGTTGTCCGCGAGGCAGACGGCGCGTCGCAAGAGCGGACGCGTCACCACCAGGCCGGCGAGCCCGCGCCGCGCCCACCAATGACGGACGAGGGCGGCGTGCCCGCACGCTATGTCTGGGATTGGGAGAGCCGGACCTTCAGGCAGAGCCCCCCGGTCGGAAGCCGGCCGATCGAGTTGCCGGCCACCCCTGAACGCCCGATGCTGACCGCCTCGCCAGCAACAAGCCATACCTATGTTTCCCTGCAGAATTCGCGCCACCCGGATTTCCATACCAACGCCGAACAGTTCGGTGCCGAATTGTATGGCGGTACCCCGCAGGTGCATTTTCCTGTGTCGGCCGATCCGACCGGTCCCAATTCGGTTCGCGGGAGCGGCGGCAGATATGTCGATGTGGCGGTTGTAGATCCTCAAACCGGCCGAACCCTTGCCGTCGAAATCAAAGCGTACGGGCGCTGGACGACCGTGGACGGTGAGCCCACCATGAGAACGGTTCCCCTGACCGAACAGATACAAGAGCAGATCAACAAGGATATCGCGCTGAGAAGCGCTGTCTCCGGGTACGAGCCGCGGTGGGTATTTCTGGGCGCCCCACCGTCTCCGGCTCTGCAACGGGCGCTCAACGATGCGGGCATTACTGCAAATATCTGGCACCCTCCCAGCAGCGGCCCGGGGTCGCGGATGGGCCTCGGCGATGACAACAACAGCAGTCCGCCCCTTCCAGCCAGGACGGCCATACCTGACAACGGCGGCAACCCGCGTACCTTCGTTGTGGACGCGAACGGAGTGACTACTCGACGAATTTTTGAGGCTGATCCAAATGGCGAGGTTTCGTTGATTCATCCGGCCAACCTAGACGCGCAACATCTCCAGACGCCGGAAGAAGCAGAGGTCGTGCTTCTCTACAGCGCGCTGGAAGCCGGGGACGGCCAGACGATTGCGAAGCACGATGTCGATTCGCACAACACCATGCAACCCGTAGGCGAACGTTGGGGCGTTGCGGTCCGCGACATTGTGCCGGAGACATACGAGGTGCGCATCACGCAGGTGCATGAAAACGAGCTACTGTTCTTCGATCCTGTTACGCGCCGGACCTTCGGCCGGTCTCAATATGACGGAACGCCGCCTTTGCAGTTCGAAAACGGAGCCCGCGTCTTTCACCCCGGGACCAATAGGGAATACATCTATAACGCTGAGCGGCAGCGTTTCGAGGCCCCTCAGCCTCCTGCTGATGCCTCGCTTTACTATAATGCCGACGCCAATGTTACGCTGGTGCGGCAACCGGAGGGAAGCTTCGATCTGTTCGGCAGGGGCAACAACACCGCTGGCGTCGGCACCTGGAAGCCCTCACAGAGGGATGCTGCGCATGAAGCGCCCGAAGGCTCCGACTGGCGCTATAACGAAGCAACGAACCGCACCTACAGGCCAGATGAAAACGGAGAGCTTCAACGCCTTGCTCCAGAGAATGAGGATGGACTGGTCCATTACGACAAAACGAATAACGCCACTTATCTCATCGTGCCGCATTCAGGCGAAGTCAGATTCTTCGGCAGGGGAGACAACCGCGTTCCGCAAGATCCTGCAAGCCGGGTTCAGCGCGTGCGGCAGGCGATCAGCAATTTCGTTGGGGACAACCGCATAGGCGCGACGGGGAGGATCAAAGCTCCTATCCCCGGGGATGTCGCCACCGGCCCCACGATTTCCTCCATGGGCAGAGCTGTGGGAACAAAGACCGGCTTGGGCAAGCCGAACAAATCCGACCGGGGTTGGGAATTCAGGAATGCGCCGCTCAGCCCTTTGACCGGATACTCCGTACAGGAGGCATTTCAGTTCAAGGCCAGCACGTTTCAGAATGAGATCGAGACGATTCTGGCGGGATACCCCGAGGCGTCTCCTTTCCGAGGCGAGGCGGTCAAATGGCGGGAGGTCGGGGCGTATGCAGACGACTCAAGCCGGACGGTCGTCGAATTGTCTGTGGCTCTTGAACTGCGAACCGGTGACACGACGCGGCTTCAGTCGGGTGAAAGGGACTTCTTTGGTGCCCGCCGGGGTCTGGTGCGCGAACTCACCCACGGTATTCCCTTCAACAAAGTAATGTCGGAAACCAAGGTCAGCCTGCCGCTCTGGGCACGGATCATGATTCTGCAAAAGCTCGGCTATGACCCTGCGGCCATGCCGGAAATTCTGGTAAACCCGCAGGAGCTTCCGCCCGAGGTGGCGGCGATCGCCCTGAGACCCGGCTTCGAGGATAGACCGGAAATCGAGATCGACGGTCTGCCCCAGGGAGCCAGGGTCTCTGAGCCCTTCGTCCAGCAGGTTCAGGCAGCGCTGGGGCAGAGCCGCATCCAGCTGCAACTGGTCACCAACGATCCTGCAGGGCTGATGCAGGCCCTGCAGGCCAACCCCGATCTGACCAGCGTTCACGGGCTTCATGATCCGGAGCAAAGCCTGATCTTCGTGGACGGCAGCGTCCGTAGCGGAATGCGTCTGTCGCGGGTGAAGGTCGATCCTGACCGCCTGCACATCACCGATCTGGCAGGCCGGCGGCGTTACGTCATGAACCCCTCGCAGATGAATCTGGACGTGGTCTTCAACAGACACCTCACCGTGGACCACTGGCTTGACCGGGCCTTCTGGCCGCTGAAAAATCGCTTAAGGGCAAGCGGCATGCTACCGCAAAGGATGCAACCGCAGCCGCACTACCATCCGGGGGGGTTCTACCGGCCGATCCAGCAGGGCAATCCGAGGGCGGCGAGACGCGAGACGGTTTCCGTAACACCGCTCAGCGTACTGCGTATGTTGAGCGGCGAGATCCGCGTTGCGCACAAGACCAGCAACAACTCTGACGCAACGCCGCGCATCCTGGGGGCAAGGTATGCGCAGGATCTTAGGACTGTCACCATTTCGCAGTCGCATGGCGGCGAGACCCAGGTCCAAGTCCCCAACTGGCTGGCCGATATTTTGAACAGGGGCGGGACTGGCCACGGGGTGGTATGGCCCAAAGGCGGTACAAAGGCATTAAACCCCCTTCTCGATAACTGGCAGGCCCATCCGGAACGCTCCGATTCGGTGAGGGAGTTCCGTCAGAACACCTTGAGGACGATCGAGGGCAGGGAAGGCAGTCACCTGTCCCCCACACAGGTGACCGCCATTATCGATTTCTTGTCGACGCAGGGATGAGGGCAGGATGACTGCGAAGCCCTGATCATCCGGACGCGCTTTTGAGATCGCGCGCCTTGTCGCAGAGGGAGACGGCGGCTGAACGATGCTGAGCGTCGATTCCAACGCAGCGATTAGCAGCGGATAGCTGCGGCGTGCTTGTCGAACATATCTCTGGCTTTTTCCAAGTTCCGTCCATTGTAGCGCGAATACATAGACATCGATATCGGGCACACTGGCGCGGGAGGGCCAAGTGAAGAGGATCGGCGCGACCCGTCGTGCCCGCGAGCGAATATGACGGCGACGAAGATGCGATCGTCCGTGAAATCGATCCTTTCCCTCCTTAAAGGGAGTGAACACCGCTCGCTTCCAATCAGCCGGGCCGTTGGCGTGATTCCCCCTGGCCGGGGGTATCGTGGCGTTCGCACGTAGGGTCAATCCTTCAATATCTTTGGCAATTTAAGCTGGCCGCTTTCCAGAAGACGAGTCCATACGCCTTCTCGTCGCCATGCACCACGGACACGACGTTGTCCAAAATGTTCACGATGATGAGCTCAACTGCGCCAGTAGGGAACGTTGATGCAGCGCGGTTTTGGAATGGTGGCGAGATGCGGACGAAAGGCTTCGTATCCTGAGAATTCTCCGGCAAGCCAGATGAAGTAATCATGGCTGACCGCGACAGCGTCGATCTTCGTCGTAACCAGTTCGATGAAGCGCCGCCCGGATCCATGATCTCCCGGCTGGCGTTGAACCCAGTCGACCGACATGCGGGCCGGTGCGGTGAATGGCAAGTCGTCTTCGGGCCCATTAGTTTCGATAACGATATTGCCCTGGATATCGCCGGGCAGCGTCTCGGCGATCCGCGCAATAGCGGGAAGTGCGGTTTCGTCTCCCGCCAGTAGATAGTTGTTCGCTTTCTTTACACCGAGACCACAAGGGCCTGAGATGCCACAGAGGTCTCCCGGTCTCGCTTGCAGAGCGAAGCGGCAGGCCGGTCCCGCATGGTCATGCAGCACGAAATCGATGTCGAGCCAGCCGGCATCGGCATCGATGCGCCGGATGGTGTAGTAGCGCGTGACGATGTTCGATAAACCGCCTTTCCGGCGCGAGCTACTGCCGGCACTCATGCCAGTCTCTCCAGCCACTCCTTCGGCTCGATCGTGAACATGGAGCCGGACATGGAGATTCTTGAGCGTGTCGAAATGGGCAAGATCGTCGCCAGCCAATCGCAGGCGCTGCATGCGCGGCGCGATGCGCTCGACGGCAACGACCCTCATCATGCGGAAGCCATCGTCTCTCTTGTTCATCCCCGCCTCGCGATCAGCACCAGCAGAAATGGCCCGCCGACTACGGTGGCGAGAAGGCCAGCGGGGATCTGGAATGGAAAGATGAGGTTGCGGCCGAGCCAATCGGCGACAAGAAGAACCAGTCCGCCGATGATCGCCGAAGCCGCGAGTTGCGTGCCGGCTCGATGGAATCCGGCAAGGCGTGCCAGATGCGGCCCCATCAGTCCGGCGAAACTTAGTGGCCCCACGAGGATGGTCGCTCCCGCAGTCAACAGCGCCGAGATCGAGAACAGAATGTTGCGGCTATAGGCGATGGATATGCCCGAGGCCGATGCAGTGGCGAGGCCGAGCGGGAGCAATTCGAGCCAGCGCCGGATAAGCCGAATGCAGGCCAGTGCGGCAAGCAGCAGCGCGGAAGACAGCAAGGCCTCCCTTGGCCGCACCGCGTAGGTCGAGCCGGAAAGCCAGGCCAGCAGCTGACCGAGGCGCGGATCCTGCGACGTCATCAGAACGGCCATGACGAAGCCGGAAACGGAGCCTAGCGTAATGCCGATCAGAAGCAGACGATCTCCCGAGAAACCGGGTTTGCGCGACAGCGCCAGCATCAGGAAGAGAACGGCAAAAGCGCCGGCGGCACCGGCTGCAATCTGGTCCGTCCGTGTCGGGGCTGCAGCGGTCAGGAGCAGAAGGATGACGCCCAGCATCGCGCCGGAAGAGACGCCGAGCACTTCCGGCGAGGCCATGGGATTGCCTGTCATGCGCTGAAGGATGGCGCCTGCCAGTGCAAGCATCGCGCCGCCGCTGAATGCCGCCAGCGCGCGAGGGCTTCGCCAATCGAAAAGGGAGACGGTTTCTGCGCCTGCCGCAAACGACCAGCCATCCGGTCCCTGACCGGCGGATATCGCCACCCAGAAGGCGGGAACGAGCAATGCAGCCAGTAGGGTGACGGCGACCAGCGGATGCCTCAGCCTGCGAGGAGCTGAGCCAGATTCGGCTTGCGGCGGAGTGAGCAGCTTCAAACGCCTGATCAGCAGGAACAGCAGCGGAGCACCGAGCAGCGCCGTCACCGCGCCCGTTGGAAACAGCCGGTATGTCACCGGCAGGGAGAGTACGATCTGATCCGTGGCCGTCAGCAGCAATGCGCCCGTCAGCGCGGACCAGAACAGGTGTTCGCCTGTGCGCCTGGCGCCGGAGGCGCGGGCCAGGGCCGGGCTCGCAAGGCCGACAAAACTTATGATCCCGACAGAAGCGGTCACGACTGCCGTCAGCGCCGCCGCGGCAACGAGCGCGATCAGACGATAGGTTGCAATGGACAGTCCGAGGCTTCTGGCGTTGCCGTCATCAAGACCGAGCAAGGTCAGCGGGCGCACCAGAAGCATGATGACTATAGCGACAAGCAGGAGGCGTGGAGACAGGAAGAGCACTCCGCTCCAATCCTGCTGGTCGAGATAACCGGCTCCCCAGAAAAAGATGCCGGTCAGAAAGTCATGGTTGAACAGCGTCAGCACCGCACTCACCGCGCCGCAGTAGAGGCTGACGATCATCCCCGCCAGGGTTACGGTGACGGGAGACAAGCCCTTGTTCCAGGACAATGAGAGAATTGCCAGCAGTGCCAGGATGGCGCCGGAGAAGGCGATCCATTCCGGTCCGGATGCCAAGAGCGCGGGGAACCACAGGCTGGCGATGGACAAGGTGAGATAGGCTCCGGCCGAAATTCCGAGCGTGGCGGGTTCGGCTAGAGGGTTGCGCAGAATGCGTTGCAGGACAGCACCGGCAAGTCCAAGTCCGGCACCAGCCATAAGGGCGACAAAAATACGGGGCAGCACCGTATGATGCAGGAGCATCTGCGCTGTCACGTCCGGGTCCGGAAAGATCAGCGAGACGAGTGGTGCGTTATCCGGCAACAGCCCTTTCATATTGAAAGCGGCCAGCGACAAGGCGACAATTGCTAGGGCAAGCACTAGAAACGGCGTCACAGCGTGCGGCCTATTCATCCTGTCCTCCGGCGGACAGGGCAAGCGAAGCGAGCCGCGCGAAGCGGCGAACGGGCGGCAAGCCTCCATAAAAGAGGACATCGGGAATTCGCACGATACGATTTTGCTTCACGAATGGCAGGCTGGCGATGACAGGAGACGCCAGCAGGATATTCAGTGTATCGCGGCTGGTGTCGCCTACGCAGAGCAGCCGCGCCTCCGGACGATCCGTCAGCCGATCGGCGCTGGCAGTCGTATGGCCATAGCGGGACACATGGCCGCTCCAGGCGTTTTCTATGCCGAAATGATCGAGCACGTTCTGGAACAGGCTGTTTCTGCCGAAGATCAGCAGGCGCCTGCCGTCGATAACAGTTGCTACGTAAAGGGGACGGCCGTCATAGCCGGCGAGGCGCTGTTTGCCGTCGGCCAGTTCCACGTCCACCGATTGCTCGAACCGTTCGAAAGCGATTGACGCGCCGATCTCCCCAGCAAGGCTCGAAAGAGCTTGCCGGGCCCGTCCCAGATGGTCGGCTTCTCCGAAATTATCGGGATCGAAGAAGCATACCGGCGCGATCGCCGACAGCGGCTCGCGCATTGTCGCAAGGTCGCCGTTCATGACCACCAGATCCGGCTTCAGCCGGTAGATCAGTTCGAGATTGGGCTCCGAACGAAGGCCGAGTTCGCGAATGGTAGGCTTCAGTTCCGGTTCCACCACCAGCGAAGCGTAGCGTTCCAGCTCCGGCATGGCGAGCGGAGCGACGCCGAGAGCAAGCAGATTTTGCCCGCTCACCCAGTCCATCGCCATGATCCTATCGAAAGGCTTTTCGGACGTATGGGCTGCGCGCGCAAAACACATGGAAGTCGCCCCGCCGAGAAAAGCCCGGCGGGACAAGCCCGTTGCATGCACAGCCATCAGAACTTCATCTGGGCGGAAAACGCGATCGTTCTCGGGGCTCCCAGATAGTAGCTGTTCTGCCAGTAGTTCTTGTCGGTCACGTTGCTGACATTCAGCCGAAGCGTCAGCGGGTTGCCGAAACGTTCGGTCGTGTATCGCATCCCGAGGTCAAGGGTGGTGTAGGAGGGAAGGGGGTCGTCATTGACATCGTTCGCCCATTGCTTGCCGGTGTAATAGACGCCGCCGGTCAGGACGAGACCCTCAATGGCAGGGACCTCATATTCGGCGTAGAGCTTCGCCAGCACCTTGGCGACGTTCATCGGCTCGTTGCCATCGTATTCGCCGCCTTCCACCTTGGCGTCCAGAAGGGTAATGCCGCCGATGAGCGTGAGTTCGTCGGTCGCCTTGCCCGTCGCCGTGACCTCTACGCCGCGATGTCGCTGCCGTCCGTCCTGGGTGTAGACGCCACTCGAATCCGTGAACTCGTAGGCCTTTTCGATATCGAACAGCGCACCTGTCAAGAGCACTCCGCCTAATTCCGCCTTGATGCCGATCTCCTTCTGCTTGCTCACCATAGGGGCCATGATCTGCCCGTAGTTGGTGCTGGTGTCGGGAGCGATCCCGCCCTGTTCCAGGCCTTCGATGTAGCTGCCATAGACCGTCATCCACGGCATCGGCTTGTACATGACTGAGACCGATGGCGAGAGGCGTCCCTCGTCGTAATCAGGTTGATCCAGCTTGCCCTCGCTATTGAGCGCATGGCTCATGATGCGGCTGTAGTTGACGCCGACCAATGCGGACCACTGCTCGTTGAATTCGATCTGATCGCCGATGACGAAATTATGGTTGCGGACATATCCGGCGTCATAGAAGGACGAGGTATCTTCAGGGAAAGTCGGCTCCGGAAGATGAATGGGCGAGGACATCGGAAACGGTCCGATCCAGCCTGTGTTCGGATTGTAGGACGTGCTCCAGCCTCTGTCCGAGTACATATGATAACCGGCGGTAATCTTATGGGAAACCGTTCCCGTATCGAACGTAACATCGGCAAATGCCTGCGCTGCGTCGAAGACATTCTTTGTTTTGCCCGAGTGAATCGCGATCTGATAGTATTCCCCTGGCGATCGCACCGAATTCATCGTGTGATCCTGGACCGGCCGATTGACATATTCGCGCATATAGCCGCCGCGCAGCGTTATGAAGTCGTTGAGTTCATAGGTCAGCTTGCCGGAGAAGCGCTTCTTTTCGAACTCATCGCGAATCCAGGGCTGACTCCAGTTCTTGCTGGCATCGGGAGCCGCGCCATGCGGAACGCCGGGGCGGAATGACCAGTAGGAATTGGGGACATCCGTATCGTATTTGCCATACGACGCGTTGAGTTGCAGCTTCAGCCGCTCGGTGATGTCCCAGTCGAGGGCACCGCTTGCCAGGAAGCGATCTACGCTCTGGTCGTCTATCGCCGTGTCGCCGCCCTGCTTGACGATGTTCAGGCGATATCCTGCGCGGCCTTCTGGATCGATGCGGCCGCCGAAGTCGCCGTGAATGTATTTCTGCTCGGCGCCATATGTCCCGACGGTGACGCTGTTCAGGCGCTCAATGGTTGGGCGTTTGTAAACGTAGTTTATCATGCCGGCCGGGGCGGCCGCGCCATACAGGAACCCCGAAAGTCCAGTTAGTATCTCGATACGTTCCTTGTCCTCAAGACTGCTCGCGTGGCTGTAGGAGCGCCGAAGGCCATCCTCGGCGGTGTCGTAAGTGGTGAAGCCGCGCATGTTGACCATCGGCGCCCAACCTGAAGCCTGCGGCGTCTGAACGCGCGTCGTCGGGCTTATCCGGAAAATGTCATCAGGCGACTGCGCCTGAACATTCTGTATGAGTTCGCGCGGCACGACGCTGACCGAAAAGGGCGTATCCTTGATCGAAGTCTGCCCCAACGGGCCCAGCGAGGAGACCGTGTTTGCGCGGTAGCCGTCCTTTGCAAGCCCGTCCTGCTGAAGCGCAGAAACGCCCCCGGAGCCTTCAACGATAACGGTGTCAAGAACGATCGAACCATCGGCACTTGCACTGCCCGCCGGTGCGGCCGATGCCGCTACAATCGTCACGGTGTTGCTGCCGGTGAATGAATAGCGAAGCCCTGAACTCGAAAGAAGCCGGGCGAGTGCATCCTCGGTCGTCATGGTGCCGTTCACGGCCGGCGCGTGCGTGTTTGTCGCGATGGACGTCTGGTAGGCGATCTGAACACCCGACTGGTCTGCAAGTGTCCGCAGCGCCCGGTTCAACGGCTGGCCTAGAATATTGAAGCTATGCATGCGCGCCGTCTGGGCGGCAGCCTGCGAAACCGGCAGAAGCAGCGCTGGCGCTCCGACACAAAACGCCGTGCTCATCATGAGCGTCGTCAACAAACGGTCAGGCGCGCGCCGTCTTGATACTTTTTCTACACTGCCGTGCACGATTGAAACCCCCAACATGTACCATGGAAACGGCCCTTGCGAGCCTTCGTGAAGGGAGTGGGTACCTTGCTGCCTGGGCCCTTCATCACATTGACGCGTGAGAAAGCCGTTTGCCTAAAGACGATGTCACAACTTTTTTGAATAAAAATGTGGATCAGGAGATCAGCAGCATGACGCCGGGAATTCGGCGCACTGAAAGTCCTTGTGTTTTTGCCAGCGCCTGCACGGCGGCAAACGCTTCCGCGGTCGAGAAGATCGCACTCACGGGCACCGATGCATCGATGCCGGGCCGCATCACGATCCGCTCGGGAACATAGCGGCCGAGCTCGGCCATTGCGCGGGAAAACGGCTGGCCCTCGAAAATGATACGCCCATTTCGCCATGCAAGCACCGCTTCGGCGTCGGCGGCATACGCGGGTCGCGGTGCCTCTCCGCGCGCATACACGGTTTGCTCGTTCGCGGTCATCTCGATACTCACGATGCTGAAATCGTCCATCGCGGAAGGGCTTGCCGGCCCGGCGACATTCAAACACCCTTCGGCTGCCGTAACCGTCGCTATCCCATCAAGTATCCCGACGGAGAAGCGACCGGTATTGGTGCTGCTGTTGCCGCCCAACGCGGCCACCTGAAACATCGCGTCCTGATCCGGAACGACTTTGAATTCCGCTTCGCCTTTCAGAAGCTCGACCAGCCTGAGACCGGGCCGATAGCCGACACTGACGGCACTGTCCGTATTGAGGATCGCAACCGAGCCGTCCGGCAGCGGGAACTCCGTCTGGTCGCCGACTGCGGTGGTGAAATCGGCACTCCACCAGACCTGCAGGCTTGGAGCCGCGACCAGAGCGACTGCCGCGGCTGCCGTGGCCGCGCCCCCCAGCAGAAAAGTGCGTCGTCCCATCAAAGCTCGTTGGCTCGGTCTGGCGGCGGCAAGCGGCGGCATGCCGACCGGCTTCACATCGAGTCCCTGCAATTGCTGCCAGAACAGGCGCTCGTGCTCGAAAGCGCGCCTGTGCTCGGGGGACCGGTCCCGCCACGCCTTGAACCGCTTCAAATCAGCGTCGCTGACATTGCCCGAAGTCAGCCGCACGATCCAGTCACGTGCGTCCAGGCTGATGCGGCGTTCAATGTCGTTGCGTTTCTGGTGCTCGTCCATGCGCTCGAAAGCTGATGCGGATAGGGGCTCGATTTCGAGCTGTTCTAACCTATTGACGCGTGAACGTACTCGCTACCTAAACACTTATCCGGAAAATTTCTCAGTCGGAAAGTTCATCGCGCAGATCGGCGAGCCGTTCAAGGGCTCGGCGGATATGATAATAAACGGCTTCATCGGTGATGCCGTGCAGTTCTGCAAGCCGGCGATGGGATATGCCGTCGATCCGGTTCATCAGAAAGATATTGCGGGTTTTTTCCGGTAGTTCGTCCAGAATCTTCCTGACCGCTTTCAGGTTTTCCCGACCGATCAGCGTGCGTTCCGGCGAAACCAAATCGCAGTTTTCCCCCAGAATGTCGGCAAGTTCGCTATCGATTTCGTTGCGCCGGCGTTGGTTGCGCAGATGGTCGGTAACGGCATGCTGTGCAACGCGCGTGATGAAGCCGGCCGGATTGCGGATCGCGCCATCCTCTAGCCCGGCGTTTTCCAGTTTCAACCAAGCGTCCTGCATCAGGTCCTCGGCTGTCGCTGAGCAACCGGTTCGCGCCTTCGCAGCCGCATCCAACCGAGGGCGAACCCTCACAAAGGCGGCGATCAGTTTTCCGAGAGACAGCCTGTCCACACCAGCCCACAACATGAGAACGACAATGAAGCTCCTGAACCAGAAGCCACTTTGACGTAAGGGATTGAGAAAAACGCTGCAATGGCAATGATTTAGAGAAGTTCTAATATTCCGCCAAAATCTTGCCTGCCAGTGTCATGTTTAGTGCTTGATTCTATTGATACGGAGAAGCGTCGGCGCTCTTGGAGTGTCAGATTGAGGGTCGTCATCGGACGATCATTTCCAAGGGTGGCGTTGCAAATCTGCAACAGCATACGACAGCAAGCAGTCAATGCCAGCTCGGTGCAGGCTCGACGAAACACGGTGCCGTCTGACCCTTCCATTGAACGGAAAAATCCGATCATCGTTGTTTTGTTGGTAGAGCCGCTGCTCCTCCACAATTGTCCATGCGTCGGAGCTGATGACTGTGACAAAGAGTCGAAGACCCGTTGCGAGAGGAAAACTAGAAGTCGGGATTAGGATTCGAGAGAGACCGGAAGCCAAAAAAATATAAATGCCATAGCCAAAGTAACGGCATGCTCCTCTTGCCATCTAAGCGCGAACCAAACGGCAAGGTTCATGATCACGCTACCACCGCGGCCGTTGTGGGCGGCAGCGCCTCTGTGAAAGTTTCTGTTGTCCCCGCCGGACTTTGATGAATGGCGTACCGAGGAGTATCAAAGAAAGGGCGATCAGCTCCAGAAAGAAAGTCGTCGCCTGAGGGATTAAAACCGTTCGCTGTTCCGTAAACCTGTCATGGATCGAATGAAACCACGCTTCGACGTCATAGGCCAGCTTGGCTCGATGCGCCGTTATGCCCGCTCGCTGACGCGTGATGCGATTGACGCAGAAGACGTGGTTCACGACGCGCTGGTCCGCGCCTATGAACGTCGGGAAACGTTCCGGCAGGGCGATAGCCTGCGCGCCTGGCTGCTTTCGGTCTTGCATAATTCCTTTATCGACGGGGTCCGTTCGCGCCGTGCCGAAGCTGCCCGGGTCGTGCAATCCGGATACCTCGCCGAAATCCGGATGGAGCCCCACCAGGATCACGTCGTGCGGCTCGCGCAGGTGAGGGAGGCGTTCCTCGACTTGCCGGAAGAGCAGCGCTCGGCCTTGCATCTGGTTGCTGTCGAAGGGCTTTCTTACCAGGAAGCCGCCTCTGCGCTCGACATCCCACTTGGCACGCTCATGTCACGCATAGGACGGGCAAGAGCCAGCTTGCGCGAGATGGAAGACAATGTGGCAGGGCAGCCGAAGAGCCGCCTCAGGATCGTGGGAGGCTGTGATGACCGAGATTCGTGATCCCGTCGTGGACACTGACCTCGACGCCTATGTGGATGATCAGCTGGACGCTGGTCGCCGGATCGAGGTCGAGGCCTATCTTTCGGGCAACCCGGAAACCGCGGCGCGCGTCATGTCCGATCTTCGGGCTCGTGGCGAGTTGCGTCTCGCCTTGGCAGGGCCAAAAGGCATGGCCCGTCCCGCGACCGGTGATGCGGCTCGCCGCCTGGAACGTGGTCTGGCTCGCAGGAGATTGGTCGGTAGCCTGCAGCGCGTAGCGGCGATTGCAGTTTTCGTAGGAGTGGGCTGGATGGCGCATGCTGGATTTGGCCCGCTGGTCATATCGGAAGTCGTGGCATCCACGCCGCCTCCAGACTACGTGAACGATGCGGTGATGTCGCACAGGACAACCGCCCTTCGCGCCTCCATGGCCTCGCAGCCGGCGGTTCCGGACTATGATCCCGATGAAATTCGTGCGGCAACGGCGATTGTCATGCCAGGGCTGCCCAAGGACTGGCAGGTGGCGGACGTACAGCTGTTTCCCTCCAAGTTCGGGCCAAGCGTGGAAATGGCAATCAAGACCGAGAAATTAGGTGCCGTTTCGCTGTTTGCGGTGCGTCCGGGCACGTTCGATGTGGTCAAGCCCACTGTTGCCGACATGCAGGATGTGACTGCGGCCTATTTCCAGATCGGCGAAGTCGCCTATGCGCTCGTTGCGAAGGCTGACGCACTCGATCTCGACCGAGCGGCAAGCCAGCTCTCCGACACGCTTTATTGATCCAGTCAACCTAGGGAGATTTCAGGATGAACACTCCATTCCAATCGGGAATGAACACGGCTCGCAGCCAGTCTGCGACAGTGTTCGACGAGGGCCTGCGGCGGCATATGCTGCGGGTCTACAACTATATGGGCCTCGGGCTGGTGCTGACGGGTATCGTCGCCTTCGTCGTCGGCTCCACCCCGGCGCTCTACGTGCCAATCTTCTCGACGCCGCTGAAATGGGTGGTGATGCTCGCGCCACTGGCTTTCGTGCTTGTCTTCTCGTTTCGCATGCAGTCGATGTCGGCGGCCGGAGCGCAGATGATGTTCTGGGCGTTCTGCGCGGTCATGGGGCTATCGCTGGCCGCTGTATTCCTGGTTTTCACCGGCACCAGCATTGCCCGTACCTTCTTCATCGCGGCAACCATGTTCGGCGCAACCAGCCTTTACGGCTACACCACCAAGCGTGATCTCTCGCAATTCTCGTCGTTCCTGATCATGGGCCTGATCGGCGTGGTCATCGCCAGTCTGGTAAACCTCTTCATCGGATCGACAGCACTGCAATTTGCGATTTCGGTCATCGGCATCTTCGTCTTTGTCGGCCTGACGGCATGGGACACGCAGACGATCAAGGAGCAGTATGCCGAGAATTTCGGTGCCGAATCCCAGCAGAAACTCGCGGTCTTCGGAGCTTTCTCGCTCTATCTGAACTTCATCAACATCTTCCAGCTCCTGCTGACCTTCACGGGCCAGCGCGAGGAATAGCAGTCAGGTCAGAGCATCATAATGGACAGACAGGACCAGCAGGCCATCGTCGGCCTCTTCGACAAGCTTGCCCGATGTTGCGCGGCAATCGCCGCCGTGCGACCAGTAAGCGGAAGCCTATATCGGCGAGCAGATCGCCTGCCAGCCTGGAGCTCCTTACTATATGGCACAACCCATCATTGTGCAGGAGCAGGCGCTGAATGCAGCCCTGGCCCGGATTGAAGAACTCGAATGCGGTACCGAGGCAAAATCTGCATCAGGCGGACTGCTTTCCGGAATATTCGGCGAGGATCGCCAGTCTTCGAAGTCGACACATTCCGTTCCACGGATTGGGCGTGCCCCTTCAACGGAACAGGACGATGCGATCTCGCAAGGGTATGCGGCCTTGGAATGTCATTGCGGGAGATCTCCGCAAAGACCGGCGATCCCCGCGCCTCACTGCGGACCCCGTTACGAATAGGGCTGGATAACCTGGCGATGCACTACAAGATCACCGCCCGTCCCCGGCGAAGTGTCTCAGCTTGACGCTACGCCTGTCGCGAGCCTCGCCGAACTCCTATATGCTTATCGGAATGCATGCAGTGCAGGAGGCTGAAGCCATGACGGTATACGGCGTTCTCATGTCGTTCGGCGGGCTCATTTTGGCGGGTATCATTATCAAAGGTTTTTGGAGCGGCGACCGCGTCAAATCAATTGAGCAACCGGACGATTGGCAGAAGCATAATGCTGGCGGCGGACCTCCGGGAGGAAGCTGATGCCAACCGGTCCTAAAGGGCTAATCCCGCCAACGTGTTCGGCCAGTCCACTTGACGGTGGGATTCAGTAACGTAGATTCGTCCGTAACGTGGTGATTTGTGCCACACGAGCCCGCCCGTGAGGCGGGTTTTCTGTTTCAAGCATGAGCAAAGTGCCCGATCGGGTAATCGGGTGTCATGGCTCGTTCAAAGAAGAAGACGCCGATCGTAGGCATGACGTCCGCCGAAAGCGACAAGCCATTTAAGGCTGCCGAGCACCGGCGCGAGCGTCGCAGTGTACGTCGCGCTTTGGATAGCGGCGAGGATGTCCCTGAGTGCTTCGTGGTTATCTCCACTGGATCGATGCGGACGGCTACGACGGTGCGTGTACCAATGTCGGTGCAGCGATAAGTTTTGCCATTCGCATCGAATTCCATACCGATATGGAAGTCCGCGGGTTTGAGGGAACTGTTCCGCCCATAGTCCAGGGCGTTCAGCCCTGCCTCAATCTTTTCGAATGCGGTCTTGCTCATACCGGCGTTCCCCTCAATCGAGCGCGTGCCGAAACTATTTACGATTTTAGCACCGTGAGGAAGTGGTCATCCCCCCGGGCTCATAACTTGGAGAATGCGCGTTCAAATCGCACCGATGCAAACATTTCTCTGCAAAACGGGCATATCGCGTTTGCTTCGGGTTGGAGGCGGTAGAATTCTCCGCCGCCGGGCTGTCTCTCAGTTGTTAGACGTGACGACGCGGTCTTGAATAAACCGCAATGGGTATTCATATAGAGCGGGTGTAGCGCGTCCCCATCATGAGGTTGATGCGCGGAGGCTTTCCTTTTTTGTCCGACCACGGATGTACTGGCGAGTTGAGAAGTTAAGCCGCACATCTCATCTGAGACGCCGAAGCCGTTGGGAATTTCCCGGCGGCTTTTTCGTTTGAGCGGGTTGCCATTCTTCGTCCTGCGATTAGATCAGGAACGGCGACCAGTCGCCCTGATCTATGATCTGTCCGAATGTTCCGAAACAGTTCTTTCGGGTGAGGCTATCGAGCTTTTAGGCCTAAATCCCCCGCAGAGTTTCGCCCAAAGAAGGAACGCCCACACCTCTGAGAGGGCGGTAGTGATGGTACCGATCTGGTCAGCCACTTGATATGATCCTCAACTAGCAGCGGATGCTCCGAGAGAGGAAGCTGTTCAACAGCTTCTGAGCCAGGTTCGACTCCTGGCGACCGCCTCGTCGCGTCGGGGCAAGCCCGATAGATACGAAATGGCGAGGCGAGCGCTATAGCCTGTCAGAACTTGCTGAAATGACGATGTCTTTCTTTTCCCAACGATGGGTATTGCCGCAATGAGGGCAGGACACCGAGCCACCCTCGATCTCCGCCTTGGCAAAGGCCTCGGGCTTCATGCACACGCCGGTAGTCACCGAGTATCCCGTCACCGGGCAGCAAAACACGAGCTTGGACACCACGTCCTCTTCAATATCTTAACTTACTCGGTCAGGAAATCACACATGGCTTTGGCCGACAAGCGTGCGCGGGGTTACGAGGCTGTCACCTCGCCATTCTACTTCGTCCGCCGTGCCGCCAGATACATGATCGCCATTGCCGCCTGCTTTCGTTGCCAGCCAGCTGCCTCAGCTCTGTCAAGTAACTCGTCTAGAAAAGGCTCCATCGCATTTCGGCATTCGATTTCATACTTGAGGTCGGTCGCCGGAAGGACCGGCTGAATAATGTCCAGGTTTTTGGCCATTGTTGCCATGCTCCTTGAAATGATGGCCGGCGGCATGAAAATCACGCCGCCGTAATACAACTTTCGCTAAGCCGTAACGCCGCCGCCACGGCTGGGATTCGGAGCCAACATCCACGGCATCGGCGTTGTGACTTCTTCGAGGATTTTCACCGATCTGGCGAAGCTTACGAAAGCTTCGCGCGCAGCGGATCGCGGATAATCGCTGTCAAAGGCTTTCTGGCAGGCGCGAAGGGCGGTTTCGTAGATCGGGCCGCGTCTATTGTTCGGCCACTCATAGAGAAATTCCAGCGCATCTTCGAGGCAGGAAATCTCCTGGATAAGGACATTTCCGTCTTTCACGAAAACAGGGCTGTCGAACATCCGATCGTTCATCAGATCCTCCAAGTCAAACGAAAATTGAGTTTCGGGTTAGGTCACAGCCGCCAACGGCCCGTGGCCCGCCAAAAAAAAATATGTCGGCCGAATTTGGTCGTCAAGATCAGGACGGCGAACGGACGAGGCGAAAGCCTGCCCTCCGGCTCTACGGTTTAATCAGCACTGTCGTCATCTGGGTTATCGACTTCGCAGCCGATGCCATGGCAGCCCTGATAGTTACCTTGCGTGTCAAAGTTCGGATTGCCGTCCTTGTCGTATTGGGGTCTGTCATCGATGACGCTGGCACGCGCATTGGCATTGAGAGCATCCCGGCGTGCCTGGTCTCTTGCATCTTGCCGTTCCAACGATTCCATTGTGCGGCGCTGGTCATCGGCACGTTGTTGGTCTTGATCCATCATGCAATCAGCAAAGCGGTTGGTGCCCGGTCGATAGCCGTACGAAGCGCACTTATCCTGGTCCATGGCTCTCTGATCTTCGGAGCTGACACAACCGGCGACCGCCAGTGGCACAAGAGCGATCAGCAGATATCTTGTCTTGAAATAAAGCACCTAGTCCCTCCAGATTTTCAGCCGGCATCCAGCCAGCCTCCAACGCTAATAAGTTGAGTCGCAGCGGGACAATAAACTGTTACAACTTGTCGTAACTGGATGTTAGGCCCAGACAAGATGGGTGGGAAGCGAACGGTCAGTCCGTTCCCGAGTTAAGCGGTGTGATCTCGCCCGCAGCGTGAGCATTTCCTGTTCGGCCATGGATGGTGGGCGTTGAAAAACTTCCCCTCAGTTCTAAGCAGCGAACATCCACACTCCGGGCAGGAAAACAAGTAGTACGCGGTAAAGCCAAGGACGCCCCAGATCAGCAGTGCGAGATGGGACCATTTTGGGCCGAACGTATGTTCCACGAACGGCTGCCAGTACGGCAGCGTTATCAAGAGCAAGACGGTCGAGCCCATGAAGAGCCATGCTTTCAAATAAAGTGACATGGGCGCCAGCTTATGCCGATTCTGCTAAATCAACGCCATGAGGCATCGCCCAAGCGCAGGCAAAGGGCAAGACGGCTGACAACGCGTATGTACCTGCCGGCTTCAAAGCGAACCGCAGCTTATTTATTTACGGAACACACGATCATTTGCCATCGAATGGGGGAATGCTGTGAATGGTTCTGCGATGGAAGTTGGACGCCTTGGTTTGATACGTGTGAAATTGCGCCGAACAGTGACCCCACGCCGACCGGGATTAATCGGCTGATTTCATTGCGAAAATGAACTGCCGTTCAGCGCTGAATTCTGGAGTGTTGCGGAGCGCATCCAACCGCTGGCCGAGCAATGGATGCTTCTGCTGCAAATCGGCGATTACGACAACATGATCAACGACTTCGACGGGCTGTTCTACGTCTGGATAAAGCGCGAGCATCTTCGCGCACGCGACTTTTCAAAGGCGAAATTTGTGTTTCAGACGGATTAAGGGGTCGTTTGCGGGAGAGGGCGGAGTCCTGCGTTTGCGGCCAGCTTGCCGGCGATGATCGGGCGTTGCTATGGCGTGACTGATATGGTCGAGACCGTGCGGACAGTCGTCGTGACCGTTGCCTTGCTCACATCGGTACCATCGAAGCTCATGATGTTCACGATAAGCGGAAGATTCTCGACTGTTGCATAGGCGCTCACGCCCGATACTGTGACATTTCCGTCCTTGACAATTCGCTGGGCGACATAGACGGCGCGATCATCGCGACTGACGACGGGTGATCCACCAATCGGAGGACTTTGCCAATAGCGCGGGGTCAACGGCTCTCGGGCGCTGAAACGCTGAAATGCGGCCGCCAGATAAGCCTCTCCGGTCGGTAGATCATCATTGGTCAATAGGTTGAGAGAAATCATACGACGCCAGCGCTGAAGCTTACCTGCTTTCAAGATGTTGCTCGTTTCGCAGTCGACGCCCATCGCGAGGAGATCAGCTTTCCTATCAGCGGGCGGTCTCGCTCGCCGCAGTATCTCCTTCTCGGCGGGGGTCCCGTCCGGAGCAACACGACAAAAACCGTTTGGCATCGAGAGTTCTATTCGTTTGCCGTTGACCTCTGTAGTGAGCTGTTCGCCATTGAGAGGGTCAGCAAGCACTTCGGCAGACGTGCTGTCATGTGAGGCAGATAGCAGACCGGAAGGATCGAAATTGAACGTGACTTTACCCTGAAGGCCAAGACCGACGAGTCGCGGCTCGCATTTTAAGATCGCCCTGACCGCCGCATCTGCAAACGTGTTGTTAATCGGGCCTTCGCCTTTCCGGACAATCTCGGGCTTATCCTTGAGTGAGCCATCAGGCCCGAACGTCGCAGAAACCACAATCTTTCCCGTTGCTCCGGGCGGAGAGCTGAAGCAGGACTCTACTACCTCCTGAATCTTAGAGGCAGCCGAAGTACCCTGTTGTTGCGCCTTCGTCGGCCCTTGAACGATTGCGAACACTCCCGCCGTTATCGCCAAGCTAGCCCAGAACCGTTTGCTCATCATACCTCAGCCGCTTTCCTTCTTGAGTGTACATCTACAATGAACGGCACCGAGGGTCCGCTCGCCCGAATCTCACAAACGAAGGTTTACGATACACGCTCCAAATGCTCGGCGGCAGGGACCATTTCCGCTTCAAAATCCGTATCATAATCAATGCTTCACATACGGTTGGCCGCTAACGTGGGATTTCGCCCTCTCCCGCAAACGACCCCTTAATCCGTCTGAAACACAAATTTCGCCTTTGAAAAGTCGCGTGCGCGAAGATGCTCGCGCTTGATCCAGATGTAGAACAGCCCGTCGAAATCGTTGACCAGCAGGAGCGCTGGATCGCCTCCGCCATGATAATCCAGCAGTACCAGTTTGTATCCTCAGCCATCTACGCCCTCTATTGGATCTCCGACAACCCTTCTCGCATCATCGAACGCGCCGAGGACCATGCTACCGTCAAGGCTCGCTTATTCGACCGCGTCGCTCGCTGCTGGGAATTGATGGGGGCACAATTGCGTCCGGGCAGCTACCTCCTCGGCGAGGACTTGTCGGTTCTCGACCACTATGTGGCCACGGCGTCGCGCTGGTCGCCTGGGCGGCTGCGCTTTTATGAGGTTGCGCCCGGGCTAGCGGAAACAGTACGTCGAGTGGACGCCGACCCTCGGCTGACGGCCATCTGGGCGGAACGTTCCCCGTTTACGCAAGGCTGGGAGCGTTAGGTGTGCGAGTTTCGGATTAATAGAACCTGTCAAAAGAGGAGCAAGATTGTTGGCTTAACCGGGCCTGCCACAAAACTCCCGAGTTTTTTGCCTATTGAATCGCGGACTTTTGCAGCGGCCTAAAATCAGAATCTCCGCGACAGGAAGCGGCGAAACAGCCGGCCGTCTATGATGATCAGGCTCGCCATGATCAATATCATTCCGACAAGCTCGAACACCTTTAACTGCTCTCCAAGAAAAGGCGCTGCTGAGCATGATCGCGCTGACCGGCACTAGCAGCGTCACCAAGGAGGCATTTGTTGCGCCTGCTGAGGTGATGAGATTGAAATAGAGGATGAACGCGATGGCGCGGGCGACCACGGACAGGACCACTGGATGTGATGATGCTTGCCGGGTTGTAGAGCCCAAAACGATCGGCACCATGAGAACCGTCGCGCCGGTAAGCTGCCCGGTGGCGACTACCGTAGGGCTCATGCTCTTGAAGCGCTTCGCATATACAACGGAAGGCGTAGGAGATCGCAGCTTCGCGAGCTCGCGGTCGAGCTTGGTTGTACTGTCCTTCCGCTAGTGGAGGATCGACTTTCCACCCGAGTGTCTGGCCCCGCCATAGACCGCCAGAACAGCCCCTGCGAAATAGATCATTAGACCCGTCATCGTGGCCGGTGCGTAAGCCACGCGACCTTCAACGATTTGAAACAGGAAAACGAACAGTGGACCGATCGCCGTGATTGCAGCCAGTGTCAGGGTGGACATCAGCGATATCGCCTTCTGCATCGCGAAGACCGGAAATGCCATGATCGCGAAGCCGACCAGGATAACACTGAGCAGCCCGTTGGGATCGACCGGCCCTTTCCCATCAAGGCCGAGCCATGCGGCTGAAAGCGCCACCACGATGTAGAGCGGAAACCGCAGCGCATATTGCGCAACTGGTGCGATGCCGAAGCGGTTGAGCCGCTGGCTGTAGATCATCATCGCCGCGAGACTGATGGCAGACACACAGGTCAGCAGCAGTCCGGCGATCCCGGCAGTCCAGCCGCCTCGCACGAAGCCTGATTGTCCAAGCAGCGTGATCGCCGCCAGATAACCGACGCCGATCACCACAGTGATCAGGCCGACGCCTTCGACCCGGTTGCGATGAAGCTTCTGGAACCCCGCAAGCCGAGGCAACCACGATGACAATGGGTATCAGCCCCGAGAACACAGTGAATACCACAGCCGGTTCGATCATTTGAAGCGCGAAGAAATATGCGATCCAGACAAGGGCGTCGAGAGGTTTAACCCGAACAGACTGGCTCCATTGGCGCAGGCAATTTTCAGTTGCTCCGGAGTCCGTACCTTCGCCCAGATCAGCGCTCCGGCAGCCGTGAATCCGAAGACTGCCCCGCCGATCAGGAATGAATCGTAGTCCTGAAATACGCCACCAAAAAACACGGCCTGTGCCGCTTCTAGGATCACAAAGGAAAAGGCCCAGATCAGCCCGAGCGTTGCATTGTTCATCGTCTCACCATACCGATTTTCATTTTGATACGGCGAAAGTGGCGGATAAGGTGGTCAAAATATTCATAAAAATGGCGAATCAGACCACAGGAGGCGCTGCATATGGATAAGCTAGATCTGCGGATCGTCGCCGCGCTTCAGACAGACGGTACGCTCACCAAGGCGGAGCTGGCAGAGGCGGTTGGCTCGACGCCTTCGACCTGCCTGCGCCGGGTCGCGGTGCTGCGGCGAACGGGCGTCCTGAAAGCCTGCGTCTATCTCGCGGACCCGGCCAAACTCGGGCGCAGCATTCGGGCTGTCATCACTGTCACAACGCGCAACCACACCAAGGACGTGCGGTCGTCCTTCGCGTCGCGAGTTTCAGAAGAACCGGCAATCACCCAGGCGTTCGGTGTCACTGGCGATCTGGACGCGGTGCTGATCGGGCATTTCGGCGATATGGAAGAATATCAGGCGCTCTGTGACCGCCTCTTTGACAGTGATCCGGACGTGGTCCGCTACACGACGCTATTCGCCGTCGAGACCTATAAGGAGACGACGAAGATTACGCCTCAAGACGCTGCCCGCAAATGATAGCCGGCGAGCCGTTCATCGGATGTGATAGAAGACATTTGATGCACCGCACCGAACGTCCTAGATGGTGCTCGAAGCCGCTGGCGCAAATTTCCTAGCATTCGAGGCAAACCAGCCGCTTTGAAAGATCGAGGTATTTTTCCGTCGCAACAGTCGGGCGCAAAAGCCGGTGGCAACCAGGGGACTTTTGCGACAACTGAGGGCCGCTTTATCGCCAGCCAATCCGAAAGCTGCCCGACGATCGTTGCCTGAATTTCGGCTCGCTACCCTTCTCTGCGGCACTCTGCTCGGCGGATGCTGTCAGCGCCGCGCGATTGTCGGCCTTGCGGACGCCCTCGCGCTTCTGCAACTTCCAATTTGGTCTCGGGAAATGACAGGTGTAGCCGTTGGGATAGCGCTCGAGATAATCCTGGTGCTCGGGCTCGGCTTCCCAAAAATCGCTGACCGGTGTCACCTCGGTCACGACTTTGCCCGGCCAGAGGCCCGAGGCGTCCGTGTCGGCTATGGTGTCTTCCGCGACACGCTTCTGCTCATCATTTGCGTAGAAGATCGCCGAGCGATAGCTCGCGCCGACATCGTTGCCCTGGCGGTTGCGCGTCGTCGGATCATGGATCTGGAAGAAGAGTTCCAGCAGATCTCGATAGCTGATCGTGTCTGGATCGAACACGATTTCGATCGCCTCGGCGTGGCCGCCATGATTGCAATAAGTGGCGTTGGGCACCTCACCGCCGGTGTAGCCGACGCGGGTGGAAATCACGCCGGGATAGCGGCGGATCAAATCCTGCATGCCCTAGAAGCAGCCGCCGGCAAGAATTGCGCGTTCGGTCGTCATGGCCTCTGACCTCCTGAATTTGGGTTCATCGCCAATATAGGCATTGTTGGCATCTTTTTTCAGTCGCAGGCCATTTGACACAAACTCGTCGCCGATGGAGATTATCCTGAAGCTGGCGCAGTGTGCGCTCCATGTCAGTCGAGACGATCATGGGCAAATATCGAGACCATCGCGAGCCGCGCCGGCATCGGCATGACGATGACCCGGTTTCCTTTTCGGAACGGACTTCCGAGCCAAGCTACTTTCAGCGCCCGTCGTCCGTGGCCGCAGACCCTGTCGACGCCGAGGTGATGTGGTTCAACGTCAGCAAGGGTTTTGGCTTCGTCAAAGTGTCGGACGGCACGGAGGCCTATCTGCATATCCGAGTGTTGGAAGCGGCCGGAAGCCGCGGTGTTTCCGAGGGGACACGTCTCAAGGTCGCCGTCGAAGAAAGTCCAAAAGGTCATCAGGTCACGCAAGTTCTGGAAATCGGCGATCAGATCGCGAAAACGCCGGCACATACACCCCTCGCTGGAGAGTCCATCGCCGGGACGGGTGCGCAGTTGGAGAGCGAGGGCACGGTCAAGTGGTACAATCCCGAAAAGGGCTTTGGCTTCATCGCACCCGATAACGGTGAGAAGGACGTCTTCGTTCATGCCACCACGCTGTCCCGCTCAGGGCTCAGCGTACTGGTGGAGGGACAGAAGGTGTTTGTCGAATGCGGGCAGGGCAAGAAAGGCCTGGAAGTCCGGAGCATTCGCCTAGCCTAGACGCCAATACGTTGGCCAAGGGCCAAATTGCCCCCGATCGCCGCTCGCAGATCGCCGTAATCCTGGCGAAGCTGCCCGGCCGCGTACTTCAGGTCTGCCTCATCCTTGACCATGGCGAACCAGAGACTGGGGTCGATTTGGTTCACCAACGGCGACGATTGGAAATCGCCTGAGAACTTCATGGCAGAAAAATCTTCGAGATCGATCTCGCGTTGAAGCAGTTCGATGGCCTCGACCTGCCTGGCGAGATCCGTGCCGGTTGCCGCTACGGCTCGGTTCGACCCACCATCTGCGGGATCGATATAGGCTCCCCCATCGTCCAGCACCGGGTCGATCTCGGCGACGAATTCAAGCAGCGGTGCCGCGCGGCTCAGCCTTACACCGAG
>NZ_FPBI01000007.1:0-288238 GCF_900116595.1 Mesorhizobium sp. YR577 | reverse complement strand
GTTCCTGGCTACCACACCAGGGCGGGAGGTCACCGCCGCTCTCCCCGATCCCGGTTCCAGAACCCGGTCCCGCAAGAGCGATGAGGGGATTATGCGGGAGGTGGAAATGAGGGGGATAAATCGGGCGTGGAAAAATGTGTGGGGTGAATGGAAACAATGGGTTGGCGGGAAATTGGGTGAAAATCTTTCCCCCACAGTTTCCGCGTGCTTCAGCTACGGCAGTTCTGCACCATAGTGAACTTCATTGATGTTCCGGCATGGATCCCGGGTCTCCGCATGCGCTTCGCTCATGCTGCGCCCGGGATGACGAACTGCATGTTTAGCCTTCGCTAATCGTCAATGCTGGTGCGGCAGTTGCGTCTTTGGCCAGCAACAACGTTTGCGATTGGCTGCGACACCCCCTCTCTTCGTCATCCCGGGCGGAGCGAAGCGGAGACCCGGGATCCATGCCGGAATGCAAAAGAGCTTCTGCGGCGCAGAACGCGCGTCAACATCAGGACGGGGCCGTGCCTGACGATGCTCGGAATGGGTCCCGGATAACCTTCGCTGCGGTTTCCGGGATGACGACGTCAGGGCTGCCTTCGCCAATCGCCGAGGATCGACGCTGGAAGACACGAGGATCGACGCAGCAAGACAAAGACGCAAAATAAACCCAAAGCTTGAACCGCAGTCGGTTTTCGGGCACATGGCGGCGCGATGAGCATTTCCGCAAAAGCGCGTTCGCTTGACCACCTCGTCCTGCCGATAGCCGATCTTGGCATCGCGCGCGAGCGGCTCGCTGCGCTTGGCTTCACGGTTGCGCCGGTCGGCATCCATCCTTTCGGCACCGAAAACGCCTGCGTCTATTTTTCGGACGGCACGTTTCTGGAGCCGCTGGCGATCCGCGATGCCGGTAAGGTCGATGAAGCGATTGCAGCGCAAAATGTCTTCGTCGCACGTGACCGCCTGTTTCGAGAGCGCAACGGCGATGAGGGCTTTTCGGCGCTGGTGTTCGGCACGGAAGATGCCGATGCGGACCACGCGGTTTTTGTTCGCGCCGCCGTTTCGGCCGGCCCAAGGCTCGATTTTTCGCGGGCTTTTGTAGATGCCTCCGGCAAGGCGGACACGGCTTCGTTCCGGCTCGCCTTTGCCGCCGAAGCAGACATGCCGGATGCTTTTTTCTTCACCTGCGAGCGGGTAAATGCCCCCAAGGTTGACCGCTCGGCGTTGCAGGCCCATGCCAATGGTGCAAGACGCATTGTCGGCGTCATGGCGGCCAGCGCCGATCCAGAAGCTCATAGTGGCTTTTTCAACGTCGTGGCCCGAACTGAACCCGGTATCGCCAATGGTGAAACCATTCAGTTCGAATTGCCGAACGCCACCATCGCGCTGACCGATCCTGCCGGCCTCAAGGCAGCTTTCGGGGTTGAGGCTCCGTCCGTATCCAGCCTGCGGCTTGCCGCGATCGTCTTCGGCGTCAAAGACCTGGCCAGGACGGAAGCGCTTCTCATTGCCGACGCCGTGGATTATCACAGGCGCGGCAGCCGCCTGATTGTACCGCCAGCCGCAGGGCAGGGCGCCATTTTCGCTTTCGAGGAGTTCTCATGACCGCGCCGAATTCGACCGTCACCGTCGGCAATGCCGTTTTCAGCAATGCCAGCCCGCTGTCGCTGATCGCAGGGCCGTGCCAGCTCGAATCGCGCCAGCACGCCTTCGACATGGCCGGCGCGCTCAAGGAACTGACGACGAAACTCGGTATCGGCCTCGTCTACAAGACGAGCTACGACAAGGCCAATCGCACCTCGCTGTCATCGACGCGCGGGGCCGGGCTCGACGCGGCGCTGCCGGTGTTCGACGACCTGCGCAAGGAATTCGGCCTGCCGGTGCTGACCGACGTGCATTCTGAAGAGCAATGCCGGATCGTCGCGCCGCATGTCGATGTCCTGCAGATCCCGGCGTTCCTGTCGCGCCAGACCGACCTTCTTATTGCCGCCGCCAATACGGGCAAGGTGGTGAATGTGAAGAAGGGGCAGTTCCTCGCTCCCTGGGACATGAAGAACGTGGTCGCCAAGGTCACCGGTTCGGGTAACGCCAATGTGCTGGTTACCGAGCGCGGTGCTTCCTTCGGCTACAACACGCTGGTCTCCGACATGCGCGCGCTGCCGATCATGGCCGAGATCGGAGCGCCGGTGATTTTCGATGCGACCCATTCCGTGCAGCAGCCGGGCGGGCAGGGCGCGACATCGGGCGGCGAGCGCCGCTTCGTCGAAACGCTGGCGCGTGCGGCGGTTGCCGTCGGGGTCGCGGGCGTGTTCATCGAGACGCATCAGGACCCGGACAATTCGACGTCGTCGGATGGCCCCAACATGATACCGCTCAAGGACCTGCCGGCACTGTTGGAAAGATTGATGGCTTTCGACCGCATCGCCAAGGCCTGAGAGACAGTTTGGAAACTCTACCCTGCCGGTCATCTGACGTAGTTTTCTGCGCTTCCGGTGCTCACGTACTTTATGTACGCTCCGCTCCGGTTCTCGAAAACCACGCCATATGTCTCGGCAGGGCGAATTATCAAACAGTCTCTATGCGCCAGCCTTCTGATTGCCTTTTGTGGGGCTTCCGCTAAGAGAGGCCCGACCCAACCCTCCAGCACCGAGGAACCCTCCCTATGACCGCAATCGTAGACATCATCGGCCGTGAAATTCTGGATAGCCGCGGCAACCCGACCGTGGAAGTGGACGTGGTGCTGGAAGACGGCTCGATGGGCCGCGCAGCGGTTCCTTCGGGCGCTTCGACGGGTGCGCATGAGGCGGTCGAGCTGCGCGACGGCGGCCCGCGTTATCTCGGCAAGGGTGTCGAGCGCGCTGTGGAAGCCGTGAACGGCGAGCTTTTCGAGGCTGTCGGCGGTCTTGAGGCCGAGCATCAGGCCGGCATCGACCAGATCATGATCGACCTCGACGGCACGCCGAACAAGGCCCGTCTCGGTGCAAACGCCATTCTCGGTGTCTCGCTTGCGGTCGCAAAGGCTGCTGCCGAATCTGCCGGCCTGCCGCTCTATCGCTATGTCGGCGGCGCGAACGCCCGCGTCCTGCCGGTTCCGATGATGAACATCATCAATGGCGGCGCGCATGCCGACAATCCGATCGACTTCCAGGAATTCATGATCATGCCGGTCGGCGCGCCGACCTTCCGTGACGCCGTGCGCTGGGGCTCGGAAATCTTCCACACGCTGAAGAAGCGCCTGAAGGATGCCGGCCACAACACCAATGTCGGCGACGAGGGCGGTTTTGCGCCGAACCTGAAGAGCGCACCGGCGGCACTCGACTTCATCATGGAGTCGATCGAGAAGGCCGGCTTCAAGCCCGGCGAGGACGTCGCCCTCGCACTGGACTGCGCTGCGACCGAGTTCTTCAAGGACGGCGCTTACGTCTATGAAGGCGAGAAGAAGAGCCGCGATCCCAAGACGCAGGCAAAATACCTGGCCAAGCTCGCCGGCGATTATCCGATCATCTCGATCGAGGACGGCATGGCCGAGGACGACTGGGAAGGCTGGAAGTATCTCACCGATCTTTGCGGCAAGAAGGTCCAGCTGGTCGGCGACGATCTCTTCGTCACCAATTCGGCCCGCCTGCGCGACGGCATCCGCATGGGTGTCGCCAACTCGATCCTGGTGAAGGTCAACCAGATCGGCACGCTGACCGAGACGCTCGACGCGGTCGAGACCGCGCACAAGGCGGCCTACACCGCCGTCATGTCGCATCGCTCGGGCGAGACGGAAGATTCGACGATTGCCGATCTCGCCGTTGCCACCAATTGCGGGCAGATCAAGACCGGTTCGCTGGCACGCTCGGACCGTACCGCGAAGTACAACCAGCTCATCCGCATCGAGGAGGAGCTCGGCACGCAGGCGCGCTTTGCAGGACGCTCGATCCTGAAGGGCTGATTGCCCTCTGTTTCTATCGCTTGGTTTTCACGGAAAGGCGGGGAGTGATCCTCGCCTTTTTCTGTTCCGGGGCGCTGATTTTTTCGCCGCCGTAACCGGACATTAAGCATGATGGCGCGAGATAGCGGCAGAAGGAATCTGCGCCATGTGGACACGTCAGCACAAAGAAAGAAAAACCGGACGGCTCATCGTGCCGGCACTTGCAGTGCTGTTCCTGTCCTATTTCGGTTTTCATGCCTATCACGGCGAATTCGGCATCTATTCCAAGTACCGGCTGCAGGACCGGACGGTCGAGTTGCAGGCCAAGCTGGATACTGTAAGATCGCAGCGCATCGAGCTTGAGCGCAGGGTGCAACTCCTGCATGACGGCACGCTCGAAAAGGACATGCTGGACGAACAGGCGCGCAAGGCGTTGAACCTGTCCCATTCCGATGAGATCACGATCATCCGTTCCTCGGACGAGACGAATTAACCGTAAGTCGGTTAATCATCAATATCTTCAATGTTTCTAGTCGGTTACGTGCATGCCAGCCATGCATTTTTCCGCATGGCCGAACGTTGAATTGCATGCTAGCCTCATTCCAATTCGAGGGGGAAGCACATCCCCTTCCATGTCCGACAAGAGACATTGCCAGGGAGTGATGCATGGCTGCTGCCGCCAAGAAGGCGTCCGTTCGATCCAAAACGGACGGCAAATCCAGTTCCGCGCCAGTGGCGCCCAAGCCCGTTGATTTCACCAAGGAGCAGGAACTCGCTGCCTATCGCGACATGCTGCTGATGCGGCGTTTCGAGGAGAAAGCCGGCCAGCTCTACGGCATGGGTTTCATCGGCGGCTTCTGCCACCTCTATATCGGGCAGGAGGCGGTCGTTACCGGCCTCAAGATGGCGCTGATCGAAGGCGATCAGATGATCACCGCCTATCGCGACCACGCCCATATGCTGGCCATGGATATGTCGCCGCGCGGCGTGATGGCAGAGCTCACCGGTCGCCGTGGAGGCTACTCCAAGGGCAAGGGTGGCTCCATGCACATGTTCTCCAAGGAGAAGAATTTCTACGGCGGGCACGGCATCGTCGGCGCGCAGGTGTCGCTCGGCACCGGTCTTGCCTTCGCCAACCGCTACCGCGAGAACAAGAATGTCTCGCTGACCTATTTCGGAGACGGTGCGGCCAACCAGGGCCAGGTCTATGAAAGCTTCAACATGGCCTCGCTGTGGAAGCTGCCGGTGATCTACATCATCGAAAACAACCGTTACGCCATGGGCACGTCAGTATCGCGTTCTTCGGCCGAGACGGATTTCTCGCAGCGCGGCGCCTCGTTCCGCATTCCCGGCATACAGGTCGACGGCATGGATGTGCGCGCGGTGAAGGCCGCAGCCGACCTGGCGACCGAATGGTGCCGCTCGGGCAAG
The DNA here is from genome assembly GCF_900116595.1 of Mesorhizobium sp. YR577. Lineage (NCBI taxonomy): Bacteria > Pseudomonadati > Pseudomonadota > Alphaproteobacteria > Hyphomicrobiales > Phyllobacteriaceae > Mesorhizobium > Mesorhizobium sp. YR577. Next base: position 282,909 of record NZ_FPBI01000007.1, on the reverse strand, counting down.
GGCCCGATCATCCTTGAAATGCAGACCTACCGCTATCGCGGCCACTCCATGTCCGACCCGGCGAAATACCGGTCGAAGGAGGAGGTGCAGAAGATGCGCTCCGAGCACGACCCGATCGAGCAGGTGAAGGCGCGCGTTCTCGAAAAGAAGTGGGCGAGCGAGGACGATCTTAAGGCAGTCGACAAGGAGGTGCGTGACATCGTTGCCGATGCAGCCGAATTCGCGCAGACCGATCCCGAGCCGGATGCTTCCGAGCTCTACACCGACATCACGCATTAAGGGGAGGGCTGGACATGCCGATCGAAATTCTCATGCCCGCGCTCTCGCCGACCATGGAAGAGGGCAATCTCTCGAAATGGTTGAAGAACGAAGGTGACAAGGTTGTCGCTGGCGATGTCATCGCCGAGATCGAAACCGACAAGGCGACGATGGAAGTCGAAGCCGTTGACGAAGGCGTACTCGGAAAGATTCTCGTGCCCGCCGGCACCGAAGGCGTCAAGGTGAACACGCCGATCGCAATCCTTGCGGTCGAAGGCGAGGACATCGACAAGGCCGGCGAAGGCGTTGGCGAAGAGGAAGTGTCTGCGAAGGCTCCGGCAGAGAAGCCCGCAGAAGCGCCGGCCGAAACCAAGCCCGCGCCCGTCGCAGCCGCTCCCAAGATCGAAGTCGCAGCCGACCCGGATATTCCGGCCGGCACCGAGATGGTCTCGACCACCGTCCGCGAAGCGCTTCGCGATGCGATGGCCGAAGAAATGCGCCGCGACGAAGATGTCTTCGTCATGGGCGAGGAAGTTGCCGAATACCAGGGCGCCTACAAGATCACGCAAGGGCTGCTGCAGGAATTCGGTGCGCGTCGCGTCGTCGATACGCCGATCACCGAACACGGCTTTGCCGGCGTCGGCGTCGGTGCGGCAATGGCCGGCTTGAAGCCGATCGTCGAGTTCATGACTTTCAACTTCGCCATGCAGGCAATCGACCAGATCATCAACTCCGCCGCCAAGACGCTCTATATGTCCGGCGGACAGATGGGTGCGCCGATCGTGTTCCGCGGCCCGAACGGTGCTGCCGCCCGCGTCGCTGCCCAGCACAGCCAGGACTATGCCGCCTGGTACAGCCACATTCCGGGCCTGAAGGTGGTGATGCCGTATACGGCTGCCGACGCCAAGGGCCTGCTTAAGGCGGCAATCCGCGATCCGAACCCGATCATCTTCCTCGAGAACGAAATCCTCTACGGCCAGTCCTTCGACGTGCCGAAGCTCGATGATTTTGTCCTCCCGATCGGCAAGGCACGCATCCACAAGACCGGCAAGGACGTGACCATCGTCTCCTTCGGCATCGGCATGACCTATGCGGTCAAGGCGGAAGCCGAACTGCGCGGCCTGGGTATCGATGTCGAGATCATCGATCTGAGGACCATTCGCCCGCTCGACTTCGACACGATCATCGCCTCGGTCAAGAAGACCAACCGTCTGGTCGTCGTTGAAGAAGGCTACCCGCAGAGCTCGGTCGGCGACTTCATCGCCAATCAGGTTTCGCAGCGCGCCTTCGACCATCTCGATGCGCCGGTGATCACCATCGCCGGCAAGGATGTGCCGATGCCTTACGCGGCCAACCTTGAGAAACTGGCGCTGCCGAATGTCGGCGAGGTCGTCGAGGCGGTGAAAGCCGTCACGTATCGCTAAGCGGGAGGACGCTATGCCGATCAACATCACCATGCCGGCCCTTTCGCCCACGATGGAAGAGGGCAATCTCGCCAAGTGGCTGGTCAAGGAAGGCGATAAGGTTTCGCCAGGCGACGTGATCGCCGAGATCGAGACCGACAAGGCGACGATGGAAGTCGAAGCCGTCGATGAAGGCACCGTCGCCAAGCTGGTCGTTCCGGCCGGCACCGAAGGCGTGAAGGTCAATGCGCTGATCGCCGTGCTTGCGGCGGAAGGCGAGGATGCAAGCGCTGCCGCCAAGGGCGGCGACGCTCCGGCAAAGGCCGCGCCCGAAAAGACCGAGGCAGCGAAGCCGGAAGCGGCAAAGGCTGAGGCACCCAAGGCTGCCGCGGCTGAGCCCCAAAAAGCGGCGGCTCCCGCGACAAACGGCGCAGCCGCGCCCGCCGCAAAGAGTGAAGCGTCGGGAGATCGGGCCTTCGCTTCGCCGCTCGCCCGTCGCATTGCCAAGGATGCCGGCGTCGATGTTGCCGGTATTGCCGGCACCGGCCCGCATGGCCGCGTGGTCAAGGCGGACGTCGAGGCGGCGATTGCCGGCGGCGGCGCAAAGGCTGCGCCTGAAGCCAAGGCGCCGGCACCCGCAGGGGCTGCACCGGCACCGAAGGCAATGTCGGACGACGCCGTGCTCAAGCTGTTCGCCGAAGGCACTTATGAACTCGTTCCGCATGACAATATGCGAAAGGTCATCGCGCGGCGCCTGGTCGAGGCAAAGACCACGATCCCGCATTTCTACCTGACGCTCGATTGCGAACTCGACGCGCTGCTGGCGTTGCGCGCGCAGCTCAACACCGCCGCACCGATGCGCAAGACCGAGAAGGGCGACGTGCCGGCTTACAAGCTGTCGGTCAACGACCTGATCATCAAGGCGATGGCGCTGGCGCTGCGCGACGTGCCGACGGCGAATGTGTCGTGGACCGAGCAGAACATGGTCCAGCACAAGCACGCGGATGTCGGCGTTGCCGTGTCGATCCCCGGCGGCCTGATCACGCCGATCGTGCGCAAGGCCGACGAGAAAACGCTGTCCGTCATTTCCAACGAGATGAAGGATCTGGCCAAGCGTGCCCGCGACCGCAAGCTGAAGCCGGAAGAGTTCCAGGGCGGCACGACGGCCGTTTCCAATCTCGGCATGTTCGGCATCAAGGACTTTGCCGCCGTCATCAACCCGCCCCACGCCACCATCCTGGCGATCGGCGCGGGCGAGGAACGGGCCGTGGTCAAGAACGGCGAGATCAGAATAGCCAACATCATGTCGGTGACGCTCTCGACCGATCACCGCGCCGTTGATGGCGCGCTCGGAGCCGAACTGCTGACGGCCTTCAAGCGCCACATCGAAAACCCGATGGGAATGCTGGTCTGACGCTGAAAACCCTCCCCCTTGCGGGGAGGGTGGTCGCGTTAGCGACCGGGTGGGGGTCGATCCGCTAACACCAAGTCTGCAGGAGAATGGACTTGCCCTGGAATAAGCCGCCGGAGAAAGAGCAGTCGGCCAACGCCCGCGCTAATGCGCCGAGGCTGCGCAAGGCGACGACCGAAGCGGAAAAGCGGCTTTGGCAGCACCTTCGCGACATGCCCGAAGTGGACGGCGAAATTCATAAGACAGACGAAGCCATGAGCTATGACCGGCAACGCGACGAATATTTGCGTGCTGAAGGGTTCCGGGTTTTGCGGTTTTCCAATTCTGAAGTGATGTTGGGCCGGGACGGCGTGCTCAATTCGGTCAGGTTGGCGCTTGGCGGAGCCACCCCCACCCCTTACCCCTCCCCGCAAGGGGGAGGGGAAGTTGCCTCGGGGAGCACGGCATTATGAAAACCGTCCTCTGCTTCGGCGATTCACTGACCTGGGGCTACAACGCCGAGGGTCCTTCGCGTCATGCCTATGAGGATCGCTGGCCGAGCGTTCTGCAGGCAGCACTCGGCGACGGCGTGAAGGTCATCGCTGAAGGGCTGAACGGCCGCACGACGGCGTTCGACGATCATCTCGCCGGCGAGGATCGCAACGGGGCGCGTGTCCTGCCGACGCTGCTCGGCACGCACGCGCCGCTCGACCTGATCATCATCATGCTCGGCTCCAACGACATGAAGCCGTGGATCCACGGCAATCCGATCGCGGCCAAGCAGGGCATGGCGCGCCTTGTCAGGATCGTACAGGGCCATCCATACCCGCTTGAAGCCGAAGCGCCGGAAATCCTGCTGGTTTCGCCACCATCCGTCAGCCGCACGGAAGACGCCGAATTTGCCGGAATGTTTGCTGGCGGCGACAAGGCCTCGCGTGAACTTGCGGCGCAATATGAAGCACTCGCCGACGAACTCGGCTGCGGCTTTTTCGATGCCGGCTCCGTTGCCGAAACCACGCCGCTCGACGGCGTGCATCTCGACGCGGAAAACACGCGAAGGGTCGGCGAGGCGATCGCGCCGGTGGCGCGGGTCATGCTGGAGCTTAAATGAGCGCGCGTCTTGCCATTCGGCCCGCCGAACGGCGCGATGCTGCCGAGCTCGCGGTTCTGGTCGATGTTGCTTCGCACGGCTTTGCCAGTTGGCTCTGGTATGGCGCCGTCATCAACGGAACAACGGATACGGCACTGGAGCGCGGGCGCGCCAAGATGCGGGAAGACGAGCCGGGCGCATGGCGCAGTGCCGTCCTTGCCGAATGGGACGGTGAGGTTGCCGGAACATCCATCGCCTACGATCTGGACGACAGCGTGCATGAGATCGTCGCGCCGCACCCGGTGATCGAGCCGCTGTTGGCGCTCCAGCGCAAGGTGGTCGGTAACCGGTTCATCGACAGTCTCGGCGTCTACAAGCATCATCGCGGCAAGGGCATCGGCCGCGCACTGCTTGAACGCGAAATCGACATGGCCGATGGACCGGTCAGCCTGATTACCGAAAGCCACAATGAAACGGCCCAGAACCTATATCGCATGAACGGCTTCGCCGAAGCCGAGCGCATCGAGGCGGTGCCGTTGTCCGAAAACAGCAAGAGACACGAATGGGTGCTGCTCACCCGAAACGTGGCATAGAAGAAGGCAGGAAACACATGGCCGAAAACTATGACGTCATCATCATCGGTTCGGGTCCCGGCGGCTACATCGCGGCGATCCGCGCGGCGCAGCTTGGCCTGAAAACGGCAATCGTCGAACGCGAACACTTAGCCGGCATCTGTTCAAACTGGGGTTGTATCCCAACCAAGGCGCTGCTGCGCTCGGCCGAGATTTTCCACTATGCCGAACACGCCAAGAGCTACGGCCTGAAGATCGACGGCAAGATCGAGGCCGACCTGAAGGCGGTCGTCGCCCGCTCGCGCGGCATTGCCGAGCGCATGAATGGCGGCGTCGGCTTCCTGATGAAGAAGAACAAGGTCGATGTGATCTGGGGTGAGGCAAAGCTTTCCAAGCCCGGCGAGATCGTGGTTTCCAAGACCGCCAAGAAGCCGATGCAGCCGCAGGCGCCATTGCCGAAGAACACCAAGGGCGAGGGCACCTACACCGCCAAGCACATCATCGTCGCCACCGGCGCCCGCCCGCGCGCGCTGCCCGGCATCGAGCCGGACGGCAAGCTGATCTGGACCTATTTCGAGGCGATGGTGCCGCCGGAAATGCCGAAGTCGCTGCTGGTGATGGGCTCGGGCGCGATCGGCATCGAATTCGCCAGCTTCTATCGCACCATGGGCGTCGAGGTAACGGTGGTCGAGCTGCTGCCGCAGGTTATGCCGGTGGAGGACGCCGAAATCTCGACATTTGCCAAGAAGCAGTTCGAGAAGCAGGGGATGAAGATCATCCTCGAGGCGAAAGTGACCAAGGTCGAGAAGGGCGCGAACTCGGTCACTGCCCATGTCGAGATGAAGGACGGCAAGGTCGAGAAGATCACCGCCGACCGGCTGATTTCGGCCGTCGGCGTGCAGGGCAATGTCGAGAATATCGGGCTGGAAGCGCTTGGCGTGAAGGTGGAGCGCGGCACCATCGTCATCGATGGCTATGGCAAGACCAATGTGCCGGGCATCTATGCCATCGGCGATGTCGCCGGCCCGCCGATGCTGGCGCATAAGGCCGAGCATGAGGCTGTCGTCTGCGTCGAAAAAATTGCCGGACTGCCCAACGTGCACCCGATGGACAAGCTGAAGATCCCCGGATGCACCTATTGCAATCCGCAGGTTGCTTCTGTCGGTCTCACCGAAGCCAAGGCCAAGGAGCAGGGCAAGGACATCCGTGTCGGCCGCTTCCCCTTCGTTGCCAATGGCAAGGCGATAGCACTTGGCGAGGACCAGGGCATGGTGAAGACCATTTTCGACAAGAAGACCGGACAGCTGCTGGGCGCGCATATGGTCGGCGCGGAAGTGACCGAGCTGATCCAGGGTTTTGTGGTGGCCATGAACCTCGAAACCACCGAGGAAGAATTGATGCACACGATCTTCCCGCATCCGACGCTGTCGGAAATGATGAAGGAAAGTGTGCTCGACGCTTACGGCCGCGCGCTGAACGCATGACAGCTGGTCTCTGGCGGGTCTGTTGCAGCGCGACGTTCTGACTTATATGGGGTGAACCAAGGGTCGCGAGGAGGCGGTGATGGAACCGAGTTACGGAATTATGGGAATGCCGGGAACCGGCTTTTTCGGCATGTTGATCATCGGCTTTCTTGCCGGCTATGTCGCCGAAAAGACGATGAACCGCGACCACGGCTTTTTCACCAACATCCTGGTCGGCATAGCCGGCTCCTTCGTCGGTGGCACGCTGGCTGGACTGCTGAACGTCAATTACTACGGCTTTTTCGGCAATCTGCTCGTCGCCATCGTCGGCGCGATCGTCATTCTCTGGATATTCGGCCGCACGCAGCGTGCGAGCTAGGAAGATAAATGGTTACCGTCCTCGATCTGGTTTCGACCACGCCGCGCGTGCGGCATCCCGAAAAGGCCCATCGGCCTGATCAGGAGGTTCTGCGCAAGCCCGACTGGATTCGCGTCAAGGCGCCTGTCTCCAAGGGCTATGCCGAAACGCGCGAGATCGTGCGATCGCACAAGCTGGTGACGGTGTGCGAGGAGGCCGGCTGCCCCAATATCGGCGAGTGCTGGGAGAAGAAGCACGCCACTTTCATGATCATGGGCGAGATTTGCACTCGCGCCTGCGCCTTCTGCAATGTGGCGACCGGTCGCCCGCTGCCGCTCGACCCGAATGAGCCGGAGAGCGTGGCCAAGGCCGTCAAGCAGATGGGGCTCACCCATGTCGTGATCACTTCGGTCGACCGCGACGATCTCGACGATGGCGGCGCACAGCATTTCGCCGACGTGATCCGTGCCATCCGCGCGGCGACGCCTGCGACCACCATTGAAATCCTGACGCCGGACTTCCTGCGCAAGGAAGGCGCGCTGGAGATCGTGGTCGCGGCCAAGCCCGATGTCTTCAACCACAACCTCGAAACGGTGCCGTCGAACTATCTGACGGTGCGGCCGGGCGCGCGTTATTTCCACTCGATCCGCCTGTTGCAGCGGGTCAAGGAACTCGATCCGTCGATCTTCACCAAATCCGGCATCATGGTCGGGCTGGGCGAGGAGCGTAACGAAGTGCTTCAGCTCATGGACGATCTGCGCAGCGCCGATGTCGACTTCATGACCATCGGCCAGTATCTGCAGCCGTCGAAGAAGCACCACGCGGTCAAGAAGTTCGTGACGCCGGACGAGTTCAAGTCCTATGAGACGGTCGGCATGACCAAGGGCTTTCTGCTCGTTGCCTCCAGCCCGCTGACGCGCTCGTCGCACCATGCCGGCGACGATTTCGCCAAGCTCCGGGCGGCGCGTGAAGAGCATCTCAAGAAGTCGGCCAAGGCTTCCGCCTAGACTATGCCGAAATTCGAGACCATCCGCCACGTCGGCCACACGCCCGACCAGATGTTTGCGCTCGTTGCGGATGTAGAACAATATCCGCAGTTCCTGCCGCTGTGCGAAGCGCTGAGCGTCCGCTCCCGCAAGGAGCGCGACGGACGAACGCTGCTGGTTGCCGACATGACGGTCGGATACAAGGCGATCCGCGAAACCTTCACCAGCCAGGTTCATCTGAAACCGGACGAGAATGCCATCGACGTGAAATATCTCGACGGCCCATTCCGCTACCTAAGCAACATCTGGCGCTTCGATGCTGCCGAGAGCGGGGCAGGCACCGACATCCATTTCTTCATCGACTACGAATTCAAGAGCCGCATTCTCGGCGCGCTGATGGGCGCGATGTTCGACCGCGCCTTCCGCATGTTCGTGGAGGCGTTCGAAAAGCGCGCGGAAGTAATCTATGGCAAGCCAGAATCGGTCAAAGCAGTTGGATAACAACAATCCTGAAGCCGACGACTATCTGCTGGTTGTCGGTACGCCCGATATCAAAACCTACAGACGGCTGCGCAGCATCTCGGGGCTAAGCGAAAAGACACTAGAAGCCGCCGCTCTCGGTTTGCCCAATACGATCTATGCGGTCACGCTGATATGGAACGGCGAGACGGTCGGCATGGGGCGGATTATCGGGGATGGCGGGTGCTTCTATCAAATCACCGACATTGCCGTTGATCCGGATCATCAGGGCAAGGGCCTGGGCAAGAAAATCATGGAGGCGCTGGTCGGCTATCTGCGCGCCACGGCTCCCGAGACTGCCTATGTCAGCCTTATAGCGGACGGCCCGGCGCGGCATCTGTATGAAAAGTTCGGCTTTGAGCCCACGGCGCCTGCCTCGATAGGCATGGCTTTGCAGCTGTAGGCGGCTAGCCTCAGCCAAGTTCCCTCAGGCTCATTTCCAGTGCGGTCCGCACGGTTTCACGGCGAATGAAGTCCCGGCCGTTGTTCTCGAAGACGTGGCTTTCCGTGATGATGGGCCAATCCTTTATTGCAAGGCCGAACCAGACGAGGCCGACCGGCTTCTCCGGCGAACCGCCGTCCGGTCCGGCGACGCCCGTAACCGCCATGGCGATGCCTGCCCTGGAACGCGCAAGCGCTCCCGCTGCCATCTCATATGCGGTCTCGCGCGAAACTGCGCCATAAGCGTCGAGCGTGGCGGCGGAAACGCCGAGCATCTCCATCTTGGCTTCATTGGAGTAGGTGACAAAGCCGCGATCGACCACCGAGGACGATCCCGCTATGTCGGTCAAAGCTGCGGCGATCATACCACCGGTGCAGGATTCCGCCGTGGCGGCCATGATGCCGTGGTCGCGGCATGCCTTGAGAAAGGCGATCGCTAGTTGCTGAAGATCGCTCATTCGGGCAGTTCCCCTGGATAGACCACGCTGGCGGTCGCGATTGCCGCTATGCCTTCCTCGCGGCCGACGAACCCGAGTTTTTCATTGGTGGTCGCCTTGATGGAAATGCGATTTTTGGTGATTCCGAGCATTTTCGACAGCGCCTCCGTCATCGCCTCGCGATGCGGGCCGACGCGCGGCGCTTCGCAAATGAGCGTGATGTCGGCATTGGCGATCCGCCCGCCGTTCGAGCGAACGATCTTTGCGGCATGCTCCACGAAGATGTGCGATGCCGCGCCCTTCCATTGTGGATCGGAGGGTGGGAAATGCGTGCCGATATCGCCGGCACCGCAGGTCGCCAGCAGCGCATCGGTCAGGGCATGGAGCCCGACATCGGCGTCTGAATGGCCGGAAAGCCGCTTGTTATGCGGGATGGCGACGCCGCATAGCGTGACGTGATCGCCTGTTTCGAAGGAATGCACATCGTAGCCATTGCCGGTGCGGACATCGGGAAAGCTCGAGCTGCGTCCGCCAAGGCGTTGATCTGCCATGAAAATATCCCTTGCCCAGGTGAGTTTGACATTGTCGGGCGAGCCGAGAACGATCCGCACCGGGATATCGGCCCATTCGGCAATGGCTGCGTCGTCGGTGAAGTCGATACGCCGGGCCTCGAATGCGCGGCGATGCGTTTCGCGGATGAGTTCGAACGGAAAACCCTGCGGCGTCTGCGCCGCATGCAGGCCGGCCCGAGGGACGGTTTCTTCGATCGTGCCGTCCGCGGCCTCGCGCTTCAGCGTGTCGGAAACGGGCAAAGCGGGCAGCGCGCCATGTTTTTCATCGATCGCGGCAATCACGCGGTCCATCGTTGCGGCATCGACGAATGGGCGCACACCATCATGAATGAGCACGGCTTTCGGGTGGTGGCCGCCAAGCGCCTGCAGGGCAAGCCAGGTCGATTCCTGGCGCGTCCTGCCGCCTTTCACCGTCACCACCCGGTTGGGGAGCGTGCCTGCCGCTTCGTGGAAAAGCGCATCGTCATCGGGATGTATTGCAACGACGATAGGTCCAATGCCAGGGTGATCGATGAAAGCATCCAGCGTCCAGGCGATGACGGCTCGTCCGCCGATCCTGCGATATTGCTTGGGCCCGTCGGTTTGCCCGGCACGCTCGCCACGCCCGGCGGCAAGAATGATCGCCGCGATGGACCGCTTTCCGGTTGATTCAGGTTGCTCTATAGCCATGCGAGACGCATAGTCGCAGCCCGGCCCGAAGGCCAGCGATTTCCCGAAACCGCCACATTGTTGAACCACTTCAGCGTTGCATGCGCAGCCAAAACTGGCTAGAGAATGTGCAACAAGAAGGATTGCTTGGTATTTGTGCATGCCTGATTTCACGGACCTTGCCAAACCGCTCGAAATCGGTGGCGTCAAAATCCGCAATCGCGTTTTTCTCGCGCCGATGTCCGGTGTCACGGATTTGCCGTTCCGTGAGCGCGCCTACGCGCATGGGGCAGGGCTCGTCGTCTCCGAAATGGTAGCCAGCGGCGAACTGGCTAAAGGCCATGCCGAGTCAGCGCGGCGCATACGGCATTCGGGATTGCCGGTACACATGGTCCAGCTTGCCGGCCGCGAGGCTGTGCACATGGCCGAAGGCGCGCGGATAGCGGCGGGCGAGGGCGCTGATATCGTCGATATCAATATGGGCTGCCCGGCCAAGAAGGTCACCGGCGGTTATTCCGGCTCGGCACTGATGCGTGATCTCGACCATGCGCTGACGCTGATCGAGGCGGTCGTCGGCGCTGTCGATGTGCCGGTTACGGTGAAGATGCGCCTCGGCTGGGACGAAAGCGCGCTCAACGCGCCGATCCTTGCGCGCCGGGCGGAGCAGGCCGGCGTGAAAATGGTCACCATCCATGGCCGCACCCGCTGCCAGTTCTACCAGGGCAAAGCCGACTGGCGGGCAATTGCGCGCGTCAAGGCAGCCGTATCCATACCCGTTGTCGCCAATGGCGACGTCTGCACAGCCGCCGACGCAGCCGGCATTCTGGCGCAATCCGGCGCCGATGCCGTAATGGTCGGGCGCGGAAGCTATGGCGCGCCGTGGGCCGCGGGAGCGATTGCTGCGGCAGCGGCAAACATTGGCGGGCCGGGGCTGCCGCAAACATCCGAACAGCTGGCCGACTATGTGATCGCGCACTACGAGGACATGCTGGCGCATTACGGCGTGGAAAGCGGCCTGCGTCAGGCCAGAAAGCATCTTGGCTGGTATCTGGATCGCCATGCCGACGGCCTTGTGGCAGAGCTGCGGGCGAAAATCCTGACATCCTTCGACCCGGCGATCGTAATCGCGACATTGAGACAGGCTTTCACGGCGCAAGCCGAGATGCCTGCGAGGAACGCTGCATGAGCATAATGGACACACCGGTGAGCGCTGCGGATGCGGCACAGATCGTGCTGAACACGATCCGCCGACCGGTCGTCATGATCGCGCCGGACGATTTTATCTCCTACGCCAACGCCGATGCTGAGGACTTCTTCCGCTCCAGCGCAACCGTGCTGGCGCGCAACACGCTGGCGCGGTTCGTGCCTTTCGGCAGCCCGATCCTGGCGCTGGTCGAGCAGGTTCGTGAACGGCGCGCGCCGGTCAACGAGTACAGGGTCGACGTGTCTTCGCCGCGCCTCGGCATTGAAAAGGTGGTCGACATCTATGTCGCGCCGGTGCCGGAACTGCCGGGCTCGGTCGTCGTGATGTTCCAGGAACGCTCGATGGCCGACAAGATCGACCGGCAGATGACGCATCGCGGGGCAGCGCGCTCCGTGACCGGGCTGGCGGCGATGCTGGCGCATGAGATCAAGAACCCGCTGTCGGGCATTCGCGGCGCGGCCCAGCTTCTCGAGACGGCGGTATCGGATGAGGATCGCGCCTTGACGCGGCTGATCACCGACGAGACCGACCGCATCGTTTCGCTGGTCGACCGCATGGAGGTCTTTTCCGACGAGCGCCCGATCGACCGCTACCCGGTGAATATTCACATTGTCCTCGACCATGTGAAGGCGCTGGCCAAGAACGGTTTTGCAAACAAGATCAATATATTGGAAGAGTATGATCCTTCACTGCCTTCGGTCTTTGCTAATCGGGATCAGCTCATTCAGGTCTTCCTTAATCTGATCAAGAACGCGGCCGAAGCCATAGGCTCGAAGCCGGACGGTGAAATCACGCTCTCCACCGCTTTCCGCCCCGGCATGCGCGTTTCGGTGGCGGGATCGCAGGATCGCGTTTCGCTGCCGTTGGAGTTCTGCGTTCACGACAACGGGCCGGGCGTATCGGAAGACATACTGCCGATCCTGTTCGATCCCTTCATCACAACCAAGCCGAACGGCTCGGGTCTCGGTCTGGCGCTGGTCGCCAAGATCGTCGGCGAGCATGGCGGCATCATCGAATGCGAATCCACCCCGCGCGGCACGACGTTTCGTGTGCTGATGCCGGCGTGGAAGGAAACGGCGCCGCACCATGACGGCGCAAGCGAAGGACACCGGAAATGACGGTCCGCGGCAATATTCTCGTAGCGGACGACGACGCCGCCATCCGCACCGTGCTCAATCAGGCGCTGTCGCGCTTCGGGCATGAAGTTCGCGTCACCTCCAACGCCGCAACCTTGTGGCGCTGGGTGGCGGCGGGCGAGGGCGATCTGGTTATCACCGACGTGGTGATGCCCGACGAAAACGCCTTCGACATGCTGCCGCGCATCAAGAAGGCGCGGCCAGAACTGCCGGTCATCGTCATGAGCGCGCAGAACACCTTCATGACCGCCATCCGCGCCTCGGAGACCGGCGCTTACGAATATCTGCCCAAGCCGTTCGACCTCACCGAACTCCTCAACATCGTCAACCGCGCCCTGTCGGAGCCCAAGCGGCCGAAGATCGAGCCGCGGCATGAAGACCAGCCGGAGACGATGCCGCTGGTCGGGCGTTCGGCGGCCATGCAGGACATCTACCGCATGCTCGCCCGCATGATGCAGACCGACCTGACGGTGATGATTTCCGGCGAATCGGGCACCGGCAAGGAACTGGTGGCGCGGGCGCTGCATGAATATGGCCGTCGCCGTAACGGACCTTTCGTGGCCATCAACATGGCCGCCATCCCGCGCGACCTGATCGAATCGGAACTGTTCGGGCACGAGAAAGGCGCCTTCACCGGCGCGCAGAACCGTTCGACCGGACGCTTCGAGCAGGCAGAGGGCGGCACGCTGTTCCTTGATGAGATCGGCGACATGCCGATGGAGGCGCAGACGAGGCTGCTGCGCGTGCTGCAGCAGGGCGAATACACGACTGTCGGTGGCCGCACCCCGATCAAGACGGATGTGCGCATCGTCGCCGCGACCAACAAGGATCTGCGCACGCTGATCAATCAAGGGTTGTTTCGTGAAGATCTTTTCTACCGCTTGAACGTCGTGCCACTAAGGCTTCCGGCGCTGCGTGAGCGCTCGGAGGACATTCCCGACCTCGTCCGGCACTTCTTCAAGCAGGGCGAAAGCGAAGGCTTGCAGGTCAAGCGCATTTCGAGCGGCGGTCTCGAACTGATGAAGCGCTACCCATGGCCGGGCAATGTGCGCGAACTGGAAAATCTGGTTCGCCGGCTGGCCGCACTTTACGCGCAGGACGAAATCTCGCCCGAGATCATCGAGACCGAACTGAAATCCGGCGACCAGCAGACGATGAGCGGCGGTACTCTCGTTCCCGACGATCTGTCGATCGGGCAGGCCGTCGAGCATTTCCTGCAGCGGTATTTTGCCTCCTTCGGTGGCGAATTGCCGCCGCCAGGGCTCTATCAGCGCATTCTTGCCGAGGTCGAGTTCCCGCTTGTGCTGGCATCGATGACGGCTACCCGCGGCAATCAGATCAAGGCCGCGGAATTGCTGGGGTTGAACCGCAATACGCTGCGCAAGAAAATCCGCGAACTCGGCGTCAACGTCTACCGGGCTTCCAAGCAGGGATGATTTCGCGGTGGATTTCCGCCGCAATCGCGTCAAACATTACCACTGCCGCCACTTTTGTTGCATAATCGCCACAATGTGTTGCATAGATTCAACGCAATTGTAGGCTTTGCAAGCGGCGGCATGACGACTCAGAGTTCAATATTCTCGCGATCTGTCTTCCCGGCAGCGCGCGCAGACGGCAGGCGGCTTCTGGCTTTGCCCGGCGTCATAGCCGTGGTCGGCGCCCTGCTGACCGCAGCGGTGTCGTTCGCCATCCTGGTCGGTGCGACCCCGCTTACGCCCAATCCGACGACGACGCTGATTCTCATTGGCGCCAATGCTGCGTTCATCCTGTTCCTTGCCGCGCTGGTGGTGCGCGAGGTTCACCGCATTCTCAATGCGCGTCGGACCGGCAAGGCGGCGTCACGCCTTCATGTGCGCATTGTCACGATGTTCGCGCTGGTTGCAGCGGTGCCCGCACTTGCGGTGGCCATCATTGCCTCGATCACGCTGAACATCGGCCTCGATCGCTGGTTCGAAATCCGCACCAAGACGATCGTCAATTCCTCGCTCTCGATCGCCGACGCCTATGTCCTGGAAAACGGCCGCAATCTCATGGGCACGACGCTGTCGATGGCCTACGACCTCGACAATGCAAGAGCGCTCTACAGCCTCGACCGGACAGGCTTTCGCAATTTCATGAGCCAGCAGGCCGCCGGCCGTTCGCTGGCACATGCAGCACTGATCAAGGCGGACGGATCGTTTGTGATGACGGCGGAGACGACCGCCGATTTTCCCATGCCGGAGCCGCCGCCCGGAGCGGCGGCAGAGGCAAATGAAACGCCGCAGATGATCGAGCCGCGCACCCGCAACATCGTCGGGGCAATCATAAAGCTGAAGGAGATCGAAGGGGTCTACCTTTACACGATCCGCCTCGTCGATCCGGAGGTCATCAAGGCCCGGGAAATCGTGCGCGCCAACACCGACGAGTATCGCGGCTTGGAAGTAAACCGCCGCACCTCGCAGGTAGCACTCGCGCTTCCTTATCTGTCGCTCACGCTGATCGTCGTTCTGTCGGCTATCTGGACCGGTATCGCGGTCGCGGATCGCCTCGTACGTCCGATCCGGCAATTGATCGGTGCTGCCGACGATGTCTCCACCGGCAATCTCGATGTTTCCGTGCCAGTGCGTCAGTCCGATGGCGATGTTGCCTCGCTGGGTGACACGTTCAACAAGATGATCCTGCAGCTCAAGTCGCAGCGTAACGAAATCCTGCAAGCCAAGGATCTGGTGGACGAGAGGCGGCGTTTTTCCGAAGCCGTTCTATCCGGCGTGACGGCCGGCGTCATCGGCGTTGATCCATACGGCATCGTGACCATCGTCAATCGCTCCGCCGAAACCATGCTGGCGATATCGGCCGAAACCTCGATGGGTCAGAACCTGTCCGCCATTCTGCCGCATGTCGGCCGCGTCTTCGAAATCTGCCGCAGCTCAGGCCGTCCTGCATATCGGGAGCAGGTAACGTTCTATCGCGCCGGCGCGGAACGTACCTTCAATGTGCAGGTGACGATCGAAGAAGACGACAACGAGCATGGCGAGAAATCCTACGTCGTGACCGTCGATGACATTACCGACTTGATGCAGGCGCAGCGCACATCTGCCTGGGCCGATGTCGCGCGGCGCATCGCCCATGAAATCAAGAACCCGCTGACCCCGATCCAGCTCTCTGCCGAGCGCATCAAGCGCCGCTACGGCAAGGTCATCACCGAGGATCGCGAGGTTTTCGATCAGTGCACCGACACGATCATCCGGCAGGTCGGCGATATCGGCCGAATGGTCGACGAATTCTCCGCCTTCGCGCGCATGCCGAAACCGGAAATGCGGAACATTGACCTGCGCGAAGCGCTGCATGAAGCCTCTTTCCTGGTCGAGGTCAGCCGTTCCGATATCGCTTTCGAGCGTGATTTCGGCAGCGAGTCGCTGAAGGGCACTTTCGACAGCCGCCTTCTGTCCCAGGCATTCGGCAACGTCATCAAGAATGCGGCCGAGGCGATCGAATCCACGGAGCGGGAGGGTAATGAACCGGGGGTCATCCGGATACAGGCGCAGCGCCAGGGCGCGATGATTCGCGTCGACGTGATCGACAACGGAAAGGGCCTGCCACGCGAGAATCGCCAACGGCTTCTTGAGCCCTATATGACCACACGTGAAAAAGGTACCGGCCTTGGCCTCGCGATCGTCAAGAAGATCATCGAGGACCATGGCGGGCAATTGGAACTTCATGACGCACCCGCCGATTTCCACGGCGGGCGCGGCGCGATGATCAGCATTCTGCTTCCTTCCGTCACCGAAGCTTCGGCTAAGGGGCAAGGTGGCGGGAACGTTGAAAACGAACGAGAAACTGAAAAGGTCGATAATGGCGTCTGACATTCTCATCGTCGATGACGAAGAAGATATCCGCGAACTTGTCGCCGGAATTTTGAGCGACGAGGGTCATGAAACCCGAACGGCCCACGATGCCGACAGCGCACTTGCGTCTATTGCCGATCGCGTGCCGAGGCTGGTGTTCCTCGACATCTGGCTGCAGGGTTCGCGCCTCGACGGTCTGGCTTTGCTTGATCAGATCAAGGTGATGCACCCAAGCCTCCCGGTCGTGATGATATCGGGCCATGGCAATATCGAGACCGCGGTGTCGGCGATAAGGCGCGGCGCCTATGACTTCATCGAAAAGCCGTTCAAGGCCGACCGGCTGATCCTGATCGCCGAACGCGCGCTCGAAACATCGAAGCTCAAACGCGAAGTTTCCGAACTGAAGATGCGCAGCGGCGAATCCTTCGACCTGATCGGCATGTCTTCAGCCATGAGCCAGTTGCGGCAGACGATCGAGCGCGTCGCTCCCACCAACAGCCGCGTCATGATCATCGGCCCCTCGGGTTCCGGCAAGGAGCAGGCGGCCCGCGCCATCCATGCGCTTTCAGCGCGCAAGACCGGCCCCTTCGTTTCGGTGAATTCGGCAACGATCACGCCCGAACGCATGGAGGTCGAGCTGTTCGGCACGGAATCGAATGGCGGTGGTGAGCGCAAGGTGGGCGCGCTGGAGGAAGCCCATCGCGGCATCCTGTATCTCGACGAAGTGGCCGACATGCCGCGCGAAACGCAGAGCAAGATCCTGCGCGTGCTTGTCGATCAGCAGTTCGAGCGGGTAGGGGGCACCAAGCGAGTCAAGGTCGACGTGCGCATCATCTCCTCTACCGCCCAGAACCTTGAAGGCATGATCGCCGAGGGACGTTTCCGCGAGGATCTCTATCACCGTCTGGCCGTGGTTCCTGTCCATGTTCCGGGTCTCGCCGAGCGTCGCGAGGACATTCCCTATCTGGTGGACGGCTTCATCAAGCAGATCGCGCGGCAGGCCGGCATCAAGCCGCGCCGTATCGGCGATGACGCCATGGCGGTGCTGCAGGCGCACAACTGGCCGGGCAATGTGCGCCAGCTTCGCAACAACATCGAACGCCTGATGATTCTGGTTCGCGCCGACGATGTCGACGCGCCGATTACGGCCGACCTCCTGCCTTCGGAGATCGGAGACGTCATGCCGCGGGCGCCCAATCAGTCCGACCAGCACATCATGGCGCTGCCGCTGCGCGAAGCGCGTGAAATGTTCGAGAAGGAATATCTGATCGCGCAGATAAACCGTTTCGGCGGCAACATCTCGCGCACGGCCGAGTTCATTGGTATGGAGCGATCGGCACTTCACCGAAAACTCAAATCGCTCGGGGTCTAAGCGTGTTCGATCCACTAAACCGGCTGGCGCGCTAAATGCGCGTGATCATCTGCGGTGCGGGTCAGGTCGGCTACGGCATTGCCGAGCGCCTGGCCGCCGAGAAGAACGACGTTTCGATCATCGATACCGCGCCGGAACTCATTCAGGCGGTGCGCGATACGCTGGACGTGCGCGGCTTTGTCGGGCACGGCTCGCACCCCGAAGTGCTTGAAGCTGCCGGCGCGCAGAACGCCGACATGATCATCGCGGTTACGCTTCACGATGAGGTCAACATCGTCGCCTGCGAGGTGGCTCACGCATTGTTCAACGTGCCGATGAAGATCGCCCGCATTCGCGCGCAATCCTATCTCAAGCCGCATTATCAGGACCTGTTTTCGCGCGAGCATCTGCCGATCGACGTGATCATCTCGCCGGAGATGGAAGTCGGCGAAATGGTGCTGCGCCGCATCGCGCTGCCGGGTGCCACTGACGTCGTGCGCTTTGCCGAGAACAAGATCGCGATGGTGGCGATCGAATGCCTGGAGGACTGCCCGGTCGTGCATACGCCGCTGGCACAGTTGAGCGAGCTGTTTCCCGACCTGCTCTCGACCGTGGTTGGCGTCACCCGCGGCCAAAACCTGTTCATACCGCATTCGGCAGACCAGCTTTTGCCGGGCGATATCGCCTATGTCGTCACGCCAAAGGATCAGGTTCGCCGCACCCTGGGCCTTTTCGGGCATGATGAGGAGGAGGCGACGCGCATCGTTATCGCCGGCGGCGGCAATATCGGCCTGTATGTCGCCAAGACTATCGAGCAGCGCCAGAGCCGCACCAAGATCAAGATCATCGAGTCCACGCGCGAACGCGCCGTCACCGTTGCCGACCAGCTTCGGCGTACGGTTGTGCTGAATGGCAGCGCGCTTGACCAGAAGCTTCTGCTCGAGGCTGACATCCAGGATGCCGACCTGATGGTCGCGCTGACCAACAACGATCAGGTCAATATTCTGTCGAGCGTCATGGCCAAGCGGCTGGGCTGCAAGGCCAATCTGGTTCTGATCAACAATCCGGCCTACCAGGATCTTACCAAATCGCTCGGCATCGACGCCTACGTCAATCCGGGCTCGATAACGATCTCCCGCGTGCTGCAGCACGTCCGGCGCGGCCGTATCCGCGCCGTTCACAGCGTCCAGCGCGGTGCTGCCGAGATCATCGAAGCCGAAGCGCTCGAAACCTCGCCGCTCGTCGGCGGCTATCTGCGCGATCTCGACCTGCCGGATGGCATGCGCATCGGCGCCATTTATCGGGATGGACAGGTGCTGAAGCCGAACGGCGCGATGAGAATCAGGCCGAAGGATCGCGTCGTTATCTTCGCTCTCGCCGACGCCGTTCGGCATGTGGAGCAGATGTTTCGCGTCAGCCTCGAATTTTTTTGAAGTTTGCCGGCGATCGGCAATGTCGGCAAAAACGCTCTGAAATCGTTGCAATTTGCAATGTAGCGATCAACCTTCGGTGGTATGGCCTGTGCTTTCGCAGCATCAGGTGTTTTTGACGTTGCGGAAAAAAGGTTAGGCTGATAACGGCTTAGCAGGAATTTACTTCAATATGTCTCGTTCCGCTTGTCGTGGCTTACGACAAGGGGTGGTTTGCGCGCTTGACATGGGTCAATTATTTTGGCGCAGTGGCTCGCAAATCGACGGGGGATCGGCGAAAGATAAGAAAAATGGCGGAACGGTCGCAAAATCTTCAGGATCTATTCCTGAACTCGGTTCGGAAGAGCAAGAACCCACTTACAATCTTTTTGATCAACGGCGTAAAGCTGACCGGCGTGGTGACGTCGTTCGACAATTTCTGTGTGTTGCTGCGCCGCGACGGGCATTCCCAGCTCGTCTACAAACATGCGATTTCCACCATCATGCCGAGCCAGCCGGTTCAGATGTTCGATGGTGAGGAAAGCAACCAGGGCGCCTGATTGGCTCAAGAAAAACACGCCGGCAATGGGGCGCATAGATCACGGGCCGATGGCTCGGAGCGCTCCACTGCGGAAAAACCGACCAGCGCCGTCGTCATCGTGCCGGTGCTTTCACGCCAGCAGCGCAATGACGAGGACTCGAACCGTCCGCGCCTGATGCGCTCTGCCGAGGCGCGGCTGGAGGAAGCGGTCGGCCTGGCGCGCGCGATCGATCTAAATCCCGTGCACACCGCCATCGTCACCGTCAACGATCCGCGCCCGGCAACGCTGCTGGGCAGCGGCAAGGTGGAAGAACTTGCTGAAATCGTTGGCGAAACCCATGCCGACCTGGTCATTGTCGATCATCCGCTGACGCCGGTGCAGCAGCGCAATCTGGAAAAAGAGACCAACGCCAAGGTGCTCGACCGCACCGGGCTGATCCTCGAAATCTTCGGCCGGCGCGCGCGCACCAAGGAAGGCACGCTGCAGGTCGAGCTTGCCCATCTCAACTACCAGAAAGGCCGGCTGGTTCGCAGCTGGACCCACCTTGAGCGCCAGCGCGGCGGCGCGGGCTTCCTCGGCGGTCCCGGCGAAACGCAGATCGAATCGGACCGGCGCGCGCTGCAGGAAAAGATCATCAAGCTCAAACGCGAGCTTGAGACGGTCCGCAGGACCCGCGACCTTCACCGCGCCAAGCGCAAAAAGGTGCCGTTTCCGGTTGTCGCCATCGTCGGCTACACCAATGCCGGCAAGTCAACGCTGTTCAACCGGTTGACCGGAGCAGGCGTGCTTGCCGAGGACATGTTGTTTGCGACGCTCGATCCGACGCTGCGGCGCGTGCGACTGCCACATGGCACGCCGATCATCCTGTCCGATACGGTCGGCTTCATCTCCGATCTGCCGACCCATCTGATCGCGGCGTTTCGCGCCACGCTGGAAGAGGTGGTCGAGGCCGACCTGATCATCCACCTGCGCGACATATCCGATCCGGATACGGCGGCGCAGGCGGAAGATGTCGAGCATATTCTGGTCGATCTGGGCGTCGACGCCGCTGACAGCAAGCGCATCGTCGAAGTCTGGAACAAGATCGACAGGCTGGACGAGGGCAATCGCGAACGGCTGCTGGCCGAGAGCGCAAGCGGCAAGCCGGCTCCGCCCGTCGCAATTTCCGCCATCACCGGCGAGGGCATCGACGCGCTTGCGGCACTGATCGAAGAGCGGCTGTCGGGAGAACTGGAGCCGGTGAATGTGACATTGTCGCCGAGCCAGCTCGGCATGGTCGATTGGCTTTACCGCAATGGCGACATCGTCAAGCGGACGGACAATGAGGACGGCAGTGTGTCGATTTCGATGAAAGCCACCGCTGTCGCGCGCGACGAGATCGAAAGCAGATTGCGTCGTAAAAACAACGGGTAACGGCGCTTACTTTGTTTTCTTCGCCTGCTGCCAGAGCTCTTCCATTTCCTCCAGGCTGGCTGCCTCAAGGCTTCGTCCCGATGCGTTCAGGGCAGTCTCGACGTAATGGAAGCGGCTGCGGAATTTTTCATTGGTTCCGCTGAGCGCAGCCTCTGAATCGATCTTCAGGTGGCGGCCGAAATTGACCAGCGCGAATAGCACGTCGCCGAATTCATCCTTGATCGAAGCTTCGTCGGCATTGACCATCGCCTCGCGTAGCTCACCGATTTCCTCCTCGATCTTGTCGAGGATCGGCCCGGCTTCAACCCAGTCGAAGCCGACGCGCGCAGCTTTTTCCTGAAGCTTCAATGCGCGGGTGAGCGCCGGGAAGGCGACGGGGATGCCGTCGAGAAAACCGCTGCCGTGATCTTCCGCGTCAAGCCCGCGGGCGAGCCGCGCATTGCGCTTCTCGGCCTTTTCCTCGGCCTTGATCTTCTCCCACATGCCCTTGGCCATGCCGGCACTGCGCGCCTTGTCGTCGCCGAAGACATGCGGGTGGCGGCGGATCATCTTGGTGGTGATGGCCTCCACGACGTCGCCGAAGGAGAATTCGCCGGCCTCATTGGCCATCTGCGCGTGGTAAACAACCTGCAGCAGCAGGTCGCCGAGTTCCTGGCGCAGATCGTCGAAATCGGCCCTCGCGATCGCGTCGGCAACCTCATAGGCTTCCTCGATCGTGTATGGGGCGATCGTCTCGAAATTCTGCTCGATGTCCCACGGACACCCCGTTACCGGCGCGCGAAGCGCTGCCATGATTTCGATGAGGCGCGAAATGTCTTTGGATGGCTGCATGGAGTGATGCTAGCGCGTTGACGATATTGCCGACATGGGCCTTGCGATGCCCACGCGCATTGTCCACAGATCAGGCGTCGTTGCCGAAATTCAGCTTCGGCTGCTGCAGCAATTGGAGTTCGCCCAGATTGCGGTCGCCGATGGCATCCAGAAGCAGGCGCCCCATCTGCAGGCCCGCATCGGCAAGATCCTCATAGATGGTGTCGACCTGGGGGCGGATCAGGCTGAACAGGCCGGAAGTCTGCTTGGCAACGATGCCGACGTCCGTTCCGGGCCTGAGCCCGCGGTCGCTCAGCGCTGCCATGACTGCCAAAGCCGATACCTCGCCGCTGCAGACATAACCGTCTGGCGGGTTGGGTTGTGCCATTCGCGCAAACACCTGCGCCTTGATATCGGCGGACGTGCTGTCGAGGTCGATGCCTTCGGCAATCTCGAATTCGACGCCGCTTTCACGCACAGCCCGCATGAAGCCGTACTGGATGTGCTGGAAGAAAGTGAAGCGGCGCGGCGGCAGGATGATTGCCAGCCGCTTGCGACCCTTTTCGATCAGGCGTCTGGTCGCCTCATAGGCGAAGCTGAAATTGTCGTAGTCGACATATGGGTGAGGGGTGCCGAGTTCGGTGCGGCCGTGGCAGACGAACGGGAAGCCATGTTCGAGAAGCAATTTCACCCGCTCGTCGAAAGGCTCGGTGCGGGAGAAGATGATGCCGTCCGCCATGCGGTTGCGCAGGATGTACCGAATAGGGTCGATGCTCGGCACATTGGCGAAATGCGGCGTGATGACAAGATGGTAGGGCGTGCCGCGAAGCGCTGCTGTCAGGCCGCTGACCAGCGACGTGCCGAAGCCGAGGATTTCGTCGTGCGGATCGAGCACGAGCGAGATGACGTTGGTGCGCCCGGTGCGCAACCGCTGGGCGGCGCGATCGGGCAGGTAGCCGATCTCCTCGGCAACCCGCTGCACCTTCTCACGTGTTTCGAGCGCGATCTGCGGCGCGCCGCCGAGTGCACGCGATACGGTGGTGACGGCGAGCCCCGTTATCTCGGCGATCGTGCGAAGCGTCGGCTTGGCCGTGCCGGCATCGCCCGCGTCGCGTTTGCCGCTTCTGTCGGCACCGTCCATCGTCTCAGCCTTTCGATGCGCCGAAAACCGGCCAATTTATATCGTTATAAATGGAAATCAATACACTGAACAGTGGTGCTCGATATCTCGACAATCGTGAATAAACGGTGTTTTTTCAATGTGATGGCCCAACATTCGAACTCAATCGAACGAATGCCTTGACAGGGATGGGATTTATATCGTTATAAATTTGCAGCTGGCGCGATCAATCGCCAAGCCATCTGGGAGGATTCTATGTCACTGCGTATGGTTACGAAGCTCGCCGCGGGTGTGGCGCTGATTGCTTTAAGTCTTGGCGGCGCCAAAGCTGCCGACGTCAAGGAAGTCGAAATGCTGCATTGGTGGACGTCGGGCGGCGAAGCAGCTGCACTGAATGTCCTCAAGGGCGATCTGGCGAAGGAAGGTTACGCCTGGAAAGACGTGCCGGTGGCAGGCGGTGGCGGCGACGCTGCCATGACCGCGCTGAAGGCGATGGTCGCAGCTGGTACCTATCCGACCGCCTCGCAGATGCTCGGCTATACGGTGCTCGACTACGCACAGGCGGGCGTGATGGGCGACCTGACGGAGACCGCCGTCAAGGAAGGCTGGGACAAGTCGGTACCAGCGGCCCTGCAGAAATTCTCCGTCTATGACGGCAAGTGGGTGGCGGCTCCGGTCAACGTCCACTCGGTCAACTGGCTGTGGATCAACAAGGCGGTGATGGACAAGATCGGCGGCACCGAGCCGAAGACCTTCGACGAACTGATCGCGCTGCTCGACAAGGCCAAGGCTGCTGGTGTCATTCCGCTCGCGCTCGGTGGTCAGAACTGGCAGGAAGCCACCATGTTCGATTCGATCGTCCTGTCGACGGGCGGCCCCGAATTCTACAAGAAGGCGATGAACGACCTCGACGATGAATCGCTGAAGTCCGACACCATGAAGAAGTCCTTCGACAACCTTGCCAAGATCAAGGAATACGTCGATCCGAACTTCTCGGGCCGCGACTGGAACCTCGCCACCGCCATGGTCATCAAGGGCGACGCGCTCGTGCAGGTCATGGGCGACTGGGCCAAGGGCGAATTCGTTGCCGCCAAGAAAGCCCCGGACACCGACTTCTACTGCTATCGTTTCCCCGGCACGGACGGGAGCGTGATCTACAACTCCGACATGTTCGGCATGTTCAACGTTCCGGACGACCGCAAGGCAGCCCAGGTTGCGTTGGCAACCGCCACGCTGTCGAAGAGCTTCCAGTCGGCATTCAACGTCGTCAAGGGGTCGGTTCCGGCCCGTACCGACGTTCCGGATACCGACTTCGATGCCTGCGGCAAGAAGGGCATCGCCGACCTGAAGAAAGCCAATGACGGCGGCACGCTGTTCGGCTCGCTCGCCCAGGGCTATGGCGCACCGCCGGCAGTGGCCAACGCCTACAAGGACGTGGTCTCCAAATTCGTCCACGGCCAGATCACGACCTCCGAGCAGGCTGTCGAAGAGCTCGTGAAGGCGATCGACGACGCCAAGTAAGCCTTTGAACGACGAAGCCTCTCCCGCCACTGGCGGGGGAGGCACCGTCTCCGGATCAAAACGGCCCTGGGAGGGGACGGACCAATGAGCACGGTTGCCAAGACCGAGACAGACCTGACACCGGTGCACAGCACGCGAGTGTCCGGGCGGGCATGGTTGCAGGATGCGCTGCCCAAGCTCGTTCTGGCCCCGAGCTTTGCCGTCACGATTGTATTCGTCTACGGCTTCATTCTCTGGACGGTCTATCTGTCCTTCACCAATTCCAAGACATTCCCGTCCTACACGCTCACCGGCCCGCGCGCCTATCAGCGCCTCTGGCGTTGGACGTTCGAGAACGATCCGCCGTCGAGTTGGTATACGTCGATCACCAATATGGGAATTTTCGGTTTTCTCTATATCGGCATCTGCCTGGCGCTCGGGCTGTTCCTGGCGATCCTGCTCGACCAGAAGATTCGCGGCGAGGGCGTGCTCAGGCCGATCTACCTCTACCCGATGGCGCTGTCCTTCATCGTCACCGGCGTCGCCTGGAAATGGTTCCTCGACCCCGGGCTCGGCCTCGAGCAGACGCTGCATCAATGGGGCTGGACGAGCTTCCATTTCGACTGGATCAAGAACAAGGATTTCGTCATCTACACGGTGGTGATCGCCGGTGTCTGGCAGGCCTCGGGCTTCGTCATGGCGATGTTCCTGGCCGGCCTGCGCGGCATCGACGGCGAGATCATGAAAGCAGCGCAGATCGACGGCGCCTCGTCGTTCCAGCTCTACCGGCGCATCATCATCCCGATGCTGCGGCCGGTTTTCCTCTCGGCGTTCATTGTCCTGGCCCACCTCGCCATCAAATCCTACGATCTGGTGGTGGCGCTGACCAGCGGCGGGCCCGGCGGCTCGGCCTGGCTGCCCTCCAACTTCATGTATGAATACACGTTCAAGCGAAACGAGATGGCGGTCGGCTCTGCCAGCGCGGTGATCATGCTGATGACCCTCACCGCGATCATCGTTCCCTACCTCTATTCCGAACTGAAGGAGCGGCCGCGATGAGCGCCGCAGCCATTTCCGAACGGCCGAAAACCGGCGCGGGCGGTTCGCGGACGCTCAACCGCATCGTCATATATGGCCTGCTGGCGTTCTTTGCGCTGGTCTATCTGATGCCGCTGTTCGTCATGCTGGTCACTTCGTTCAAGACCATGGACGAAATCCAGAGCGGCAACATGCTCGCTTTGCCGCAATCGCCCACCTTCGAGCCATGGGTGAAAGCCTGGGGCGAGACCTGCGTTGGCCTGACCTGCGCCGGCATCAAGGGATATTTCTGGAACTCCATCAAGATGGTGGTTCCGGCAGTGCTGATCTCGACACTGCTCGGTGCGCTCAACGGCTATGTGCTGACCAAATGGCGCTTTCGCGGCGACACGCTGGTGTTCGGGCTGATGCTGTTTGCCTGCTTCATTCCGTTCCAGTCGGTGCTTTTGCCGATGGCGACGATACTGGGGAGCCTCGGCCGCTTCGGCATGACACTGCGCAACGCCACGGGCTTCTCGTTCGGCTTCGGCAATCCGACCGTCAACCTGGTTTTCGTGCATGTCGTCTACGGTCTCGGCTTCACGACGCTGTTCTTCCGCAATTATTACGAGGCGTTTCCGACCGAGCTGATCAAGGCCGCGCAGATCGATGGGGCGAGCTTCTTCCAGATTTTCCGGCGCATCATGCTGCCGAACTCGCTGCCGATCTTCGTCGTCACCGTGATCTACCAGTTCACCAACATCTGGAACGACTTCCTGTTCGCTTCCGCCTATGCCGGCACGGGCGACGCGATGCCGATGACGGTGGCGCTCAACAACGTCGTCAACACCTCGACCGGCGTCGTCGAATACAATGTCAACATGGCTGCGGCGATGATCGCAGCCCTTCCAACGCTGCTCGTCTACATTATCGCGGGACGCTATTTCGTGCGCGGGCTGATGGCCGGCGCGGTCAAGGGGTAAGGCATGGCGTTTCTCGAAATCCGCAATCTCGAAAAAACC
The DNA here is from genome assembly GCF_900116595.1 of Mesorhizobium sp. YR577. Taxonomy (NCBI): domain Bacteria; kingdom Pseudomonadati; phylum Pseudomonadota; class Alphaproteobacteria; order Hyphomicrobiales; family Phyllobacteriaceae; genus Mesorhizobium; species Mesorhizobium sp. YR577. The sequence continues at coordinate 256,424 of NZ_FPBI01000007.1, read as the reverse complement.
TTCGGCAATGTGAAGGTGCTGAAGGGTATCGACCTGGAAATCGAGGAAGGCGGCTTCCTCGTGCTGGTCGGGCCGTCGGGTTGCGGCAAGTCCACGCTGCTCAATTCCATCGCCGGCCTTGAGACGACAACCGGCGGCACTATCAGCATCGGCGGCAAGGTGATCGACGGGCTGCATCCGTCGCAGCGCGACATCGCCATGGTGTTCCAGTCCTATGCGCTCTACCCGAACATGACCGTTGGCGGGAACATCGCCTTCGGCATGGAAATCCGCGGCGTGCCGAAACCGGAGCGCGACAAGGCGATCGCTCAAGTTGCCGACATGCTGCAGATCGGCCATCTGCTCGACCGCAAGCCGAGCCAGCTTTCCGGCGGCCAGCGCCAGCGCGTGGCGATCGGCCGGGCGCTGGTACGCGATCCGCAGGTGTTCCTGTTCGACGAACCGCTGTCGAACCTCGACGCCAAGCTGCGCGTCGACATGCGCACCGAGATCAAGCGGCTGCACCAGCGCATGGGTACCACCATCGTCTATGTCACCCACGACCAGATCGAGGCGATGACGCTGGCGACCAAGATCGCCGTGCTGAAAGACGGGCTGCTGCAGCAATCTGGCACGCCGGCCGAGATCTACAACAACCCGGCCAATCTGTTTGTTGCCGATTTCATGGGTTCGCCGGCGATGAACCTGATCCCGGTGACGATTACGAAGAACGGTTCGGGCGTGTCGATTTCGACCAATCGCGACGAGATGGAGCCCTTGGCGCTCGGCATTCCGAACGCGCCGGCGGGACTTGCCGCACATGACGGCAAGGAAGTGATCTTTGGCATTCGCCCCGAGGCGCTGACCGACCGCGATGGCGCCGACCGCAACGCGAAAAACATCGCCGAAAGCGAATGCCTGATCGAGGTTGTTGAGCCCGCTGGCTCCGACACATTTGCCGTCACCCGTCTTGGCAAGAAGCAGGTAACCGCGCGACTGCGCGCCGACGTCAGCGTGGTTGCAGGGCAGAAGACGAAACTGGCCTTCAATCTCGACAAGGCGGTGTTCTTCGACCCCGCCAACGGCCAACGGATACTCTGAGGAGAAAGCCGGTGTTGGCGCCCACCGATCAGGCCCTGTCAGGCGATGAATCCGCTCGATCTGCGGAGCGTTCTCGCTGGGCGCTGTCCTGGGATCGCGGCCATGGGGAAATCTTCGCCGTCGGCGGGTCTCTCCATCACCTGACGCTGGTTCTGGATGACGGCTCGTCTGTGACGCCCTTTGCCGAGGCGCCGTGGATCGATGATCCGGAAATAGCCGCCAACACGGACATTCCCGCTCACCTGCGCCAGCTTGGCGGAGAATGGGCCTGCGTGCCGTTCGGCAAGACGGCGCTCGACCCGCACCACCACGGCTATGCCACGGACAATGCCTGGCACGTCACGAGCGAAGCGCTGGGCGAGATCGCTCTGGCGATCGATTATCCACCGGATCATCCGATCAGGCGTGCGGAACGCCGCATTGCCGGTGGGTCGGGCAATGCAGCCGTCGAAATCACGCTGACGGTTGAAGCGCGGGCGGATTGTCTCCTGCCGGTCGGTCTCCATCCGATTTTTCGGATGCCGGAGCAGGGCAAGCGGCTGCTGCTTGATCCGGGTGTTTTCTCGCAAGGCTACACATTTCCTGAGCCCGTCGAACCGGGCGTGTCGCGCCTGACGCCCGGCATTGCCTTTGCCTCGCTCGAACGCGTTCCGCTGGAGGATGGCGGCTTTGCCGATCTTTCCAGTCAGCCAAGCGGTCTGGCCGAGGAGATCATTCAGATCGACGGTGTGTCCGGCAGGATGCAGCTTCTCTATCCCGACGATGGCTATCGCGTTCAACTCGACTGGAACCGAGACGATTTTCCCTCGGCATTGATCTGGATGTCCGATCGCGGGCGCAGCGCACCGCCCTGGTCGAACAGCTTTCGCGGTATCGGCATCGAGCCGGTGAACGCCTATTTCGACGACACGCGCTTTGCTTCCCACGCGCCTGACTGGCTGTCGCTCGGCAGGGCGTTTACCGCCGGCGAGCGGTGGACCACGCGCTGCAGGATTTCCGCGTCCAGACTGGATGCTTCGTCACATGAAGGAACTTCGACATGAAACGCTCCCGCATCAATGAGATCATCCGCGAGGGCGACGCCTTCATCCGCTCCTTCGGTTATGTCATGCCGCCCTTTGCCTATTGGTCGCCGGAGGAACTGAAGACGCGCCGGCCATCCGGCATCGTCGATTCACGCCTCGGTTGGGACATTACCGATTATGGGCAAGGCAAGTATGACGAGCTTGGCCTGTTCCTCTTCACCGTCCGCAATGGCCGCGCAGAGGATCTTACGCGCGGGACCGGCATGCTCTACGCCGAAAAGATCATGATCTCGCGCAAGGACCAGCTTTCGCCGATGCACCGCCATATCGTGAAGGCTGAGGACATCATCAACCGCGGCGGCGGCAAGCTCGTGCTGGAACTTTTCATGCCGGCCGAAGACGGTGGCATCGATCGCCACAAGGAAGTCGAGGTGCCAACCGACGGCGTGGTGAGAAAATTGCCGGCAGGGGGGCTGCTGAAGCTCGATCCGGGCGAGAGCGTAACGCTGCTGCCGGGCGTGTGGCACGCATTCTGGGGCGAGGGCGGCGATGTGCTGATCGGCGAAGTTTCGACCGTCAATGACGACCTCACCGACAACATCTTCGCCGACCCGATCGGCCGTTTTTCCAACATCGAGGAAGACGAAGCGGCGCTACGCCTGCTTGTCTCGGACTACGATCGGTTTATCGACGGAAAGGGCTGACGGCTAACGAACAAACGGCGGCCTCGCTTGACGCGAAGCCACTGTTTCTGTTTCAGGTCAGTGCCAGTTCTTCAGGCCGAGCAACTTCTTGCCGAGTTCGGTCAGTTCAGCGGTCTTGGCGTTCTTCTTCTCCCAGTCGCGGGGGTCGCCGGGGAAGGAGGCGCGCTGCGGCGCTTCCAGTTCGCGCCATGAGGTGACGCGCGCCGTGCGCTCGACAAGATCGTCCTCGTCGGCCGGGAACATCGAGATATACTGCGCCATGCGAACGCGATCCTTGGAGTAGTTCGGGCGCACGCCGTGTGCCAGAAGTGTGTTGAAAATCAAAAGGTCACCCGGGTTCATTTCGATATTGGTTATGGTCAGTCCGTCCAGGTCCGGGTGGTGCGGATCGCGGTCTTCCGGCTGGGTCTTCACCCATTCCTCGAAATTCGAGAACAGTTCGGGAATGCACTGGAAGCCACCGATATCGCCATCCTGCTTGACCAGTGACAGCACGCCCTGAACGCCGATCGGCAGCGGGCGCAGCGACGTGTCGCTATCCCAATGGATGAAGCCGTTGACATTGCCGGGGGTCTTCTTGGGCGGATTGAGGTTGGCGCGGTCGATCGCCACCCAAAGCTCTTCCATGTCCCAGATGTCGACGAAGGCGTCGTAGACGCGCTGCATCTGTCGATTGTCCCACAGATACTGGTGATTGTAGATTTCCACCATGCCGGCGCCGTTGAGCTCCTTCATCTGGTGGTCGCGCCGCTGCGGTGCATACCAGGTGGAGGGGTCCTTCGGATCCTTCTCGTCGAACTCCCAAAGTAGATCGACGAGCTGCTGCACATTCTCCTGCGGCACCGCGTTGCGCACGATCACATAGCCCCTAGTGATCCAGTGCTGCCAGTCGGCTTCGCTCAACACCCGCAGCGGCAGCTTCTTGTCGATGTCCTTGAGCTGCGTCGTGACCTTTTTCGAGGTCGGGTGGGCGTCCTGTTTCAAATCCGTTGCATGCGCCATGAGTTTCTCCTCCATCCATGCCGTGATGATGCTGAAGGATACCGCCTGCAGGGTGCCAATGTTGTACTCGCACGGCACATACTGATACTATCTTGGCGTTCTAGTTTGAACGGAGCCAGAATGAAGCCGTTTCTGGAAAGATTGCGGCCTGAGCCGGGTACGTCCTGGGCGATGCTCAATCGTCGCCTCGATGACGGGATTCCGTTTCAATGGCACCACCATCCCGAGCTTGAACTGACGCTGACCTGCAATTCGCGCGGCCAGCGCTTCATCGGCGATCACATCGGAAGCTACGACGATGGCGATCTCGTGCTGATCGGCCCGAACCTGCCGCACACATGGCATTCGACCGAGAAGATCGAAGACAGCGCGCCGCACGTCGCGCTTGTGATGTGGTTTCTGCCTGACTGGGCAAGCACCCTGAGCGCGACCCTGGTCGAATTCAGCGCCATTGCGTCCATGGTGGAACGCGCCGCAAACGGCCTGAAGTTCACGCAGTCCTATGCCGCGCGCGCGCGGCCGTTGATCGAAGACCTGTTCTCGCGGCCGGCCGACGAGCGCCTCCTGAGCCTCATGCGCGTGCTCAATATGCTGGCGCAGGATGCCGGCGCCGAGCCTCTTGCCAGCGCCAGGAGCGTTCCTGCGCGCGCCGGCGTCGACCGCTCGCGGCTTGACCGCGTGCTCGACCATATCCACCTGAACTACGCTTCCGGCCTGTCGCTTGGCGAACTGGCCGAGGTCGCCGCCCTCAGCCCGTCGGGCCTCCACCGCCTGTTTCGGCGTCACGCGCATGTTTCCATATCGGACTACATCATGCGCCTGAAAGTGGGCGAGGCCTGCGCAATGCTCTCGGGCACGGAAAGACCTGTCGCCCATATCGCCGACGCGGTCGGATATGAAACGCTTGCCAATTTCAACAGGCAATTCAAGGCATTGAAAGGCCTCACACCGCGCGAGTATCGCAAGAGCTTTCAAGACACGCGCTAATATATCGTGACCGGCGCGCGCCACATTCCTGCCCGTTTGCGAACACAATCGGTTAATAGCGTGCTAATCAATTCCTGCGTAAAAGGAGAGTTGGGGTAGGGATGCCAGACGCTGTGCGGCGTTGTTCGAGGTGTCCCTTTACATGTTCTGCGTAGGTGCATGAGAACGTCTGGGGACCATCAGTAATGCTTATTCTGGCGCGCGGGCATTTTCGCCGCGCTTCCACCATTGCCATTCTGGCTCTTTCCGCGGCAGCTCTTGCAGCCTGCGCGTCTGCGCCGTCGAAGCCCGTTGCCGGGAAAAAACGGTCCAAGGAATACTTCGCCGAATCCGAATATGGCGTGAAGGCGAGCCCCCGCGTCTCCAATTTGCGCACCAACCTGCCGCGCGGTGGCGGCCGCGACCAGACCGGGCAGCCGTATATGGTTCGCGGCAAGATGTACTACCCGAAGGAAGACAAGAACTACAAAAAAGTCGGCGCTGCCTCCTGGTATGGCGACGCCTTTCATGGCCGTTTGACTGCGAACGGCGAAATCTATGACATGACGCACCTGACGGCAGCGCATCCGACGATGCCGCTGCCGAGCTATGCCCGCGTCACCAATCTGAAGAACGGCAGCTCCGTCATCGTCCGTGTCAACGATCGCGGGCCTTATTCGGATGGCCGCATCATCGACTTGTCCAAGCAGGCAGCGGACATGCTGGATTATTCGCATGTCGGCGTTGCCAAGGTGCAGGTGGAATATGTCGGCCGCGCGCCGCTCGAGGGGCGTGACGATCAATACCTGATGGCCTCCTATCGGCCGGGCAATGCCGCGCCCGATCCTTCAGACGGCCTGCCCACGGGCGTCATGATCGCCATGAACGGTGCAACGCCAAGCGGCAGCGCTGCGGCAACGCCGTTCCCCGGCGTGATGACCGACGCCCCGCCATTTGCGGTGGCTTCCGGCTCGGCAACGCAATCCGTTGCGTTCGGCAATATCGTCCTGCCGGAATTCGGCCCGATCGTTCCGGAACGTCCGCAGGGCGCGCCGACGCAGCTTGCCCTTGCCACCATGTCCTATGCCGACGAGCGTATCCACAGCGCCGTCAGTGCCTTCGCAGCCCTCGACGGCACGCGCATGTCGGCGGGCGACGTCGCGCAGTCCTGGAAGCGGCTCAACCCAAGCCTGACCCAGCCTGAAGCCTCCGCCGCCTATATCGCGGTCGGCACTTTCCATTCCAGGGACGAGGCAAACCGCCTGGTGCGCACGCTTTCGTCAGTCGGCAAGACGACAGTCGAGAAATCGACGGCCGATGGTGCAACGTTCTACACGGTCAGCCTTTTCAGCGACGGGCGCACCTCGCTGGATGACATGCTCGAAATGGCATGGTCGCACGGCGCGCCGGATGCGATGACGATCCGCAACTGATCGCGTCACGGCGTCCGCTCGCCAATTGCGGTTGCTCCACCTGTGCGAACCCTGCTAGCCTCTGTTGTAATCCTCCGGGCAACGGGGTTCGTCATGCAATATAGCCGACCGTCTTTCCGCACCGCGTTTTTCGGCTTCGCAATTGTGTTTGCGCTGATTGTGCAGGCACAGGCGCAACTCTTTGAAACAAAAGCGAGACAAGCCTTCATGGTCGATGCCGAAACCGGCTCGATCCTGTTTTCGAAGGACGCTGACGCGCTGATTCCCCCTGCATCGCTGGCCAAGCTGATGACCATGGAAGTCGTGTTCAACGCGATCAAGGCAGGGCGCTATACGCTCGACGACACCTTTGCGGTCAGCGAGAATGCCTGGCGCACGGGTGGCGCGAGCTCGGGCGGCTCGACCATGTTCGCCAAGCTGAAATCGACCATCCGCCTTGAAGACCTGATTCAGGGCGTCGTCGTGCAGTCGGCTAATGATGGCTGCATCATCATCGCGGAGGGCATGGCCGGCTCCGAAGCCAATTTCGCCGCCCTGATGACCGACCGTGCGCGCGAACTCGGCTTGACCAAGTCGGTGTTCGTGAATTCGACCGGACTGCCGGCCGAAGGGCAGGTCGTGACGGTGCGCGAACTCGTCCAGCTCGGCATGCACATCTGGAAGACCTACCCGGAATATTACAAATATTATTCGCAGCGCGATTTCACCTGGAACAAGATTACCCAGCGCAACCGCAATCCGCTTCTGGCCATGGATATCGGCGCGGACGGGATGAAGACCGGCTTCACCGAAGAATCCGGCTACGCCATCGTCGGCTCGGTCAGCCGCGATGGCCGGCGCATCTTTGCCGCTCTCAGCGGCATGACCAGCGACCGCGAACGCGCCGAGGAGGCGCGCAAGCTGCTCGACTGGGGCATGCGTTCCTTCGAGAAGACCGAACTTTTCGCCGATGGCGAAGTGGTTGCCGAGGCGAGCGTCTACGGCGGCGCCAAATCCGGTGTCGAACTGAAGGCCAAGGGACCGGTCTCCATCCTCGTGCCGATCACCAACAAGGACCGCTTCAACGCCCGCATCGTCTATGACGGTCCGATCGTTGCACCTGTGGAGGAGGGCACGCAGATCGGCACCTTGCGTGTCTCGATCGGCGATACGCTCAGCCAGGAAACGCCGCTCTATGCGGGCGAAAGCGTCGGCCTCGGCTCGCTGCATCAGCGCGCGCTGGACGCGGTCGGCGAACTGCTCGTCGGCTGGCTGCGCAAGGCACCGCAGACATAGACGTTTCGGCGTGCGCGGCATAAGACAGGTTCGGCCGGTTCGGATCAATTCGTCCGGCTAGAGCGAGGAATGGACTGAATTGGCGCGCGGACTTTTCATAACTTTCGAAGGCGGCGAGGGGGCAGGCAAGTCGACGCAGATCAAGTGGCTGGCCGACAAATTGCGCGCCAAGGGCTATGGCCTGACTGTGACGCGCGAGCCCGGCGGCTCACCCGGCGCCGAAGCGGTACGCCATGTCATCCTGTCGGGCGCGGCCGAATCCTTTGGTCCGAAAATGGAGGCGCTGCTGTTTGCGGCCGCGCGCTCCGATCACATCGAGCAGGTGATCCGCCCGGCGATCGAGCGTGGCAACATCGTGCTTTGCGACCGTTTCGTCGATTCGTCGCGGGTCTATCAGGGCGGCGCGGGCAATCTCGAACCGGAATTCATGGCCACGATCGAACGTGTCTCGGTCAACGGCATGATGCCAGACCTGACCCTGATCTTCGACATCGATCCGGCGATGGGACTGGAACGCGCGACGGTGCGGCGCGGTGATGAAGTCGCTGACCGCTTCGAGAAGGAAACGCTGGAAATTCATCGCAAACGCCGCGAGGCCTATCTGGAGATTGCCCGCAACGAGCCGGAACGCTGCGTCGTCATTGACGCGGCGCAGAAGCCGCATGACGTCGAGGACGTGGTTACGGCTGCCGTTTTCGCGGCGCTGGAAGCCCATGCGACGGCTGCCGGCAACCGGGCGCAGGAGGCTTGATGTTCGAACGCATCGCACCCGAACAGCACGATACGCTTGACGGCGTGCCGGAACCTTCGGAAAACTCGCAGCTCATCGGACATAGCGAGGTGGCCGATATGCTTGCCTCGGCCTATCGCGCCGGCAAGCTGCCGCACGCCCTGTTACTCGCCGGCCCGCAAGGCATCGGCAAAGCGACGCTTGCCTTCCACCTTGCGCATCACCTGTTGAAGTACCCGTCGAGCCAATCGGCTCCGTCCGCACTGGCCAATCCTGATCCGGCATCGTCTTTGTTTCGGCAGATCGCCACGGGTGCGCACCCCGCGATCCTGCACCTGACGCGGCCGCTCAACGACAAGACGAAGAACTTCAAGACGGTTCTGACCGTCGATGAAATCCGCAAGGTGAACCGCTTCCTGTCGATGACGTCGCACGATGGCGGCTACCGCGTCGTCATCGTCGATCCGGCTGACGACATGAACACCAATGCCGCAAACGCGCTTCTGAAGAACCTTGAGGAGCCGCCGTCGCGGACTGTCTTCATCCTTATCGTGCATTCGCCGGGCAGCCTGCTGCCGACCATCCGCTCGCGCTGCCAGACGATCCGGCTTTCGCCGCTGACGCCGGCAGACCTGATGGAGGTTCTTGCCAGCGCTGAATCGCCGCCGCCGGAGGGTGAGCCGGCGCGCGCAGCCCTTGCCGAGCGCGCCGGAGGCAGCGCACGCGCCGCAATCCTTCTGACGCAATATGGCGGGTTGGAAATAGCCGAGGCGATCGACAAACTGGCGGATGCGCCGGGGCTGGAAGTCGGCGCGGCGCACAAGCTTGCCGACGTTGTCGCCGGCCGCGATCAGGCGATCCAGTTCGACATCTTCAACCGACATGCCCTCGACAGGCTGTCGGATTCCGCAAGCAATGCGGCCCGCGCCGGCGACCTTGCGCGCGCAAAAAAGCTCTCCGATGCTTGGCAGGAAGCGCTAATGGCTATATCTGAGACGGAAACCTACAACCTCGACAAGAAACAGCACGCACTGACCATGATCGACCGCTTGAATGCCGCAATGCGAATGTGACGCTTGTCCGCGCCGGGATGGCAATCGCCGTTCCGATGCGTTATCTGACCGCGACATCTTTCCATATGCACATTTTTGACGGCGCACTCATGTCACGCGAAAAATTCTATCTGACCACGCCCATCTTCTATCCCAACGGCAACCCGCATATCGGGCATGCCTATACGGATATCGCCAGCGACGTGCTGACCCGGTTCCAGCGGCTGGACGGCAAGGACGTCTTCTTCCTGTCCGGCACCGACGAGCACGGCCTGAAGATGCAGCAGACCGCCGAGAAGGAAGGCATCACGCCAAAGGCGCTTGCCGACAAGAACTCGGCGGTTTTCCAGTCGATGCTGAAGGCGCTCGGCTGCGCCAATGACGAGTTCATCCGCACGACCGAGGAACGGCACTACAAGGCCTGCCAGGCGATCTGGGAGCGCATGGCCGCGAACGGTGATATCTATCTGGACCGCTACGGCGGCTGGTATTCGGTGCGTCAGGAGGCTTATTTCGACGAAGGCGAAACCACCGTCGGCGAAGACGGTGTGCGCCGCGAGCCGCTTGGCTCGCCCGTCGAGTGGACCGAGGAAGAAACATATTTTTTCCGCCTGTCGGCCTATCAGCACAAGCTGCTGGCCCTTTATGAGGAGCGTCCGGATTTCGTCGCTCCCACCGAGCGCCGCAACGAGGTGATGAGCTTCGTCAAATCCGGCCTGCGCGATCTGTCGATCTCGCGCACGACGTTCAACTGGGGCGTGCCTGTGCCGGGCGATCCCAAGCATGTCATGTATGTCTGGGTCGATGCCCTCACCAACTACATCACCGCCGCCGGCTTTCCCGACACGGAAAACCCGAAATGGGACTACTGGCCGGCGACCCACATTATCGGCAAGGATATCGTGCGCTTCCATGCCGTCTACTGGCCCGCCTTCCTGATGTCGGCCGGCATCGAATTGCCGCGCCGAGTCTTCGCCCACGGCTTCCTGTTCAACCGCGGCGAGAAGATGTCGAAATCGGTCGGCAACGTCGTCGATCCGTTCGCCATGATTGAGCGCTATGGCCTCGATCAGGTGCGCTATTTCTTCATGCGCGAAGTGCCGTTCGGCCAGGATGGCAGTTACAGCCATGACGCCATCGTAAACCGCACCAATGCCGACCTCGCCAACGATCTCGGCAATCTGGCGCAGCGCTCGCTGTCGATGATCGCCAAGAACTGCGGTGGCGTCGTGCCGACGCGCGGGGCCTTGACTGATGCAGACAAGGCGATCCTCGATCAGGCGGATGCAGCACTGGTGACGGCGCGCAAGGCGATGTCGGAGCAGGGGATTCACCACGCCCTTGCCGCGATCTTTGGGGTTGTCGCCGAGGCCAACCGCTATTTCGCCGGGCAGGAGCCGTGGGCGCTGAAGAAGACTGACCCGGCGCGCATGGAAACGGTGCTGCACACCACCGCCGAGACGATCCGGCGCGTCGGCCTGATGTGCCAGCCCTACATCCCGACATCAGCAGGAAAACTGCTCGACCTGCTGGCTGTGTCGGCGGATGCGCGCGGCTTCGACAAGGTGTCGGACGAATATGCGCTGGTCGCAGGCACGTCTTTGCCGGCACCGGAACCAGTGTTTCCGCGCTATGTCGAACCGGAAGCACCGGCAGCGTGAGGCCGTTCTGAGATGCTGGTCGACAGTCATTGCCATCTCGACTTTCCGGACTTCGCCGAGGAGCGCGCGGACATCATCGCGCGCGCCCAGGCCGCCGGCGTCGAGCGCATGGTCACGATCTCGACCCGCGTGAAGCGGTTCCCGTCGATCCTGGAAATCGCCGAACAATTTGAGCCTGTCTTCTGCTCCGTCGGCACGCATCCGCACAATGCCGGCGAGGAGCAGGACGTGACCACCGAAGAGCTGGTCAAGCTGTCGGCGCATCCGAAGGTGGTGGCCATTGGCGAGGCGGGTCTCGATTATTTCTATGACAAGGCGCCGCGCGACGCCCAGGCGCGGAGCTTTCGCAATCACATTGCAGCGGCGCGCGAAACCGGCCTGCCGCTGGTCATACATTCGCGTGATGCCGATGCGGACATGGCGGCGATCCTCGAAGAGGAAACAGGGAAGGGGGCCTTCCCCTTCATTCTTCATTGCTTTTCGTCAGGCCAAGCGCTTGCCGAGACCGGCGTCAAGCTTGGTGGCTACGTCTCATTCTCGGGCATTCTGACCTTCAAGAAATCCGAGGAATTGCGGGCGATCGCGGCCGGTGTACCGCACGACCGGCTGCTCGTGGAAACCGACGCGCCCTATCTCGCGCCGATCCCGTTTCGCGGCAAGCGCAATGAGCCGGCTTACGTCGCGCATACGGCGAAGGTTCTTGGCGAAACGCTCGGCGTTGATAGCGAAGAAATCGCGGTGATCACCACCGATAACTTCTTTCGGCTGTTCACGAAAATGCCGCGGCCAGCCGCGCTGGGCGGTTGACGCATGGCGGATACGCTTCGCCTGACGATCCTCGGCTGCGGCTCGTCGCCCGGCGCGCCGCGGATCACCGGAGACTGGGGTAACTGCGATCCCCAGAACCCGAAAAATCGTCGCATGCGCACCGCCGCCATGGTTGAGCGTATCAGGCCGGATGGCGCCACGACGCGGGTGGTGATCGACACCGGTCCCGATTTTCGCGAACAGATGCTGATGGCCGGCGTGAAGCGCATCGACGGCGTGATCTACACCCACGCCCATGCCGACCACATCCACGGCATCGATGACCTGCGCGGCTATGTCCTTGAGCAACGGAAACTCATGGATATCCATGCCGACCAGCCGACGCTGGACCGCCTCTACGAGGCTTTCGGCTATTGCTTCAAGACACCGGCGGGCAGTTCCTATCCGCCGATTCTGCGCGCGCATGAGATCGAGCATTCAGACCCGGTGACGATCGAAGGCGAGGGGGGTGCCCTCACCTTCATGCCGTTGCCGCAAATCCATGGCGACATCATTTCTCTCGGCTTTCGAATAGGCGATCTGGCCTATTGCCCCGATGTAAGCCATTTTCCGCCGGCAACCGCCGAACGCCTGACAGGGCTGGATCTGCTGGTGATTGACGCGCTGCAATACCGCACGCATCCGAGCCATTTTTCGCTCGCCGAGGCGCTGGAGTGGATCGAGACGCTGGCGCCGAAGCGTGCAGTGCTGACGCATATGCATGTGCCGCTGGACTACGACACGGTCAATGCCGAAACACCGGCTCACATCGAGCCGGCATATGACGGCATGAAACTGGAAATTCCTTTGGAATCAAACTGAAGGCAGAGAAACCTGACATGGCCGGCAGCATCGAACGTGTAACTGAGGCAGCGGCTGCCGCCGGACTCGAGATCGAAGTCCGCCGCATGGGCGCGTCCACGCGCACGGCGGAAGAAGCCGCCGAACAATGCGGCTGCAGCGTCGCACAGATCGTCAAATCGCTGATTTTCCAGGGCGAGAATAGCGGGCAGCTCTATCTCTTCCTGCTTTCCGGATCCAACCAGCTTGACCTCGTCAAGGCTGCCGCATTGGCCGCCGAGCCACTCAAGCGCGCCGATCCACGCTATATTCGCGACGAGACCGGCTTTGCCATCGGCGGCGTTTCGCCTATCGGACACAAGGCGGCAATCCCGGCATTTGCCGATCGAGCGCTGTTGTCGTTCCGCCAGGTCTGGGCAGCAGCCGGAGCGCATGATGCCGTCTTCGCCGCCGAACCAGAGGCCTTACTGACTGCTGCACGCGCAACCACTGCCGACCTTGCGGCGGGCTAGCAAAGCAGGCATGTAAAGGGTGAGAAATGCAGCCGAGGTCATTGTAATGTCTCCCTTTATTTTCAACACGACGGCCTCCATTGTCTTTGAACCCGGCTCGGCCGCGCGTTTGGGAAAGATCGTCGGCAGGAAGTTGGGCGGCTCCGTTCTGTTCGTGACCGATCCGGGCCTGCGGAAGCTTGGCCTGTGCGACCCGGCAATCGCTTCGTTGCAGGGAGAGGGGGCGTCAGTTGCCATTTTTGACGCCGTAGAAGCCGATCCGTCGCTGGCGACGGTGATGAAGGCCGTGGACGCTGGACGCTCAGTTGGTGCTACCGGCGTCGTAGGCTTCGGCGGCGGTTCATCACTCGATGTCGCCAAGCTTGCTGCGCTGCTGATCGGTTCCGGCGAAGACATCGACGATGCCTGGGGCGTCGGCAGTGCCAAGGGTCCAAGGCTGCGGCTGGTGCTGGTGCCGACCACGGCCGGCACCGGCTCGGAAGTGACGCCGGTCTCCATCATCACCGTCGGTGATGAAGAAAAGCGCGGCGTTTCCAGTCCGGTCATCCTGCCTGACATCGCCGTGCTCGATGCGCAGTTGACACTCGGCCTGCCGCCGGCAATCACGGCCGCTACCGGCATCGATGCGATGGTTCACGCCATCGAGGCCTACGCGTCGAAGAACGCGAACAACAATCCGCTTTCGAAAATGCTGGCGAAACAGGCACTTCAGCTGCTCGGTGCCAATATCGAAAGAGCGGTATTCGACGGCGGGAATGTCGAGGCCCGCGGCGCAATGCTGCTTGGCTCCATGCTTGCCGGACAGGCATTCGCCAACTCGCCGGTGGCTGCCGTTCATGCGCTGGCTTATCCGATCGGCGGCACGTTTCACGTTCCGCACGGGCTTTCGAACGCCTTGGTGCTGCCGCACGTGCTGCACTTCAACGCGCCGGAGGCAGCCCATCTCTATGCCGAGATCGCTGCCGACGCATTTCCTCGTCTGGCGCGCGAGGAAAGCATGCAAACCCGCTGCGCAGCCTTCATCGAGGAACTGGCTACGCTTTCGCGCAAGCTGGGGCTTCAGCCGCGCCTGCGCGATGTCGGCATCGGCGAAGAACATCTTGCCAGGATGGCGTCGGACGCGATGAAGCAGCAGCGGCTTCTGGTCAACAATCCGCGCGAAGTCAGCGAGACCGACGCGCTGACGATCTACCGGGCGGCATGGTGAGCAGCATGAGCGAACGAGCCTCACCATCTTCGCGCGACTCGTACAAGGCGTTCCGCACCATCGGCACGCGCTGGATGGACAATGACATCTACGGCCACATGAACAACGTTGTGCATTATTCGCTGTTCGACACGGCGGTGAATGGCTGGTTGATCGATGCCGGCGTGCTCGACATTCATGCTGGCGAACAGATCGGCCTGGTGGTTGAAACCGGCTGCCGGTATTTTTCAGAGCTTGCATTTCCCGACATGGTGACTGCCGGCATTCGCGTGGCAAAGCTCGGCTCGTCGTCCGTGCGCTACGAAGTCGGACTGTTTCGCAACGATGATGATCTGGCCGCAGCCGAAGGCTTCTTCGTCCATGTCTACGTCGACAGGCAGACGCGCCGGCCGAAGCCACTCAACGATCTTCTGAGGGATGCGCTGGCTGCGATTTCCGTTGAGAGCTGAGACGACCAGACGTCGGGCTAAGACCATCTGGAAGCCGGAAAACGAGCTATTCAGCTATAGGTCAGTTCCATAACATATCTTATGCGATTTATTCTTATTGTCGGGTACATTCTATTTTCAAGTGCGACATGCAAATGATTTCAATGGGTTATCAGACGCACCTACTCCCATATCGACCTGGATGAACGTGGCAAGATTGCCCGGTGGTGGATGGCTGGTCATTCCCCGCAAATTCATCGCGGTGCTTTTCCCGATTGATATGATCACGACCGAAGGTGTATGCGACGGGCGTTCCCCGCTTTCCGGAAGGCAGAAAATCACATGCGCGTCCTGTCCGATGCTTTCATCCCCGAATTGCCGGGCCGCTATCAGGGTAAAGTCCGCGAAAACTACGACTTGCCAGACGGGCGACGCATCATCATCGCCACGGACCGTCTCAGCGCCTTCGACACCATTCTGACCTCGATCCCGTTCAAGGGAGAAATCCTGACGCAGACGGCTCGATACTGGTTCGAGGAAACTGCTGATATTTGCCCGAACCATGTCCTCGAATACCCCGACCCAAACGTTGTCGTCGGCACCCGGCTCGACATACTGCCGGTCGAGATCGTCGTGCGCGGCTATCTGGCAGGAACCACCAGCACCTCGATCCTGACCAAATACAGGAAGGGCGAACGGGATATGTATGGGATCACCCTGCCGGCCGGGTTGCGCGACAACGAGAAGCTGCCGGAAGCGATCATCACGCCGACGAGCAAGGCTTTTGATGGCGGTCATGATGAGCCCCTGTCCGAGGCCGAAATCATCGAGCAGGGTCTCCTCACCCGGGTACAGTGGGATACGGTGTCGAACTATGCCTTGCAGCTGTTCGCCCGGGGCCAGGCGCGCGCCGCCGAACGCGGCCTCATTCTTGCCGACACCAAATATGAATTCGGCTCCGACAAGAACGGCAACATAATCCTGGCCGATGAAATCCACACGCCCGACAGCAGCCGCTACTGGATCGCGGCGAGCTACGAACAGGCCCTGTCAAGCGGCAGCCGGCCGGAGAGCTTCGACAAGGATTTCATCAGGTCGTGGGTCTCGGCGCGGTGCGATCCTTACAAGGAGCCGATCCCGAAGATTCCCGACGAGATAGTTCAGCAGGCCTCGGCGGTCTACACGCAGGCCTATGAGGCGATCACAGGCAATAAATTCGTTCCGGACGTTTCCGGGCACACCGTGCTGGATCGCATCCGCGCGAACCTTGAGCGCTATTTTTAAGGGTAGATTTCGATGCGCGGCCATAGGAATGGCCGCGCATACCAGCAGTATTAGTTTTAGACGGCAGTATCGGCGTTGGCCTCGTTTTGCGCGGCATAGTGCGCAAATGTCGCCATGAAACGGCCGTTGACGTACTCGCCCGACGTGATCGGTGGGTACTTCGCGGGATGGTTCTCATCGATACAGCTGGGAAGCACCTCAATAAGGGCATCGTAGTTCGGACCGAAGAAGAACGGGATCGAATAGCGTTCTTTGCCGGAGCGGTTCACCGCGCGGTGGACGGTCGAGGCGAAAAGATCATTGGTCCACCGGGCCATCTGATCCCCCACATTGACCACGAAGCAGCCGGGAATCGGATCGGCCGCGATCCATTCGCCGGACGCATTCAATACCTGCAAGGCTGAAATGCCCTCCTTCTGGGCCAGGATCGTGAAGCACTCGTAGTCCGAATGTGCCCCGATGCCGATTTGGCGGTCATCGATCTCGCCAAACTGCGGTGGATAGTGCAGCACCCGCAAAGTCGCGAGCGGCTTGCCCACCAGCTGGTCGAAATATGTCTCCTCCAAATCGAGAGCCAGAGCAAAGGCATGGAGCAGACGGCCGCTCAGCGTCAGCATCTCGGCATGATAGGTTTCCAGTGCCTTTCGGAATTCCGGCTTGCCCGCTGGCCACTGGTTGGGACCGTAGAGCACCTTGCCGGCCTTCACATCCGGATCGTCGGCTGGAACATCGAGCGCAATATCATAGGATTCGTGCAGGTCGCCGCGCGCGGTCGGGTCGGTATTCTCCTCAAGCAGCGCCGCATAACCGCGATTGTTCTTCGACTTGGAAACGTGGTTCTCCATCTTCACGTCGTCGGATTCGGCGAAATACGTCTCCGCCACCCCAAACGTGGCGTCTATGACGTCCTTTGGGACGTGATGGTTCTTGATATAGAGGAAGCCGACTTCCGTGCAGGCCTTGCGCAGTTCCTGGGCGAGCTTTTGCCGGGCGGCCTCGTCGCCTGTGAACATGGGCTCGAGATCGATGATCGGGATCTTGTCGAAGCTGACACGCTGCGGGTCGAGCCCTCCCCCCTTCATTGCACGCGCGCCGTTGCCGGTTTCAAGTACCTTCATTTTTCTGTTCCCTTTTCTTGGCTGTTTGCATCGAAGATTGTTTCGACGTAGTAGCGCGGCCCCGTGAAAACGAAGCCGGGCGAGAAATAGCGGCCGCAGACATCCATGAAGGCGGCCATCTTGCGCGACGGAGCGTGCGGGCGCGATATGCGGATGCTGACGCGCTTTTCCGCCGACTCCCATGTGTCGAGCAATGGAATGAGGTGCCCGCGTTCACACTCGATCGTGGTGAAGAAGTGCGGCAGATAGGCGATGCCCTCGCCCGCGACGGCAAAATACTTGATCGTCCAGTAGTCGTTGGCGATCAGGTTGCTGCGCGGCAGGATGCTTTCCTGCGCGGTCCCCTTCTGCAGCCGCCAGTGCTGCAGGCCCGCAGAGGTGCGATAGACGATGCCCTGGTGGTCCACCAGATCGGCAGGTTTTCGCGGCATCCCGGCGCGCTCGACATAGCTCTTGCTGGCGAAGAGTGCGAACTTCGCGGTCGAGAGCGTTTCGCCCCCTTCGATGCCTTCATCCCATGAAATCACGGCGTCGAGCATGTCGAGGCTCTCCGGCGCGTAGAGAACGTGCGGCGAAAAGAAGGTGAGTTCGATCTCCACCTTGGGATAGAGCTTTCTGAACGCCATCAGCATCTGCGTGTAATAGGCCGTGCCGAACTCGCCCGTTGCGCCGATCCGCAAGGTTCCGGTCACGTCGTCGCTCAGTTCCGTTACGGCAGCACGCGCCGCATCGCAGCCTTGCAGGATCTGCCGGGCATGCCCGAGAAGGGTCTGTCCTGCGTCAGTCAGCAACAGCACGCGCCCCGATCGTTCGAACAAAGCGACTTTCAGATCGTCTTCAAGCTGCTTGAGCCGGAGGCTGAGTGTTGATTTCGGCAAACCGTACAGCTTCGCCGCGGCGGACAATGACCGCAGTTCCGCAATTTTGACAAATGATGCCAGCGCATCGGTGTTCATTTGATCGTTCACATTTATGTACAAAATGCCCAAAAAACAGGCATGATTATTTTTGTTGCATGAACGAACGTAATCGGCTGTTATGCGCTGCACAAGAGCCAATTCGCTTTTGCCAAATCAAAAAAGACGCTCCGGCGGCAACCGTCACCGTGCAGGGAAGCCGCGCGGACGCGGCATGCTTTCGGCTGAGAAAATCAAATAAAAACAAAGGGGAACCACGAAATGAAAGAGCGCAAAACGAAGCCGTCCGCTTCAGCTCGTCTGTTCGCCGCGACGGCCGCAGTTCTTGCTTCCTGCGCCGCCTCGGGCGCCTATGCCTTTACTCTGGAAGGCTCGCCCAAGGTCGCGTTCATTTACGCAAGTTCGGCGCAAGACGGCGGCTGGAACGAAGCCCTCGAGGCCGGCCGCAAGGCCGTGGAGGAACAGCTAAAGGTGCCCGTCGCGGTGACGGAAAACATCCCGGAAGAAGCCACGAAGCTGCGTGCGGCGATCGACCTCTATGTCAAGCGCGGCTTCAACATCATTATCGGTACCACCTATGGCTATAGCGCCCCGATGGCCGAAGCGGCCAAGGCCTATCCGAACGTGGCGTTTCTCAGCGCCTCGGGCACGGAGAACGGGCCCAACATGGAAAGCTTCTATGCCCGCACCTACCAGGGCTGGTACCTTGCAGGCATCGCGGCAGGTCAGGCTACGAAAACGAAGAAGATCGGCATCCTCGCCGGCTTTCCCGTCGGCGTGGTGAACTGGGATATCAACAGTTTCGCGCTCGGCGCCCGTTCCGTCGATCCTGCGATCGAAACAGTCGCGGTCTTCGCCAACTCCTGGTGGGATCCGGTGAAGGAAGGGCAGATCGCCCAGGCGATCCTCGACCAGAAGGCCGACGTGCTCGCCACCAATCTGAGCGCGACTTCCGCACTCGATGCCGCCGAAAAGGCCGGCGTGCCGTCGATAGGCTTCCAGCTCGACATGGCGCATGCTGCGCCCAAGACGATCCAGACCTCGGTCGTCTTCCGCTGGGAAAAATATCTGGTGCCGACGATCAAGGAAATCATCGATGGCAGCTGGAAGCCTGAGGAATTCGGCGCCTTCGAAGGCCTCGAAACCGGCGTGGTCGAGCTTGCACCTTTTGGCCCCACGGTTTCCGAGGAGACCAAGGCAAAGATCGAGGCTGCAAAGCAGGAGATCATCGCCGGCAAGCTCGATCCGTTCCAGGGTCCCCTGAAAAAGCAGGACGGCACCGCCGTCGTCGACGCCGGCGGGAAGGTTGACGATGCAGCACTCTGGTCGATGGACTATTTCGTGGAAGGCGTCATCGGAACCATGCCGGCAAAGTAATGACGACAGCTTTGCAGCAAGCAGGCGACCATACGCAACGACCGCCGGGTGCACCGGCGGCTCTGCGAATGCGCGGCATCGGCAAGTCGTTCGACGGCAAGGCAGCACTTCGTGATGCGTCCTTCTGCCTCGAATGGGGGGAAGTGCATGCCATCGTCGGTGAGAACGGCGCAGGCAAGTCCACTTTGATGAACGTGGCCGCCGGCGTCTATGTGGCTGACGGTGGCGATCAGTCGATCGACGGTGAGGCAATCAGCTTGCGCAGTCCGCTGGAGGCCGCTGCCGCCGGTCTCGGCATGGTCCATCAGCATTTCCGGCTGGTCGAGAGTTTTACCGTTGCCGAGAACGTACTCCTCGGCCTCGGCCGCAAGGCTGCCGTGAAAACGCTGGCCGATGCGGCGGCGATCGTTGCCGCCAAGTCGCGCGAAATCGGCCTGCCCGTTGATCCGCACAGGCTGGTGGCGGACCTTTCGATCGCCGAACGCCAGCGTGCCGAGATCGTCAAAGTCATGCTTCTGGGCGCGCGAATTCTGGTCATGGACGAGCCGACGGCGGTGCTGACCGACGAGGAAGCGCGCACGCTCCTCGCCTTTGCCCAACGGTTGTCGCGGCAAGGTCACGCCGTGGTTTTGATCACGCACAAATTCCGCGAGGTTGCCGCCTTCTGCGACCGGGTCACGATCATGCGGCACGGCGAGACGGTGCTTGACGGAGCGCGTGTCGCGGACGTCACCGAAGCCGAGGTAGCGCGGTTGATGGTCGGCGATGCCTTGACGGTTTCCGGCAGGCCGTCATCCCGGCCGGGCGATGTGTGTTTGCGCGTGGAAGGGCTTTCTGCACGGGCGATCGCTCACAGGCAGAACCTGAACGATCTCGGCTTCGAGCTGCATGCCGGGGAAATCCTTGGCATTGCCGGCGTCGGCGGAAACGGACAGGAGGAACTTGTTGCCTGCCTTCTCGGGCTCGAAGGAACCGATACCGGCGCGATCCTGCTGGATGGCGAGGACATTTCCGCCGCCAGGCCAGGCAAGCGCCGCGAGGCCGGCCTGCGCGTCATCCCCTCTGACCGCTTTGACAGCGGGTTGATCCGGGAGCTTTCCATTGCCGACAATCTAGCGCTCACGACCGTCCCGGGCGGCAGCTTCGGCGGGCCGTTTCTCCTGCGACGCCGAGCGATGCGCGAGAAGGCGGCCGAGGCCATCGACGCGTTCGATATCCGCGGTGCGACGCCAGACCGACCGGCCTCTTTGCTCTCGGGAGGAAACGCGCAGAAAGTGCTGCTGGCGCGGGAACTGGGTCACGGCCTGAAGGTTCTCATCGCGCACTCCCCTTCCCGCGGGCTGGACATGAAGGCGACCGAGTTCGTTCGATCGTCGATCCGCAACGCTGTGGAAGCCGGCGCGGCCTGCCTGTTGATCAGCGAGGATCTCCAGGAGGTCATGTCCTTGTCCCACCGGGTGGCCGTTATGAACAGGGGCAGGATCGTCGGCTGCCGTCAGGTCGGCGATGTCACGTCTGAATGGATCGGAGGCCTTTTAGCAGGCCATGCTTGATACAGCTTTCCTTGTTCGCAGGCAAAATCCCGGCTTCCTTTTGACCAGTCTCAGTTATGCAGGCGGGCTGCTTGTTGGACTGACGGTTTCGGCGCTGCTGCTCGTACATGCTGGCGTGCCGGTCAGCGCCCTTGTCGATGAGTTCCTGATTGCCACGTTTCTCACCTCGGACGGTCTCTCCCAGACGACGACGGCCGCTTTGCCGTTGGTGCTCGTCGGCCTCGCCTCCGCCGTTGCCATGCGCGTGCGGTTCTGGAACATCGGCGTGGAGGGCCAGCTATGGCTCGGTGCGATCGCGTCGACCTGGGTGGCGCTAAACGGGATCGGGCCTGAAGTGCTGCGGTTGCCGACGATGTTCGTGCTGGCAGCACTCGCAGGAGCCGCCTGGATAGCGATTTCGCTTTTCCTGAAGCTCAAGTGGGGCGTCAACGAAGTCATCTCGACGCTGCTGCTGGGAAGTGTGGCGTTTCTGCTCGTGCAGCATCTTCTGTTCGGCGTCTGGAGAGATCCCGCCAACAGCTTTCCGGTGACCGCCACCTTTCCCGAGGCGAGTTGGTTTGATGTTCTGGGATGGGGGCAGTTGCACACCGGGATCTTCCTGGTCGCCGGCATCGCACTGTGCGTCTGGTTCATCATGGAACACAGCCGGGTCGGCTTCTACGCGGATGCGGTAGGTTTCAACACCAAGGCCGCGCTCGCCGCCGGCCTGCCGGTGCTGCGCACCGCCGTGGGGCTCGTGCTCCTATCCGGCGCCCTATCAGGCGTTGCCGGCATGATGATAGTGGCGGGAACGGAGCACCGCCTCAACCAGTCCGTCGGCAACGGCTATCTCTTCAGCGCGATCGTGATCGCCTATCTGGCCCGCGCGAAGCCGTTGTGGGTGGTCGTGGTCTCTTTCGCGCTCGGCGCGGTGTTCACCGCCGGAAACGTGCTGAAGGTTTTCTACTCGATCTCAGAAGCCATGATCGTGCTCATGCAGGGCGCGGTGCTGATGTCGATTTTGATGGCGCAGTTCTTCAGCACCTACTCGCTCAAGCGGCCGAACTAAGGAAGGGTGGCTGGATGGATTTTCTGATCGGCTGGATCGCCATCATTCCGAGCTATGCGACGCCGTTGCTGCTGGCAAGTCTCGGCCTCATCATCTGCGAAAAAGCCGGTGTTCTCAATCTTGGAGCGGAAGGGCTGATGGCGGTCGGCGCCATGACCGGCGCGGTGACTGTACTTTCCGGGGCTGATTCCTGGTTCGGCCTTGCCGCCGGTTCAGCGGCGGCGATGGCTCTGGCGCTGCTGTTCGGAATATCGACTGTCGCCTTGCGCGCCAATCATACGCTCGCCGGCCTCGCCGTCGTCGCGATCGGACTGGGCATTACCGGCGTCGTGGGGCGACCCTACGTGCAGAAGACCTTCTCTGGCATTTCCACCCTCGGCGATATCTTCGGGATAGATCGCAGTTCGGCATTGGGTCGCATTTTCGCGGTGCAGGACCCGGTCACGCTGGCGCTGCCGATTCTCGTTGGAGCGGCCTGGTGGTGGCTTTCCAAAAGCCGACATGGTCTCAGGCTGCGGTCGGTCGGGGAAAATCCGGCCGCAGCAGACGTCGCGGGTATCGACGTGCAGCTGGTGCAGTTCGGGGCTGTCCTGGCGTCCGGCCTGCTCTGCGGTCTTGCCGGAGCCTATCTCTCGGTCGCCACAAGCCATGTCTGGGTGGAGGGAATGGTCGCCTCGCGCGGCTGGATCGCGGTCGCCCTCGTCATCTTCTCGCGCTGGAATGCGGCCCGGGCTCTCTGGGGCGCGCTCCTGTTTGGAAGTGCGGATGCTCTTGTGCCCAGGCTGCAAGCCATAGGTGCCGACGTTCCAGTCTATCTCATGATGACGTTGCCGTATCTGCTGACGCTTGTCGTGCTGGTAGCGGGCTCATTGAGCGGCCGGCGCTCCGGGGAGCCGGCCTTCCTCGGCAGGGTCTATTTGCGGCAAGACAAGCAATAGACATTCGCCGGGGAACAGAGGCTGCCTTGGCCTACCCCCGGCTTGATCTCGATGAACCGCCGCCAGTCTTTGCGTGTCCTGGCCACGCGCGGCGGCGTGATCTGCAAAGTTTCACTCTCGGCGTGTGAAACTTTGCGTCCCTTTCCTGCGTTTCAATCTGATGACGGGCAGAGCATCGGGTTGGTAATGTCGACGGTGAAAGAGCGTTTTGAGTGCGTGCGTGAACCTTTGGATACCTGGATGATATGGAACCACGAGAGACAGCAGATCATGTCCCTTTCCGGCAAGCCGCTGATCGGTTTGCACGCCGAAGAAGCAGCGTCCCTCTGTGACTTTCTCAATGATCTGGCTGACGGCGTGACTTTTGCCGATGCCCGCAAACCCGCGCGAAGAGCCGGGCCTGCCTCTGAAATACGCTGACAGGAAAGTTGACGGCACGCCAAAGAAGGCTATAAGCAAACCCGCCTGACCGTATGGTTGCAAACTGGATTGCAAGTGTCCGTCCCGCGAATTGGGATAGAGAAAATTGCAATGGTTTCAACGGTTTGGAGGGATGGCCGAGCGGTTTAAGGCACCGGTCTTGAAAACCGGCGTGGGTGCAAGCTCACCGTGGGTTCGAATCCCACTCCCTCCGCCACAAGCCAGCTCATGCGGCCACGCCCGTTGAGCCCTTGACGCATAAGGGTTACACACGCTAGGGGCGTGCTTCACCAAAGCTTATAAGCGAAAGGCGCCGACGGATGGAAATTTTCACGGCCGCGGGTTTTGCTGCGCTGTTGCAGGTCATTGCCATCGATCTCGTGCTTGCCGGCGACAACGCCATTGTCATTGGCCTTGCGGCTGCAGGATTGCCCGCTGAGCAGCGGAAAAAAGCGATCCTGATCGGCGTCATCGCCGCAACCGTGCTGCGCATCGGTTTTGCGGCCGTCACGGTGAAACTCCTGGCCATCGTTGGGTTGCTGCTCGCCGGCGGCATTCTCCTCCTGTGGGTATGCTGGAAAATGTGGCGCGAACTGCGCACATCGCATGCGGAACAGGACGCAGCCAACGAAGCGCTGTCCAATTCGGATTTGAATGCCGACGGCACAGTGGCAAAGGGTGCGCCGCGCAAGACGCTGATGCAGGCAGCGATCCAGATCGTGATCGCCGACGTTTCCATGTCGCTGGACAATGTTCTGGCCGTTGCCGGTGCCGCGCGTGATCATTTCACCGTGCTCATCATCGGCCTGGTGCTCTCGATCGCGCTGATGGGCCTTGCCGCCAGCTTTATCGCCAGAGTGCTTCATCGCTATCCCTGGATCGCCTATATCGGCCTTGCCATCATTTTCTATGTGGCGGTGGACATGATCTATCGCGGCTATATGGAAGTGTCGCCTCTCCTGCCGGACCCGCTGTAACGGCAGCAAGGACCGCAGATGATATCGGCGTCGCACGACGCCGATATCCAATCGGCAAAAACTGTGATATTGCGCCGCAACTTGTGAGCCTGATGCTGCCGGAGGCGGTCGGTGCAGGCTCTTTTGTCGTTTCAGCACGATTGCCATATGCGGGGCCTGCCCCATGATGGCTCTGCTGCAGAATTCGGAAATTACCTATGTCAGCGCCCCGCGTCAGTTTTGTCAGCCTTGGATGTCCCAAAGCCCTTGTGGACTCCGAGCGCATCCTCACTCGGCTGCGGGCCGAGGGCTATGAGATTTCGCGCAAGCACGACGGCGCCGATCTGGTCGTCGTCAATACCTGCGGCTTCCTCGATTCGGCGCGCACCGAGTCACTCGACGCCATCGGCACCGCGCTGAAGGAAAACGGCAAGGTCATCGTCACCGGCTGCATGGGCGCAACGCCAGAGCTGATCCGCGAAACGCACCCTAACGTGCTCGCCATCACCGGGCCGCAGGCCTATGAGAGCGTCATGGCCGCCGTCCATGAGGCAGCGCCGCCGGCGCACGATCCTTATGTCGACCTGCTGCCGCCGCAAGGCGTGAAGCTGACGCCACGCCATTATGCCTATCTGAAGATTTCGGAAGGCTGCAACAACCGCTGCACCTTCTGCATCATCCCCGACCTGCGCGGCGATCTCGTCTCACGGCCGGCCGCCGACGTGCTGCGCGAAGCCGAGAAGCTGGCCAAGGCCGGCGTCAAGGAAATCCTCGTCATCTCGCAGGACACCAGCGCCTATGGCATTGACATCAAATACCAGACCAGCACGTTCCAGGATCGCGAGGTCCGCGCCAAATTCCTCGACCTGTCGAAGGAGCTTGGCGAGATGGGCATCTGGGTGCGCATGCACTATGTCTACCCCTACCCGCATGTTGCCGATGTCATTCCGCTGATGGCCGAGGGCAAGATCCTGCCTTATCTCGACATCCCGTTCCAGCACGCCTCGCCGCAGGTGCTGAAGAACATGCGCCGGCCGGCCCATGGCGAAAAGACGCTCGACCGCATCCGCGGCTGGCGCGAGGTTTGTCCTGATCTCGCCGTGCGCTCGACCTTCATCGTCGGTTTTCCCGGCGAGACGGACGAAGATTTCGAGATGCTGCTGGACTGGCTGGATGAAGCCAAGATCGATCGCGCCGGCTGCTTCAAATACGAACCGGTCAAGGGTGCACGCTCCAACGATCTCGGCCTGGAACAGGTGCCGGACGAGGTCAAGGACGCGCGCTGGCACCGCTTCATGCAGCGCCAGCAGAAGATTTCGGCCACGCAGTTGCAGAAGAAGGTCGGCAAGCGCCTGCCCGTCATCATCGACGAAGCCAACGGCACATCGGCCAAAGGTCGGACCAAATACGACGCGCCCGAGATCGACGGCTCGGTCCACATCCAGTCGCGCCGTCCGCTGCGCGCCGGCGACATCGTCACCGTCAAGATCGACAGCGCCGACGCCTATGATCTTTACGGCTCGGCCGTGTGAGGCATCATCAGCTTCAAGTCTTAAACGAAAAGGGCGCCAATTGGCGCCCTTCCCTTATCCGATATCGGCTTGCGCCATTATTGCGGCAGCTTGTCATCCACGCCCTTGACGTAGAAGTTCAGGCCAAGAAGCGTGCCATTGTCGGCCACTTCGCCAGCCTTCAGCCACTCGGTGCCGTCCTGCTTGGTGATCGGGCCGGTGTAGGGGTTGAATTCGCCGGACTTGATCTTGGCTTCGGTCTCTTCGGCAAGCTTCTTCACGTCGTCGGGCATGTTGGTGTAGGGCGCCATGACGACGTTGCCTTCCTTCATGCCGTCCCAAACGTCCTGCTGCTTCCAGGTGCCGTCGATGACAGCCTTGACGCGCTGAACATAATACGGACCCCAGTCATCGACGATCGCGGTGAGCTGCGTCTGCGGGCCGAACTTGATCATGTCGGTGGCCTGGCCGAATGCCTTGATGCCGCGTTCGGTGGCAACCTGCATCGGTGCCGTCGAATCGGTGTGCTGGGTGATGATGTCGACGCCCTGGTCGATCAACGCCTTGGCAGCGTCGGCTTCCTTGCCGGCGTCGAACCAGGTGTTGGCCCAAACGACCTTGACCTTGAAGTCCGGGTTGACAGACTGCGCGCCGAGCATGAACGCATTGATGCCGAGCACCACTTCCGGGATCGGGAACGAGGCGATGTAGCCGGCGACGCCCGCCTTCGACATCTTGGCCGCGATCACGCCCTGCACGTAGCGGCCTTCATGGAACTTGGAGTTGTAGGTCGCGACATTCGGATGCTCGCGCTTGTAGCCGGTGGCGTGTTCGAATTTCACGTCCGGAAACTTGCCGGCGACCTTATTGGTCGGGTCCATGAAGCCGAAAGAGGTCGCAAAGATGATGTTGCAGCCGGAACGGGCGAAGCGTTCCAGGGCACGCTCGGCGTCCGCGCCTTCCGGCACGCTTTCGAGATAGGCGGTCTCGACCTGATCGCCGAGTTCCTTCTGCACCTCCAGCAAGCCCTGATGATGCTGATAGGAATAGCCGAAGTCTCCGATCGGCCCGACATAGATCCAGCAGGCCTTTACCTTGGCTTCCGCAGCCAGGGTGCCGAACGACAGCACTGCGGCTGCCGTGGCGATCGACAGAATGGTTTTCTTCATTGAGTTCATCCTCTTAGGTTGCCTGGGGCAATACCCCGTTTTTTATAGTTAGCGATCAGGCACAAACGGCCGCCCCAAAGAAGCCGGTGTGTTTACCATCGTCAGTCGCCGGTTCCGTGAGATTAGAACAAGAACGACGATGGTTGCCAGATAGGGAAGCGAAGAAAGTAGCTGTGAAGGCACGCCTATCCCCAGCGCTTGCGCGTGGAGTTGGCCGATCGTGACGGCACCGAAAAGATAGGCGCCCGCCAGCACCCGCCATGGCCGCCAGGAGGCGAAGACCACCAGCGCCAGCGCGATCCAGCCGCGCCCCGCCGTCATGTTCTCCACCCATTGCGGTGTATAGACGATCGAGAGATAGCCGCCGGCAAGACCCGCGCAGGCACCGCCAAACATTACCGCCAGATAGCGGATCAGGACGACGTTGATGCCGAGCGCGTGGGCCGATGTATGATTGTCGCCAACCGAACGCAAAGTCAGACCGGCACGGGTGCGGAAGAGAAAATAGGCAACGCCGGCGGTGAGCAGGATCGACAGGTAGAAGATCGGGTCCTGGCCGAACAGCAGTTTTCCGACGACCGGTATGTCGGTCAGCACAGGAATGTAGATATTGGCGAGCTTCACGCCCGGAAAGCCGACAAAGCCCTCGCCAAGCATGCCCGAAAGGCCGAGCCCTAGAAGCGTCAGCGCAAGGCCTGTCGCGACCTGGTTGGTGACCAGCGTCAACGTCAGGAAGGCAAACAGCAGCGAGAACAAGGCGCCGACGACGATTGCCGACAGGAATCCGAGCCACGGCGAGCCGGTGGCAAGAGCGGCTCCGAAGCCCGTGACGGCACCCATCACCATCATGCCTTCGACACCGAGATTGAGCACGCCGGAGCGCTCGACGACCAGTTCTCCGACGGCTGCGATCAGCAGCGGCGTTGCAGCCGTCGCGATGGTGATCAGGATGGCTTCAAGCATTCCCATGGGAAACCTCCGCCTTGCTCAGCGCCGAACGAACGATGCGGATGCGATAGTGAATGAGTGTGTCGCAGCCGAGCACGAAGAACAAAAGCATGCCCTGGAAGGCGCGCACGACCTTGTCGGAGACGCCGATCGAAATCTGCGCCGCCTCGCCGCCGAGATAGGACAGCGCCAGAACCAGCCCGGCAGCGACGATGCCGAGCGGATTGAGCCGGCCGAGGAAGGCGACGATGATCGCCGCAAAGCCGTAGCCCGGCGAAATGGTCGGGCGAAGCTGGCCGATTGCCCCGGAGACTTCGGAAATGCCGGCAAGACCGGCCAGTGCTCCAGACACGATGAATGCGAAGAACACCATCTTCGAGGCCGAGAAGCCGGCGAAGCGCCCTGCCCGCGGGCTTTGGCCCAAAACCTTGACCTCGAAGCCGCGCAGGGTTTTCGACAGCATGAACCAGACAAGGAGTGCAGCAACGAGCGCGAAGACGAAACCCCAATGCGCCCGGCCGGAGTCCGGCCAGATTTCCGGCAGAATGGCATATTCGTGGAAATTGCGCGTTTCGGGAAAATTCATGCCGGCGGGATTGCGCCACGGCCCGCGCACCATCCAGTCGAGGAACAGTTGCGCGACATAGACCAGCATCAGGCTGGTCAGGATTTCATTGGTGTTGAAGCGGGTCTTCAGCAAGGCCGGGATCGCGGCATAGGCAGCACCCCCGACCATTCCCATGATCAGCATCAGCGGCAGCACGATCCATGATTGGAAGTCTGGATACATCACCGGCAGGATCGAGCCGGCCATCGCGCCGATGATGAACTGGCCTTCGGCGCCGATGTTCCAGTTGTTGGACAGGAAGCAAACAGAGAGCCCGACAGCAATCAGGATCAGCGGCGCGGCCTTCACCGCCAGCTCATGCAGCGACCACATTTCGCGCAGCGGATCGATGAAATAGTAATACAGCGCATCAAGCGGGTTCTTGCCGAGCAGCGAGAACATGATTGCGCCGGCGATAAGCGTCAGCGCCAGCGCGAAGAACGGTGACAGCGCGCTATAGAGAGCGGATTGCTGCGGCCTCTTGACGAGTTCGATGCGCATCACGCCACCTCCGCCACTGGTTCGACATGGCCGGGCTCGGCACCGCCCATGAGCAAGCCGATCTTTTCCAGCGTTGCCTCGGCTATCGGCAGCGGCTTCGACAACTCGCCATTGTGCATGACGGCGATCGAGTCGGAGATTTCAAACAGTTCGTCGAGATCCTGGCTGATGACCAGCACGGCCGAACCGCTACGGGCAAGCTCGATCAGTGCCTGGCGAATGCGTGCGGCAGCACCCGCATCGACGCCCCATGTCGGCTGGTTGACCACCATCACCGCAGGCTGGCGGTCGAGTTCGCGGCCGATGATGAATTTTTGCAGGTTGCCGCCGGAAAGAGCCGCAGCCTCGGGATCGGGCGCGCTCTTGCGGACATCCATGGCCTCGATGATGCGCTGTGCGGCTTTGACGATCGCTGAGCCCTGCACCAGCCCAAAACTGCCCAGGAATGCCTTGCGGTCCGTGGCATAGCGCGACAGCAACAGGTTTTCGGAAAGCTTCATGCGCGGCGCAGCACCATGCCCCAGCCGTTCTTCCGGCACGAAGGCTGCCCCCAGCATCCGGCGTCCGGTAATCGACAAATGGCCCGCGTCCTTGTCGCGAATGCGCACGGTGACGGCGTCCGGCTGTGTCGCCTCGCCCGATACGGCCTCGAAAAACTCGCCCTGCCCGTTGCCGGCTACACCGGCGATGCCGATCACTTCGCCGGCTTTTACGGAGAGGCTGATGTCGCGCAGCGGAATGGAGAACGGCGTCGCCGGCTTACGCGTCAGATTGCGAATTTCGAGAAGCGTGGCCGCCTTGTCAGCGCCCTCGGCCGGCGGGCGGACGACCGACAGCACCTCGCTGCCGACCATCATGCGCGCCAGCGAGGATGCGGTCTCCTTGCGCGGGTCGCAATGGCCGACCACCTTGCCGTGCCGCAGCACGGTGGCACGGTCGCACATGCGTTTGACCTCTTCCAGCCGGTGCGAAATGTAGAGGATCGATTTACCCTCGGCGCGCAGCCGCTCCAGCGTCTCGAACAGCTTGTCCGCCTCCTGCGGCGTCAGCACGGAGGTCGGCTCGTCCAGGATGATGAGTTCGGGTGTCTGCAGCAGGCAGCGGATGATCTCGATGCGCTGGCGTTCGCCAACGGAAAGATCGCCGACGAGCGAATAAGGATCGAGCGGCAGGCCATAGCTGTAGGACAGCGCCTTGGCCTTCGCTGCAATGGTGGCGATCGGCGTGTCGTCGTCCAGAGACAGGGCAATATTTTCAGCGGCGGTCAGCGCATCGAACAGCGAAAAATGCTGAAAAACCATGCCGATGCCGAGTTTTCTTGCGGCATGCGGATTGGCAATCCGAACGGGCTCGCCATTCCAGCGGATTTCGCCGGCATTCGGCTCCAGCGAGCCGAACAGCATCTTCACGAGCGTGGATTTGCCGGCACCATTCTCACCCAGCAGAGCATGAATCTCGCCCTTGCCGACGGTCAGGTCGATGCCGTCACACGCTTTCAGCGTGCCAAATATCTTGGTCAGGCCGCGCACCTCAAGCAGGTTCGCGCCATGCGTCTCAAGGGTTGCTGTCACAACGCCCCCATTGATGATTATTCTTTTATGTTCCCACGAGTATCGTAGGCGCGTGCGACGCACAACGCAAAGCGGCGCTGAACTTGAAAGAGCTTCAAGAATTTCAGGGGGATATCAGGGGATAAGGATGCTCGTTCCCGTCGTGCGCCGACCTTCCAGATCGGCATGCGCCTTGGCGGCATCCTTCAGCGCGTAGCGCTGGTTTATCTTGATGTCGACCACGCCGCTCGAAACCACGTCGAACAAGGCTGCGGCGGACGCTTCGAGATCCTCGCGCTTGGCAATGTAGGTGAACAGCGTGGGCCGCGTTGCATAGAGCGAGCCCTTTTGCGAGAGCAGCGCCATGTTGAAAGGCGGGATCGGTCCTGACGATTGTCCGAAGCTGACAAACATGCCGCGCGGGCGCAGGCAGTCGAGCGAGCCAGGAAATGTGTCCTTGCCGACCGAATCGTACACCACGTCGCAAAGCTTGCCGCCGGTGATTTCCTTGACCTTCGCGACGAAGTCGTCGTCGCGGTAGTTGATGACGTGGTCGAAGCCATTTGCCTTGGCGAGCGCGATCTTGTCGGCGGAGCCTGCCGTGCCGATGACGGTTGCGCCCAGATGCTTTGCCCATTGGCCGAAGATCAGGCCGACGCCGCCGGCTGCAGCGTGGTAAAGCACCGTGTCGCCGGCTTTCACCGGGAAGGTGCGGCGCAGCAGATATTCCGCCGTCATGCCCTTCAGCATCATGGCGGCGGCTTGCTCGTCGCTCACTCCGTCGGGGATTTTGACCAGCTTTTCCGCCGGGATGACGCGCTCTTCGCAATAAGCGCCGAAGGGGGTCGAGTAAGCGATACGATCGCCTTTCTTAAGGCCTTCGACCCCGTCGCCCGTTTCCAGCACGACGCCAGCCGCCTCGCCGCCCGGGATCAACGGCAGTCCTGCCGGCGCCGGGTAGAGCCCGCTGCGATAATAGGTGTCGAGGAAATTGAGGCCGATCGCTGTATGCCGGATCAACACCTGCCCTGTACCCGGTTTGCCGGCGGGAGCATCGTCATAGGTCAGGACTTCCGGCCCGCCATGGGCATGGACTCGAATAGCTTTGGACATGATCAGGCTTTCTTGGCACCGAGATTGGGAAAGAATTGCATGACGCCGCCGATGAAGAACAGATAGGCACCCGTCACGGCGATGCCGATCTTCACCCATTCGCTGGCATGCATGGTCTGCGCCAGTGCGATCGCGCCGAAGGCGCACCAGCCGAGAAACACGGCGAGGTTGAGATCGCGCAAGCGTTCAACCCGCACCGGATGCAGAAAATTCATCGGCACGAATGTCATGATCGCAGCGATCACCACCACCGCGAACGACACCCATTCGCCCGGTTCGATGACGAACAGCGTGAAGACGAGCATGTTCCAGACCACGGGGAAACCCTTGAAGAAGTTCTCCT
Source organism: Mesorhizobium sp. YR577 (assembly GCF_900116595.1). Lineage (NCBI taxonomy): Bacteria > Pseudomonadati > Pseudomonadota > Alphaproteobacteria > Hyphomicrobiales > Phyllobacteriaceae > Mesorhizobium > Mesorhizobium sp. YR577. Next base: position 224,388 of record NZ_FPBI01000007.1, on the reverse strand, counting down.
TCGTCTTCATGCCCGTGTCGGCATAGTAAATGGCGCTGGAAACGACGATCAGGGCCGCTGAGATGAACGACAGGTTGTCGCCCATGAAGCCGCGCTGGTAGAGCGCGAAGGCCGGTATCAGCACGTAGGTGACGTAGTCGATGATGTTGTCGAGAAGCTCGCCTGACCATGTCGGCAGCACTTCCTTGACCTCGAGCTTGCGCGCGATCGGTCCGTCGATACCATCGACGAAAAGCGCCAGCCCCAGCCACCAGAACATGGCCGTCCAACGTCCCTCGCTGGCCGCGACCAGCGACAGAAAGGCCAGGAACGAGCCGGATGCGGTGAGGAGATGGACGGAAAAGGCCTTTGCTTGCGGCCAGGTGACTTTTTTTCGTTTCACGGGCCGCGCCAGTCCAATTTGCAGATTTCGGCCGAACGGCCGGCGAAATTCCAGTTTCGGCCAAAGGCGCGCATCTTGCTCTTGTCGGACTTCGCCACGATGATTTCCGGCGCGATCCAGTATTCGGAATTGGTGATCACCGTGTCGCCATCCCGGTTCTTGCCGGGGATAGGCGTCACCGCACCGTCGATGATTTTGGGTATCTGGAAGATACGCGTCTTGTCCTGCGTCTCGTAGCTGATCGGCACCTGCTCGACCCCGAGAAACTTTCCGACGAGGATCGACAGCAGCGAGGTCGTGCCGCCGGCCTTGCCGGTGAAAATCTTGGTGAAGGCCTTTGTGGCGTAGATGGAAGCGCGCTTGTCGACGAACAATCCGGCCGTCCAGTTGCCGCGGCTCATATAGCCGGGAATCTCCATGATCAACCCGAGGTTGAGGCCGGACAGATCGACATCGCCATAGTGACCGGCATCGACGCGAAAGCCGGCCCATGTCTGGCAATAGCCTTCCGTTGGCGGATGCCCCCCAAGCGAAAGCACGCAAGGGCAAAAAACCGTGCAATTGCAGGAGAGTACAAGCTCTCCTTTCATTGCCCAGCTTTGGTCGGCCATGGAACGTCCCCTTCCCGGTCAGGCGGAACTTACTAGAAGCGCCACAGCCCAGACAAGCAGTATCGCACCCGCGAGGCGCGTTGGAAAACGCTTTGTCCCTTGTTTTTCAACCACGGTAAACACCGCGATCAAGGCCATCCAGAACAAATTCATCGTGCCAACGGCAAACATCACCAGCATCAGCGCCCAGCAGCAGCCCAGGCACCAGACGCCTTGCTCCATGCCGAGCCTGAATATGTTGGACGGTTTCGCACTCCATCGGGCGAAAAGAATCGAAAAAGGGTTTCGGCACTTCTTCAGGCAGGCCTCTTTAAGGCTGCTGAATTGGTAAAGCCCGGCGATGCCCAGCGCCAAGGCGCCGGCAATGCCACGGACAGGGTCCAGAGGTTGAGCGCTTGCCGCCAGCGCCTGAACGGCAAGCGTCAGGCCGGCGAACAATGCCGATGCGGCGAGCCAGACGGTGAGATAACCGGCGGCCAGCACCAGCGGATGAACCACCGGCTCGCGCTTCTGCCGCGCGGTGTCGGCAATCTCGCAATAGGTCCGGATCATAGGTGCCGCCGAGGGCAGCATCATCGCCAGCGCCATCAGGAACCACATCAGCGTAAGCGCCGCATAGGCGGTGAATCCTGCTCCATCCAGCGGCGCAGGTGTCATGCACAGCGCGAAAAACCGCTCGACAGAGTCCGGCAGGGAAATGTCGGGCAGCATCCGCAGGACACGGTCGCCCGGCGCGGCACTGCCCGGATCGCGGCTTTCAGCGCCGCGAACGGCCATGGCCGCAATCACCAGCCAGGACAGGACGATGCCGGCCGCAAGCATCGCATAAACCGCCCAGCGCGGACTTTTCGCGATGGTTGCTGCCGCGCGCCCTGCCCGGTCGAGATGGTCGAACCCGTCCTGATTGGTGCTCATGGCAAAGCGATGGGCTGAATCGCCACGTTGATCAAGCCTGAGGCGCTGCTCTATATGAAAACGTCCGGCACGTTGCCGGCAGCGCGTAATTGAGCCGGATCGCAGCCTTGAACCGAACTGATCAAGTCAACGTCATCGTCGCGGGCACCGGACCCGCCGGGCTGATTGCAGCACTGGCCTTTGCCCATGCTGGTTTCGCCGTAAGCCTCGTCGGCCCCGCCGTGAGCGGCAAGGACCGCCGGACCACGGCCTTGATGACGCCGGCCCTGAAATTCCTCGACACACTTGGCATCACGGCTGCAATCGAGCCGAAGGCCGCGCCCTTGCGCATCATGCGCATCATCGACGCGACGCGGCGACTGATCCGAAGCCCGATCGTCACCTTCCACGCCAGCGAGATCGGCGAGGCACTTTTCGGGCTGAACATTCCCAATCGCAACCTCAACGAGGCGCTGGAGCACGCCGTTACGAGCCATGCGGGCATTGCCTGGCATCGCTCGCTGGTCGAGCGCTGGCAGATTGATGCGGACGGTGTGCTGGCTACTCTGTCCGACGGAACGGAAATCGCGGCAAAACTGGCTGTCGCCGCCGATGGCCGCACCTCGCCTGCCCGCGAAGCAGCCGGCATTTCCACCTCGACACAAGCCTATCCGCAGGCGGCGCTGGTGATCAATTTCGGCCATACGCGCGGCCATGCCAACACCTCGACCGAGTTCCACACAGAGACCGGCCCGTTCACGCAGGTTCCCCTGCCCGGCGACCGGTCAAGCCTGGTCTGGGTCGTCGAGCCCGAAACGGCGGAACAACTTGCGGCGCTGGATGACGAAGCGCTGTCTGGCCGTGTCGAAGAACGCATGCAGTCAATGCTGGGCCGGGTTTCGGTCGAGCCGGGCCGCCAGATCTATCCGCTATCTGCGACGCTACCGAAGCGGTTCGCGCAAAATCGCGTCGCGCTCGTCGGTGAGGCTGCGCATGTCTTCCCACCAATCGGCGCGCAGGGCCTCAATCTCGGCATCAGGGATATCCAGCAACTCATTGAGATCGCTTCGCTTAATCGTTCCGACCCAGGCTCGACCGATGCACTCTCGGCCTATGATGCGAAGCGTCGGCCGGATATCCTCGCCCGCTCAGGCGCCGTCAGCCTGCTCAACCAGTCGCTGCTGTCGAATATTATTCCGGCACAGCTTCTGCGCAGCGCCGGCCTTGGCATTCTCGGAAGCTTCGCCCCCCTTCGCACGCTGTTCATGCGGGAAGGCCTGCGCCCCGGAAGCGGTCTTTCGTCCCTCGCGTCTTCGCTACGGGAACAGATCCGGCGGTAGCATCCCGGTCTTGATCATGTAGAGCAGCGCCGTCACCGTCCCTACAGAGAAGCAGGTGGTAATCAGCACGCTGGCCGAAGCGCGCTCGACCCAGGTGTTGTACTGCTGCGCGATAACGAAGACGTTGGTGGCGGTCGGCAAGGCGGCAAGCAGAACCGCTGAGAACAGCCAGACTTCGGAAAAATTCCCGACCCAGCTCAGAACGACGTAGCAGATCAACGGATGCACGATCAGCTTGAGCGCGGTGATCGGCGCTATCTCGGTCGGAACCCGCTTCAGCGGCCTCAATGCCAGCGTCACGCCCATCGCGAACAGCGCGCAAGGTGCTGCCGCGCGCGACAGATAGTCGAGAAAGCGCTCGATCGGCATCGGCGGGCGAAATTCAGCGTAAGCGGCCGCCACGCCGATGATCGTCGAGATGATGAACGGATGCAGCAGGATCTTTTTGACCACCCCTAACGCCAGTTGCACCGGCGGAACCTTCTCGCTGCCGGCCAGCGCCATCATCATCGGCGCAACGGCGAAGTGGATGGTGTTTTCGAAGCAGAAGATCAGTGCCACCGGCACTGCCGCTTCCTCGCCAAAGGCCAGTAGCGCGATGCCGGGACCCATATAGCCGATATTGCCGTAAGAAGCGGCCAGTCCCTTGATGGTCGCCTCCGCGACCTTTCCACGCGAAAGGATCAGCGATCCGACGAACATCAGGGAGAAAACGAGATAGGTCGAAAAGACCGAGCCGAAGATATAGCTCCACTCCGTCAGCTTCTCGACAGGCGTCTTGGCTAGAAGCTGGAAGAACAGCGCCGGCAGCGCGACATAGATGATGAAGGTATTCATCCAGCCGAGCGCTTCGATGGGCTGGCGCGTTATCCGCGCCACCAGAAACCCCATGAAGATCAGCCCGAAAAAGGGCAGAACCAGACCGACGACATCCGACATGATGATTGCTTATCCGAAACTCAGGCCCGCGCTAACCCGTTGTTCCTCAATGCGTCAACCCGTTTGGGATTGAATTGCGCCTCAGCCTGCGCCAAATAATGTGTGAGAGTTGAAAGCGTGATTGAAATGAAGACAGCAAAATTTGCGATCGGCCAGGTGGTGCGTCACCGTCTGTTCCCGTTCAGGGGCGTCATTTTCGACGTCGATCCGCAGTTCAACAACACCGAGGAATGGTATGAGGCCATCCCCGCGGGCGTGCGTCCGCGCAAGGATCAGCCATTCTACCATCTGCTCGCCGAGAACGAGGAAACCGAATACATCGCCTACGTGTCGGAGCAGAACCTGCTCGAAGACGAATCCGGCGAACCTGTTCGGCATCCGCAACTGCGAGAACTCTTCGACAAGACCGCGGACGGCCGTTATTCGCCGAAACATCACGCGCGCCATTGATGCCGATCGGTTTCTAATCCGGCGCAATAAAAAAGCGGGGCAAAACCCCGCTTTTTCTGATCAGAGAGTGACGGCGATCATCTGATCAGAGAGTGACGGCGATCAATTGGCCGTCTTCGCCTTGTCCTGCTCTTCCTTGAGCTTCTTGGCGAAGTCCTCGTTGTTCTTGGACACGAATTCCTGAAGTTTCTTCTGGCGATCCTCGAGATCGGACTGCTGCATCGCCGGGCCATCATAGGCGCCGGTGAAGCCGGACAGGGAAACCTTGATCGGGTTCGGCTGGTTCTGGAAGTTGACGGAGGTCAGCGTCAGCTCCGAACCCTTCTTGAAGGAAGCGATGAGCTGGTCCGAAAGCTGGGCTTCGGCAACGCAGCGGTCCGGGAAGCAGATGACGTAGTCGAGCTTCTGCGCCTTGCCGCCATCGATCTGCAGGCCGATGCCGGGAGGCACGAGACGGCCGGTCGGGACCGTGACCTGGAAGACCTTGCGGTTCACCTTGCCCTTGAGCTCGATCAGGCTGATGCCGGTGACGAGCTGGCCCGAAGCGGCGGTGGAAATGTTCTGCACATTGCAGATGTCCACGTCTTCCTGCTTGGAACAAGCCTTGAACCAGCCCTGCGGAATCTGCGGCTGCTGCTGTTGTGCCGCAGCCGGCACAAGACCAGCGGCGAGCATGCCGACCACGCCTGCGGCCATGACCGAAAGACGGGCAGTGTCGGTTTTCAAGCTCGTCATCTATCAATTTCCTCTCAATTGTTCCCGGAACCGGCTCATGGCGCCGTTCGTAACCGCTACCTGTTGGCTAAATGAGGCAACAGCATGGCTTTTGCCGGCGTGTTACACCGCCTCGCGTTGCGAATCCAGCCCGGTTGCGGCGATTATTGGTGGCAATTTCCACTCTAACCTCACAATAGTGCCGCCGTGATAGATTCTTATTCGAATCATCCAGAATGTTCGAGTGAGGGCTAACTACCAATGCGCCGCATGTTTCTATCGCTCTGTGCCGCCATGGCCTTGTTGCCGGCGCTTGGGGCTGCGGCACTGGCCGAGCCAAGGCACGCGGTTGCGATGCAGGGAGAGCCGGCCCTGCCTGAAGATTTTTCGAATTTTCCCTACGTCAATCCGGATGCACCCAAGGGCGGCAGCGTCACCTATTGCGTGGTCGGCAGCTTCGACAATCTCAACCCATTCATCATCAAGAGCCTGCGCACCACAGCGCGCGGCATGATCGACACGATCTACGGCAACCTGGTCTTCGAATCGCTGATGCAGCGAAGCATGGACGAGCCTTTTTCGCTTTACGGCCTGCTGGCTGAGTCGATCGACATGCCGGAAGATCGCAAATCGGTCGAATTCCACCTCAACCCGAAGGCAAAGTGGTCCGACGGCGAACCTGTGACTGCCGACGACGTGATCTTCACCTACGAGGTCTACACGGAAAAAGGCCGCCCACCTTACAGCGACCGCATGAAGAAGATCGCCAAACTCGAAAAGACCGGCGATCTCAGCGTGCGCTTCACCTTCAACGAGCTCGCCGACCGCGAATTTCCGCTGATCATCGCGATGACGCCGATCGTGCCGAAGCACTTTTTCAACAAGGAGACCTTCGACCAGACGACGCTGAAGCCGGTGATCGGCAGCGGTCCATACCGGGTTGGCAAGGTGGCTCCGGGCCAGCGCATCGTCTTCGAGCGCAATCCCGATTATTGGGCCAAAGACCTGCCGGTGAAGCGTGGCATCGACAATTTCGACCGCGTCACGCTCGAATATTTCCTGAATGCCAACGCCATGTTCGAGGCCTTCAAGAAAGGCATCTGCTCGACCTTCGCCGAGGCCGACCCGGTCAAGCGCGAGCGCAGCTTTGATTTTCCGGCCCTCAAGGACGGCAGGGTCGTCACCGAAGACTTCGAGAGCGGCCTGCCGCCGGTGGTCAATGGCTTCCTGTTCAACACGCGGCTTCCGAAATTCGCCGATGTCAGGGTGCGCCGCGCGCTCGGCATGCTCTACGATTTCGAATGGGCCAACAAGAACATGTTCGACGGCCAGTATAAGCGCACGGCGAGCTTCTGGCAGGATTCCGAGCTTTCCGCGCTCGGGCGCCCGGCAAGCGAGGCAGAACGCGCGCTTCTTGCGCCCTTCCCCGGCAAGGTGCCGGCGGACGTCATGGACGGCACCTACCAGCCACCTGTGACGGATGGCTCCGGCCGCGACCGCAAGGTGCTGAAGGCTGCCCTCGATCTCCTGGAAAGTGCGGGCTACCGCGTCGAAGGCGGCAAGCTTGTCGGCGCCGACGGTGAGCCGTTCAGCTTCGAGATATTGACCACATCGCAGACCGAAGAGCGGCTTGCCGCACTCTATCAGCGCTCGCTGGAAAAACTCGGCATCGACGTCAACATCCGCGCGCTGGAATCCGACCAGATCCAGATGCGCAAGCAGCGTTTCGACTTCGACGTGCTGTTCGGCTCAACCGGTTTCCTCGGCACGCTCTCACCAGGCATCGAACTCACGTTCCGCTGGGGTTCCGAGTCGGCGAATGTCCCCGGCTCGTTCAATCTGGCCGGCGTCGCCGATCCGGCAGTCGATGCGATGATCGAGGCGATGCTGCATGCTCGCGACAAGGACAGCTACGTCGCTGCCGTGCGCGCGCTCGACCGCCTGCTGATTTCCGGGGCCTATATGGTGCCGATGCAGCACAACAAGAAAGAATTCCTCGCCTATTGGGCCAATCTGGAACACCCGGCAAAGACGCCTATATTCGGTAACCAGTTTCCGACCTGGTGGCAGAAGCCGAATTGACGGCAAAGGAGGATTTCCCGATGAGCGACGAAAAGCAGTCCATCACCATCGATGTCGTCTCCGACGCCGTCTGTCCCTGGTGCTTCATCGGCCAGAAGCGGCTCGACAAGGCTGTGGCCGCGGTGCCCGAAGTGGACGTGCAGATACGCTGGCGGCCGTTCCAGCTCGACCCGACCATTCCGCTCGAAGGCAAGGACCGCAAGCAATACATGCTGGCGAAGTTCGGCAGCGAGGAGCGCCTGCGCCAGATCCACGCCAATATCGAGCCTCTGGGGGCTGCCGAAGGCATCGACTTCGATTTCGACGCCATCAAGGTCTCACCCAACACCATCGACGCTCACCGCGTCATGCGCTGGGCCTCGGCTGCCGGCGCGGAAGTGCAGAACAAGCTCGCGCGGCGGCTTTTCCAGCTCTATTTCGAAGAAGGCCAGAACATCGGCGACCACGCCGTTCTGACCGAAGCCGCACGCGAGGCCGGCATGGACGCGCCGGTGGTTGAAGCAATGCTTGCCACCGACACCGACCGCGACGCCGTTGCCAACGAGGCCGCCACCGCGTCGCGCATGGGCATCACCGGCGTGCCGTGCTTCCTGCTCGAAGGCAAATATGCCGTCATGGGCGCGCAGGAGAGCGACACCCTTGCCGACGCCATCCGCCAGATCGCTGGTGCCAAGGCGCGCGGGGAGCTGGAGACGGCGGCCGGCTGAGGCGCCGGGACAGTTTACTTTTTGCCCCTTGCGCGAGATCGCAACCGCCGCGCCTTTCCAGGGCAGACACGTAAACTGTCCCCGGGTGCACTCCGGTGCGTCCTTCGAGGCTCCCCTTCGACAAGCTCAGGATCGCACCTCAGGATGAGGGAGGTGGGTGCCTTGCGATCTTGATACTTCGAGGACGTGGGGATGGCGCACTGCGGTCCTCTTCCTGAGATGCGAGCACATTTCAGAATGGATCGCCTCTGCCGGCACACCCTCCCTGATCCTGAGACGTTCCTACCCTTCATGAAAAGGACTTCTGTCGGCACACCCTCCCTCATCCTGAGGTGCGAGCGTCAGCGAGCCTCGAAGGACGCACCTATTCATCGCCACGCCCGGGTTTCACCGTCTGGCCATTGTCAAAGATCGGGAAGCGGGGCGCTTGGCCGTGCCTTCCTAATGTTTAGTACGTGGCGCGACTTCCGCGCCCCGCTCGTTAGTCACTCGAAAAGCCAAATCGTTGGCTTTTCGTCCGCTGCGCGGACCGTTCCTAACCTGTCCCGAAGTCGGCCGGTCACAACGCCCGCTCCATGTACATTCCATGGACAAGACGCCGCGGGTTCTCCGCATGGTTTTGGGCAGTGGCATTTGCGCCGTGCTCGTTCCACGCCGGCCTGTGTCGGGCCCTCGGGTCCCTGGCTACCACACCAGGGCGGGAGGTCACCGCCACTCCCCCTTGATCCCGGTTCCAGACCCGGTCCCGCAAGAGCGATGAGGGGATTATGCCGGAGGTGTCTTGGGGTGGGGAAAGATTGGGGGTGAAAAAATGTGTGGGGTGAGTGGAAACAATGGGTTGGGTGGAAATCGGGGGAAATTCTTTCCCCCAGTTCGCGAGCTTCAGCTTCGGCAGTTCTGCGCCGCTGTAGCCGTCATCGATATTCCGGCATGGATTCCCGACACTCTCCACTCGCTAACGCTCGCTCACGAGGTCGAGAATGACGAGCTTGTTGTTTGCCCGGGCGGCAAGCCGCCAACGTTGGCGCCGAGCTTGCTGGTTGCCCAGCGGCAAGCCGCCGACGTTGGAGATGGGCTGAGCTCGTTGGTTTACGCGCCCACAAATAGTCCGAGATCGGCAGCGATTCTTAGCTGCCGTGTTGGCAACTCACGAATGCCGAAGAGTAGCGGCAAGCCCAAATGCAATTCGTCATTCTCGACCTCGTGAGCGAGGAACGAGCGGAGAGTGTCGGGAATCCATGCCGGAACGGAGAAGAGTTTCGGCGGTGCAGAATGCGCGTCAACATCAGAACCGGGCCGCGCTCGACGATGCTGCGGCCAATGGGTCCCGGATAACCTTCGCTTCGCTACGGTTTCCGGGATGACGACTTCATGGTTGGCGCCGCCAATCGCCAAGGTTGACGTTAGAAGTGCTGTCCTCTCTTCGTCATCCCGGGCGCAGCATGAGCGAAGCGAATGCGGAGACCCGGGACCCATGCTGGAACGGAGACGAGCTTCGGTGGTGCTGAACGCGCGTCAACATCAGGACGGGGCCGCGCCTGACGATGCTGCGAGCAATGGGTCCCGGATAACCTGCGCTTCGCTGCGGTTTCCGGGATGGCGAACTTCGTGGTCACCGCCAACCTTCCGCGTTGACAAGCAGCCCTCACGACACCCTCGAAACGCCTAAGCCGCCTTCTCCACCAGCCGCGCCAGTTGCGTCATCACCACCGCCGCACCGGCGAGGCGCTTTTCGGCGTTGGGCCAGTCGCGGATGAAGACGACGCTCTGGTCCGGCCTGATCTTGGCGAGCGACCCCTGCTCCGAGATGTACTTGACCAGACCCGCCGGGTTGGAAAACTCGCGCTTGCGGAAGTGGATGACCACGCCCTTCGGTCCGGCGTCGAGCTTTTCGACATTGGCCTTGCGGCACAGCGCCTTGATGAAGACGATCTTCAACAGATGCTGAACCTCTTCCGGCAGCGGCCCGAAACGGTCGATGAGCTCGGCGGCGAAACCGTCGATTTCTTCGGGCGAATCGAGATCGGCCAGGCGGCGATAGAGCGCCAGGCGCAATTGCAGGTCCGGCACATAGCTTTCCGGGATCATGACTGCCGTGCCGACCGTGATCTGCGGCGACCAGCCGCCGTCGATGACCTCGCCAGTGCCGCGGATTTCTGCGACCGCCTCCTCCAGCATTTGCTGGTAGAGCTCGAAGCCGACCTCCTTGATGTGGCCGGACTGTTCCTCGCCCAAAAGATTGCCGGCGCCGCGAATGTCGAGATCGTGGCTGGCCAGCTGGAAGCCGGCGCCGAGCGTATCCAGCGATTGCAGGACTTTCAGGCGGCGGTCGGCGGTGTCGGTGAGCTTGCGGTTGGCCGGCAGCGTGAACAACGCATAGGCGCGCACTTTCGAACGCCCGACGCGGCCGCGCAGCTGATAGAGCTGGGCCAGGCCGAACATGTCGGCGCGGTGCACGATCAGCGTGTTGGCCGTCGGAATATCGAGGCCGGATTCGACGATCGTCGTTGAAAGCAGCACGTCGTACTGGCCGTCATAGAAAGCGTTCATGATGTCGTCGAGCTCGCCCGGCGGCATCTGGCCGTGTGCCGTCGCCACTTTAAGTTCCGGTACAGATTCCTGCAGGAACTGCTTGATTTCAGTGAGGTCCGAGATGCGCGGCACGACATAAAAGCTCTGGCCGCCGCGGTAGCGTTCGCGCAGCAGCGTCTCGCGGATGACCAGCGGGTCGAAGGGCGAGATGAAGGTGCGCACCGCCATGCGGTCCACCGGCGGCGTGGCGATCAGCGACAGTTCGCGCACGCCCGTCAGCGCCAGTTGCAGCGTGCGCGGGATCGGTGTTGCCGACAGCGTCAGCACATGCACGTCGCTCTTCAGCTCCTTCAGCCGCTCCTTGTGCTTGACGCCGAAGTGCTGTTCCTCGTCGATGATCAGCAGGCCGAGATTCTTGAAGGAGATCGATGCGCCGAGCAGCGCGTGGGTGCCGACGACGATATCGACCGTGCCTTCGGCGAGTCCCTTCTTGGTCTCAGCGAGTTCCTTGGCGCCAACCAGCCGCGATGCCTGGCGCACGACCAGCGGCAGGCCGGCAAAGCGTTGCGTGAACGTCTTGAAATGCTGGCGCGACAGAAGCGTCGTCGGCACGACGACGGCGACCTGAAAGCCTTCCATGGCGGCGATGAAGGCGGCGCGCAGCGCCACTTCGGTCTTGCCGAAGCCGACATCGCCGCAGATCAGCCGGTCCATCGGGCGGCCGGCGCCGAGATCGTTCATGACGGAATCGATGGCGCGCTGCTGGTCGTCGGTCTCCTCATAGGGGAAACGGGCGGCGAACTCGCCATAGAGCCCGTCCGGCGGGTTGAGCGCCGGAGCTGAGCGCATCTGGCGCTCGGCTGCGATCTGGATGAGCTGGCCGGCCATTTCGAGCAGCCGGCGCTTGAGCCTAGCCTTGCGCGACTGCCATGCACCGCCGCCGAGCTTGTCGAGCGGGGCTTCCGCCGAATCCGAGCCGAAGCGCGACAGCAGTTCGATGTTTTCGACCGGCAGGAACAGCCGGTCGTCGCCGGCATAGTGGATTTCGAGGCAGTCATGCGGCGCGCCGACCGCTTCGATGGTGCGCAGGCCGACGAAGCGGCCAATGCCGTGGTCGGCATGAACGACGATATCGCCGGCCGAGAGCGAGGCGGCTTCGGCGATGAAATCGGAGGCGCGCTTGCGCTTCTTCGAGCGCCGCACGAGGCGGTCGCCCAAAATATCCTGTTCGGCGACGACGACGAACCCGTCCGTCTCGAAGCCGGATTCGAGCGGCAGCACGGCAAGACCCGCCTGCCCCACTGTCAGCTTCTCGACATCCGCCAGGGTGGCGACAGGCGTAAGATTGCCGAGGTGGTGCTCGGCAAGAATCTGGCCGAGCCGGTCGAGAGAACCTTCCGTCCAGCCGGCAATGACGACGCGGCGCTTGGCGGCGCGCACGTCGCCGATATATTTGACCGCCGCCTCGAAGACATTGGCGTTGGGATCGGCGCGTTCGAGCTCGAAACTGTGACCGGCCTTCGAGCCGCCATGGAGCAGCTTGCGACCGCCGGTGTCGGGCGTATCGAAGGGCGTGAATTCGATCGCGGCGTGGTCTGCCAGCGCTGCCGTCACGTCGTCGGGCGAGAGATACATCCGGGCCGGCGGCACCGGCTTGTAGGGCACGGCATCCTTCAGCGCGCCGTCCGCCTGCTGCCTGCGGGACTCGTAATAGTCGACGATCAGCGTATGGCGCTCGACAAGCGCCTCGCGGGCGAGATGGTCGAATACGAAAGGCGCGGTCGGCAGATAGTCGAAAATCGTCTCCAGCCGCTCGTAGAAGAAGGGCAGCCAGTGTTCCATGCCGGCGAAGCGGCGGCCCTCGCTGATGGCAGCGTAGAGCCCGTCATCACGCGCCGGTGCGCCGAACGCCTCGATATAGGAGCGGCGGAAACGGCTGATCGCCTCGGGCGTCAGCGCCACTTCGCTCATCGGCTGAAGCGTGAGCGCCTTGCGCTGGCCGGTGGTGCGCTGGGTGGCGACGTCGAAGGCGCGGATCGATTCCAGCGTGTCGCCGAAGAAATCGAGCCGTAACGCCTCGGTCGAGCCCGGCGCGAAGAGATCGAGAATGCCGCCGCGCACGGCGAATTCGCCGACATCGCGTACGGTCGCAACACGGTCGAAGCCGGAGTTTTCGAGCCGCGAAATCAGCGCGTTCATGTTGATCTGGTTGCCGGACCTGGCGTGGAATGTCTGCGCCTCGATCGCGGCAGCCGGCGGAATGCGCTGCAAAAGCGCATTGGCGGTGGTGAGGATGACGGCGCGGTGCGGCTTCTTCGCCAGCGCGGTCATTGCCGCCATGGCATCAAGCCGGCGGGCGGCGGCGTCTGCTCCGGGCGAGACGCGATCGTAAGGCAAACAATCCCAGGCCGGGAATTCCAGCACCGGCAATTCGGGGGCTGCAAAGGCCAGCGCCTCGACGATTGCCGGCAGGCGCTGGCCGTCGCGGGCAACGAAGATCACCGGCGCGTCCGGTGCGGTCTCGGCAACCGCCTGCGCAAGCGCGAAGGCTTCATAGCCGTCGGCGACGCCATCGACGATGAACTGGCCGGTAGCGCCCTTGGGCAGGCCGATTTTCTTGATCAGGCTCATTCTCAGAAACTCATGGCCTGGCGCGATGCCAGGATCTTGCGAAACATCGCCGTGTCGTGTTCCGGCGGAATGGTCTGCTCGCCAGTGATCCAGGACAACAGGTCGGCGTCCTGCAGTTCCAGCACCGCGTCATATGCGTCGAGTTCGGAATCGGACAAGGCATGGATGGTGGTATCGGCGAAAGCGCCGAGAATCAGGTCCATCTCGCGCATGCCGCGATGCCACGAACGGAACAGAAGCTTGCGCCGGCGCGCATCGAGCCCGTCACTTGATCGCTTCATGCCTGTCATTGTTTCGCATTCCTGATTGCCGAGCGGCGCATATAGCGTGGATGACGCTGCCTGTCAGCCTTGCAACCGCTCTCGCAGTGCCTAAGAGTCGGCTGGTGGAAATCATGCTGACAAATTTCGCCCATTCCGGACCCGCGCTCCAACCTTCCCGATCGTCGGGAGCGTAAAGCCGTGCGTCCCAATAGTCTCGACCCGCTGTTCGTATCCATCACCTCGCTTGCCGGTGTTGGGCCGAAGGTTGCCGAACTGATCAAGAAGGTGGTGCCCGCCGATATTTCGGATCGCGATGCCCGCGCCGGTGACCTGATCTTCACGCTGCCGCATTCGGTGATCGACCGGCGCAACCGGCCCGGAATCGCTTTGGCGCCCTCCGGCGCGATCGTGACGCTGGAAGTGCGCATCGACCGGCACCAGCCGCCGCCGCGCGGCAACAAATCCGTGCCGTATAGGGTCTACGCCTTCGACGATACCGGCGAGATCGCGCTGACATTCTTCCATGCCAATACCGGCTGGCTCGAAAAGGCGATGCCGGTCGGCGAGGATGTCGTCGTCAGCGGCCGCATGGAATGGTTCAACGGCCGGCCGAGCATGGTCCATCCCGACCATATCGCGCGAGCCGGCGACACGGAAAGCCTGCCGCTGGTGGAGCCGGTCTATCCGCTGACGGCTGGATTGTCCGGAAAAGTGCTGCGCCGCGCCATTGGCCAGGCGCTTGAGCGGGTGCCGGCGCTACCCGAATGGCTCGATCCGGATGTCATGCGCCGGCAAAGCTTTCCCGCCTTTGGCGAGGCGCTGAACCGCATCCACAACCCGGCCGATCCGATCGATGTCTTGCCCGACAGTGCTGCGTGGCGCAGGCTTGCCTATGACGAGTTCCTGGCTGGACAGATTTCGCTGGCGCTGGTGCGCGCGACGGTGCGGCGGCTTTCCGGCCGGCCCCTTGCGGGCGACGGCCGGCTGATCGCGGCGTTGCGAAACGCCCTGCCCTATGCGCTGACGCAATCGCAGACGCAGGCGCTGGCCGAGATCGATGCCGACCTGCAAAAACCCGAGCGCATGTTGCGCCTGCTGCAGGGCGATGTCGGCTCCGGCAAGACGGTAGTGGCGCTGCTTGCCATGGCGCGCGCCGTCGAGGCCGGCGGACAGGCCGCCCTGATGGCACCGACGGAAATCCTCGCGCGCCAGCATTTCGCCACGATCGCGCCGCTGGTCGAAAAGATGGGCCTGCGCGTTGCCGTGCTCACGGGGAGAGAAAAGGGTCGCGAGCGCGCAGAAATCCTCGCCGGACTGGAAAGCGGCGCGATCAATCTCGTCGTCGGCACCCATGCACTGTTCCAGGAAACGGTGCAGTTCCGCGATCTGGCGCTCGTCGTGGTCGACGAACAGCACCGCTTTGGCGTCCACCAGCGGCTGGCAATCACCGCCAAGGGCGATGCGCCCGACATGCTGGTGATGACGGCAACGCCGATACCGCGCACGCTGGTTCTGTCCGCCTTCGGTGACATGGATGTGTCGCGGCTGACGGAAAAACCTGCCGGCCGCCAGCCGATCCGAACCGTCACACTGCCGCTGGAGCGGCTGGACGAACTGGTCGGGCGCATGCGCGATGCGGTAGCCGACGGCCAGAAAGTCTATTGGATCTGCCCACTTGTGGAAGAATCCGAAGAGATCAAACTAATGTCGGCGGAAGATCGCTTTGCCTCGCTGAAGCCAGTTTTCGGCGATGCGATCGGCCTTGTCCATGGCCGCATGAAGGGCGCGGAAAAGGATGGGGCGATGCGCGCCTTCAAGGAGGGCGAGACGCGCATCCTGATCGCCACCACGGTAATCGAGGTCGGCGTCGACGTGCCGGATGCGACGATCATCGTCATCGAACATGCCGAGCGTTTTGGCCTCGCCCAGCTTCACCAGCTGCGCGGGCGTGTCGGGCGCGGCGCCAAGGCTTCGACCTGCGTGCTGCTCTACAAGGACCCGCTCAGCGAAACGGCCAAGCGCCGTCTTTCGGTGATGCGGGAGACGGAGGACGGCTTCCGCATATCGGAAGAGGATCTGAAACTGCGCGGCGAAGGCGAGCTGCTGGGCACGCGCCAGTCCGGCACGCCGGGCTTTCAGGTGGCGCGCATCGAGACGCATGCCGACCTGCTCGAAATCGCCCGCGACGACGCCCGCCTGCTGCTGACGCGCGATCCGGACCTCAAGTCTCCGCGCGGCCAGGCGATACGGATGCTGCTCTATTTGTTCGGGCGCGACGAAGCGGTGCGGCTGTTGAGAGCTGGCTGAGCGACTTCCTCAAGGGTCGGATTGGCTATCGATACGACCTTCTTGCCTTTAATCTTGACCATTTTCTTGCTCATGTCGGGCGTCACCAGTCCCGCGGAAACGATGAGCTTTGCCCCGTCCTCGATGCTCATGTCGAGGACGATAACCTGGGATTTTGGCACATACATCAGGAACCCGGTCGTGGGATTGGGCGTGCATGGCATGAAGACGGCAATCAGCGGGTCGTCATTCTGGTCGAGCTTGTCATTGATCTCGGTGCGTTTCTCGCCGGCGACGAAGACGATCGACCACACGTCCTTGCGGGGGTACTCGACCATTCCAACGGTGCGGAACATCTCGTTCTTGTTCGAAAGAACCGTCTCAAAAATCTGCTTCAAACTACTGTAAATACTACGGATAAGCGGCATCCGACCCAGAACCCGCTCGCCCAGCGACACGATCGAACGGCCGATGAAATTCGCGGTCAGGAAGCCGACAAGGGTAATCAGCAGCAGTGCCACGATGAGCCCAAAGCCCGGCACGGCGAACGGCAGATAGTGATCGGGATTGTAGCGATAGGGAATGTAGGGCTTTACCCAGGAATCGACCCAGCCAACGAACGACCATGCCAGATAGGCGGTGATCGCCAGCGGTGCTGTCACGATGAAGCCGGTGAGGAAATAGTTTCGCAGACGGCCCATGCAGCGCTTCCGATTTTCAGCTGAGACAGCGTCGCGCTGCATACCCGCAGCGCCCCCTCGATAGTCTTAGACCATCACCCCGAGTGGTGGGAATCGTTTTTACGATTTGCCGGACACGGTTTTGTCAGCAGCAGTGATGCTGCAGATGCAAAGATCGACATCGCCAACCGGAAGCGGCGTTTTCGTTATTCGACGGTAACCGACTTTGCCAGATTGCGGGGCTGATCGACATCCGTGCCCATGAAGACAGCCGTGTAGTAGGCGAGCATCTGGATCGGCAGTGCATAGACGATCGGCGTGATGATCTCCGGCATATCGGGCAGAATGATCGTTTCCATCGTCTTCATCGCGGCCTGATCGGCGCCCTTCTGGTCGGTGATCAGGATGATCTTGCCGCCGCGTGCAGCGACTTCCTGCATGTTCGACACGGTTTTCTCGAAAATGCGGTCATGCGGGGCAATGACGATGACCGGCATGTTCTCGTCGATCAACGCGATCGGCCCGTGCTTCAACTCGCCGGCGGCGTAGCCTTCGGCATGGATGTAGGAAATTTCCTTGAGCTTCAGCGCGCCTTCCATGGCGAGCGGATAGTTGGTGTCGCGGCCGAGATAGAGCACATGCTTGTAGCGCGAAAGTTCCCGCGCGATCTTTTCGATCTGCTCCTCGAGCTTGAGCACATGGTTGGCGAAACGCGGCGCTTCGGACAGTTCGCGCACCAGCGTCTTTTCCTGCTCGCGCGAGATCGTCCCGCGCGCCACGCCTGCACGCACGGCAAGCGATGCCAGAACCGAAAGCTGGCACGTAAATGCCTTCGTCGAGGCAACGCCGATTTCAGGCCCGGCAAGGGTCGGCAGGATCACGTCGGATTCGCGCGCGATGGTCGATTCGCGGACATTGACGATGGCCCCGATGGGAATGCCGGCCTTGCGGCAGTAGCGCAGCGAGGCCAGCGTGTCGGCGGTTTCACCCGACTGCGAGATGAAGAAGGCGGCGCTGTTCTTCGAGATCGGCATTTCGCGGTAGCGGAATTCCGATGCGACATCGATATCGACCGGCAGGCGGGCGATACGCTCGAACCAGTATTTGCCGATCAGCCCACTGAGATAGGCCGTGCCGCAAGCCGAAATCGCCAGTCTGTCGAGCTTGGCGAAATCGAATGGCAGATCCATGGGCTTCGAAATGCCGTCGGTGAAATCGACGTAATGGGCCAGCGTGTGCGAAATGACTTCCGGCTGCTCATGGATTTCCTTTTCCATGAAATGGCGGCGGTTGCCCTTGTCGACCATGAAGCTGGTGCTGAGCGACTGCTGCCGCCGACGCTCGACTGCATTGCCGTCCATGTCGAAGATGCCGACCTCGTTGCGGCGTACGACCGCCCAGTCGCCATCCTCGAGATAGGTGATCGAATTGGTGAAGGGAGCGAGCGCGATGGCGTCGGAGCCGAGATACATCTCGCCCTCGCCATGTCCGACCGCCAGCGGCGGGCCGTTGCGGGCGCCGACGATCAGGTTGTCGTCGCCCTGGAACATGATCGCCAGCGCGAACGCGCCTTCAAGGCGCTTCAGCGCGTTATGGGCGGCTTTGATGGAATCAGCGCCCCGCGCCAACTCGCGCGACACCAGATGCGCCACGACTTCGGTGTCCGTCTGGGAAACGAATTCGTAGCCGTCGGCCTTCAACTCGTTCCGCAATTCGGCGAAATTCTCGATGATGCCGTTGTGGACGACGGCGACGCCCTTGGAGAAATGCGGATGCGCGTTGGTCTCGTTCGGTACGCCGTGGGTGGCCCAGCGCGTATGACCAATGCCGATATTGCCGTCGAGCGGCTCCGCCTTGAGCCGATGCTCGAGATTGACGAGCTTTCCCTCGGCGCGACGGCGGCCAAGCTGGCCGCCTTCGACGGTGGCTACGCCCGCCGAGTCATAGCCGCGATATTCAAGCCGCTTCAATGCGTCGACGATAAGCGGCGCTACCGTTGTCCGGCCGACGATCCCAACAATTCCGCACATGGTCCGGTTGCCCCTGTTCCCGCAAACTTCCCCTGCCGCTATCTAGTCAGTGTGGCGGCCGCGCGGAAGTCACATTCCGTATCCTTTGGTATCAGCTTTATGGCTATGGAGGATGACCTCCATAGCGTCCAGCGCATGCGCTTCGAATAACCGCTTCGGGTTACTTTTTCGCTGCATTGGCGCGGCGTTCGCGCAATTCGCGTGCCTTGTCCGGCAAGGTCTTCTGCCGCGCCCGCCCGAATGCCAGCGCGTCGGCCGGCACATTCTCGGTGATGACGCTGCCCGAGGCGACATAGGCGCGCTCGCCGATGGTGATCGGCGCGACGAGCGAGGAGTTCGAGCCGATGAAGGCGCCGGGGCCGATATCGGTGAAGAATTTCGAGTAGCCGTCGTAATTGCAGGTGATGGTGCCCGCCCCGATATTGGCGCCCTGCCCGACGCGGGCATCGCCGATATAGGTGAGGTGATTGACCTTCGCGCCGGCCTCGATCGTCGCCTTCTTGACCTCGCAGAAATTGCCGACCTTGGCCTTTTCCCTGAGATCGGCGCCTGGCCGCAGTCGCGCGAACGGTCCGACATCGGCGCTGGGGCCAATAAGAGCCCCTTCGATGTGGCTGAAGGCGTGGATCTTGGCGTTTGACGCAACCTTCACGCCGGGGCCGAAAAAGACACTCGGCTCGATGATGGTTTCCGCGCCGATTTCCGTATCGTGCGAGAAGAAGACAGTCTCGGGCGCAATCATGGTCACGCCGGAAAGCATCATTTCGCGGCGCTTGCGCTTCTGCCAGATGGCTTCTGCCTCGGCGAGCTCGGCGCGATTGTTGATGCCGAGCACGCTTTCGAAGCTTGCTTCGGTCGCCACCACTGCCAGGCCGGCTGCATCGGCGATTTCGACGATGTCGGTGAGGTAATACTCGCCTTTGGCATTCTTGTTGCCGACGGCGTCGAGCAGTTTCAGCGCGTGCGCACCCGAAATGGCCATGATGCCGGCATTGCAGAAGCCGATCTTGCGCTCTTCGTCGCTGCAATCCTTGTCTTCCCGGATCGCGACAAGTTTGTCGTTCTTTTCGATCAGGCGGCCATAGCCGGAAGGATCGGGCGGGCGAAAGCCGATGACGACGACGGCAGCGCCTTCCCCGAGTTTCGTCCGTGCGGCAGAAAGCGAATCCGCCTCCAGCAGCGGCGTATCGCCGAACAGCACGAGGATATCGTCATAGCCGCGCGCGATCGCCTTTCGCGCGGCAAGCACAGCATGGGCTGTGCCGAGCCGTTCTTCCTGAACGAAGGTCTCGGTGCCAGGCGCGAAGGAGGCTGCGGCCTCCCGCATCTGCTCCGCCCCGAAGCCGACAACCAGAGCGAGATCGCCAGCGCCGGCGGCCTTCGCGGCTTTGGCGACATGGGCGACCATAGGCAGGCCGGCTATCTTGTGAAGCACCTTGGGCGAGGCGCTTTTCATGCGCGTGCCCTCGCCGGCGGCAAGGATGATCGACAGGCAGGATCTAGCGGTCATGGCGATTTCCGGAAAGAAACAGGAAGATTCGTCGCAGTTCTAGCACTGCTTCCTTCCTGCTCCAATGCGGCTGAAATTCGATGCGTTGGCAGAGTTACAATGCGTCAGCCCAGCTTGCCGAGCGCCGGAAAGGTTTCCAGAAGCCAATAGGAAGCGCTCTGGACCCCGCCGGTGAGGAAGAACACGCCGGCCAAGACCAGAAGCGCCCCGATGACTTTCTCGACGCGGCCAAGATGCACGCGAAATTTGCCGAGAAATTGCATGAAGGCCCCTGAAAACAGCGCCGCCAGCAGGAAAGGTATGCCGAGCCCGAGCGAATAGGCCGCCAGCAGCAGCGCCCCTTCGCTGACCGTCTCGCGTCCACCGGCAAGCGTCAGGATCGGTCCAAGCACCGGCCCGATGCATGGCGTCCAGCCGAAAGCGAAAGCGAGTCCCATGGCGTACGCGGCGACCGTACTGGCGGGCTTGCCTTCCGACTGGAAGCGCGCCTCGCGCGACAGCAACGGGATTTTCAGAATGCCGAGAAAATTTAGCCCCATCAGGATGATGAGGACGCCGGCCGCCATAGCCAAGGGCTCCTGCCAGACGCGCAGGAGCCGTCCGATCGTCGAAGCGCCGGCGCCGAGCGCCACGAATACGGTGGAAAATCCCAGAACGAAGGCGACCGACGTTATCAGAAGCGCGTTTCGCGTGGCCGACTTGGCGACCTTTCCACCCTCGGCACGAAAATCATCGACCGAAACGCCAGCCATATAGCAGAGGTAAGGCGGCACCAGCGGCAGCACGCAGGGCGACAGGAACGAAAGCGCCCCTGCCCCGACCGCACTGAGATAGCTGACATCCAACGCCATGATTCCCCGCAACAATTACGTTTGCGCTGCATATAGCTGTCAGAAGGCGTCGTCTCCAATCACGACTGCGTGGCAGATCGTCGCCGTGGGACAGACCAATCGATCGGAAAACTAGCAGACTAGAGGGCCTGTGGCGCAAACGAACTCAGGGCGCCGACATACGGCTTGATGACCGGGCGGGCATAGGCCCCGCGCTTGCTGGTCTGGAGCCCCAGCGAGACGAGCGCCTCGGCTTGCTTGACGGCCGCACCGACCCCGTCGATCACAGGGACGCCGAACTCGGCCTGGAATGCTCGTGCCAGGTCCGCCATGCCGGCGCATCCCAGAACGATAGCTTCGGCGCGGTCCTCATCGAGCGCCCGGCGAATTTCCTCCGTCAGCTTGGCCTTTGCGCCGGAGGCCGGATCCTCCAGCGAAAGAACCGGAATGTCGGCGGCACGCACGCGCACCCTGCCCGCCATGCCGTATCGCTGCACCAGGTGCTCGATCGGAATGCGCGAACGCTCAAGTGTGGTGACGACAGAGAAGCGCGGGGCCAGAAAGGCAGCGGTGACTAGTGCTGCTTCGCATATGCCGATCACCGGCATGTTTGCCATGGCTCGCGCGGCATCAAGGCCGGTATCGTCGAAGCAGGCGATGATGGCGGCGTCTGCTCCGTTACGTTCTCCCGAGGCGATTTCTGCCAGCATGCCGGGAACGGCCAGCGCTTCATCGTAATATCCCTCGATCGAAACCGGCCCCATGCGCGACGTGACCGCAACGATCTCGCTTCCGCCGGAGGCTATAGCCCGCGCTGCATCGGCGATCGTCGCGGTCATGCTCTCGGTGGTGTTGGGATTAACGACAAGAATACGCATGGAAAGTGCCCTTCTGCGCTCAGCCTTGCGCTGCATCGGTTGATCGGACGATACGGTAAGCCGACGAAAAGATTTCCTCAGCCGCAGGATGAGCCCAGGTTCGGTCGGGATATTTTGCGACCAGCCCTTCGAACTGGCGTTGCGCCCGCATGGCGTCGGCAGCGAAATCCATCCCCGGAATCTGCCGGTCGCGCATGACCATTCGACCGTCGATGATGACGGTTCGGGCATCGCGGCCGGATGCCGAGATCAAGAGCGTCTGGATCGGGTCGATAACCTGGCCGATATCGGGGTTAGCCAGATCCCAGACCACCATGTCGGCGCGACAGCCTGGTGCGAGCCGGCCGAGATCTGATCTGCCAAGAGCATCTGCTCCGCCAAGGGTGGCGGCATCGAAATAGTCTTCGGCGCGGCATGCCTCGGCCTTCCCCTCGACAAAGCGGCAGATCATCAGGCCGATCTGCAGATTGAGCAGCATGTCGGGTGGAGAGGTGTCCGTGCCAAGCCCGATGCGAAGGCCACGCTCGCGGTAGCTGCTGAAACTTTCAAGCCCGTCACCGAAGCGTGCTGCAACCAGCGGGCAGTGTACGATGACCGAACTGGCCTCGGCGATGATCTCGAGATCGCGCCCCGGCTCCGGCACGAAGCGCGATGGGCTGACGAAAGTGCCGTGCGGCAGAAGGGTCTTCTCAGTGAGGAAATCCAGGCTATCCAGCCATTCGATCGAGGTCATGCCATGCAGTCGCCGCACGGTCTCGCGCTCGAAACCGCCCTGGCAGCAGTGCAACCGCACCGGCACGCCCAGGTCTTTGCCCGCGGCGGCAGTGCGTCTCAGCAGCTCGGCGGTGCAGGTCTCGATACGGTCCGGCGCAAGCATGGTACGGACAAGGCCGCCATGCCGGCCATCCAGCCGCTCACAAAAGGAAATCGCGTCGGCCAACCCCTTCAGTCCACGCGGCTCGTCGAAGAACAGTTCGAACTTCCCCTCCTCCACCACGACGGGATTGCCGGTGCGATAGGCCGGGCCCAGATAGACGCGCAGGCCAAGATCGGCGGCAGCTTCAGCCGCCCCTTCGAACTCCTCCACCGTCTCGCCCCATTCGCGATAATAGAGCGAGGCAATCGGCAGAGCGGTCGTTACGCCGTTGCGTATCAGGCGTGCGAAGGCATGGCGCTTCTGGAACACCAGCTCATCAAGTGAATACATCTCATAAGGCCCGGCCTCCATATAGGATTTCGGCCAGACGCGGCCCTTGCGCCACGCTGGATGGTTGTCGAAAGACAGGATCGTCGTATCGAGATCGGACAAGGCGTCGAGATCGATGAAGCCGGGAGCGATCAGAGCCTGCCCGCAGTCGATCCGTTCATCCACTTCGCCGGAGAAGTCGTGACCGACAAAGAGGATTTCGCCATCCTGATAGACGACCTCTCCGCCGGGCAGCAGCGTATGACGGTCGTCCTCATGGCCGACCACCCAGGCGGCGGTCATCAGCGTGCGCTTGCCTTCGCTCATCATCATCGTTCCCTATTCGGCCGCGGGCTTGCGCTTGCGTTCTTCCCATTGTGAGACGCTCATGGTCGGAAGGTCGAAGGTTTCTCGGGACAGCGCATAGCCATGACCGCCCATACGGCCGATCGCGTCCAAGCCGACGGGATCGACATGCAGCCGGGGATTGACGATGTCGGAGCGGATATGGGCCGCGACAATCTCGCCGAGGATGACCTCGCGCGAATTGCCGACGCCGAGCGTCACATAGTTGCGGCATTCGAAGGCGGCGGGCGATTCCGCGATACGGGGCGCTGCGATCTTCGATCCGGGAACGGCGGTCAGCCCGGCTTCGGCAAGTTCATCGATATCCGATGAAAACGGCACCGCGCAGACATTCATGGCGTCGAGCATCGTGCTTGAGACGATGTTGACCGTGAAGACGCCGGTCGTACGCACGTTCCAGGCGGTGTCCTTGAAGGACATATCGTCATGATTTTCCACGCCGAGCGCAAGAATCGCGGGCTCGGCCGACAGGCAGTTGAAAAAGCTTATGGGCGCGGCATTGACGCGCCCGTTCAGATCCACCGTCGTCACCAGCGCGATCGGACGCGGTACCACCGCGCCGATCAGAAGCTTGTACTTCTCGCGTTCGGACATTCGTTCGAAATCGAAACTGGTCTTGTTGGTCATGAGCGTGCTTTCAGGAAAGTTGAGACAAGAAAATCGCAACGCCCACGCGCGGGTAAGCGCATGTGCGAATGTCGAATGAGAACGGAATGGCAGAAGCGGCGGCTTTTGCGCGCCGCTCTTCAGCTTGTGGGGAAAGGCGCTGGCTTAGCTCTTTGCGGCGAGCGGCCGGTAATCCGCCAGCAAATCCTTCAGCTCGCGCTCGCGCGCCGGCTTCAGGTCGAGGAGACCTCGTGTCGCCACGGCGGTCAGATGCTCGTCCATGATCCTGATGCCCGTTTCCTCGTCGCCGCGCACAAGCGCGTCGATGATCATCTGATGCTCGTTGACCGCGCACTCCGATGAATGCGGCCGGCCGTAAAGGGCAAGGATCAGCGAACAGCGCGATGCAACTTCCGCGACATAGCGAATGAGAAGCTCGTTGCCCGTCATATCCGCAAGCAGCGTATGGAACTCGCCGGCGAGCCGTATCGATTCCGGTCCGTCGCGTCCCTGTGCCCGTTCTTCCGCCGCGACATGCGACCGCAATTTTTCCGTCATGGCGGGCGTCATGCGTCCGGCGAGCGTCTCGATCACCGTCCGCTCCAGGCTGCGCCGCACCTGAAAGACGCCGCGCGCCTCCGCAAGGCTCGGTGAGGCCACCGTCGCACGCTTGTTGGGCTGCTGCGAAACGAGGCCCTCCACAGTCAAGCGGGCAAGCACGCTGCGCACGACCGTGCGGCTGACGCCAAAACTCTCGCCGACCGAATCCTCCGGCAGCTTCGTGCCCGGTGCGATCGCCTGTTCGATGATTGCTCGTCTCAGCGCCTGATAGACGCCGTCTGCGAGGTTGCCGGCGCGGCTCGCGCGTTTGGTCGGCGTGATTTCCTGTGAGGTCATGGTGCAGCGATTTATCCGAATACCCGGTGCCAGTGTCAACCATGGCGTGTTCCCAATCTGCGTACAGGATCGATACCAAATGTTTTCTCTTGCGCCATTAAACAGTATACACTATCGTTTATCAAGTGGATACAGATTGCATAAAAAATAATCACAACAAGCTCAAATTAAGTGCAATCCACGGGAACGCCTATCTGGACGGCAAATTCAGATTTGATAAAAAACAATGGAGAGGCTGCAATGAAATCGTTCTTGAAGACGTCCGTTGCCTGCATCGCGGCGCTAACGCTCTCAACATTCTCGGCAGCCGCCGAAAATGTTCTCAAGTGGGGTGCCCAGCGCGACGTCGTCTCGCTCGACCCGTATTCCTACGGAGACACGTTCACCATCGCCGTGCTCAACCATGTCTATGAAGGACTGGTGCGCTACGACGACAATCTGCAGATCGCACCGGCGCTCGCCACGTCGTGGGAAGTCGTGTCTCCGACCCTCTGGCGCTTTCATCTGCGTCAGGGCGTCACCTTCCATGACGGCGCGCCATTCACCGCCGACGACGTGCTTGCTTCGCTGACGCGCGTCAGTGACCCGGCCTCGCCTCTGCGAGGCAATCTGCCGGCTTACCAGAGCGCAAAGAAGATCGACGACTTCACGGTCGAGATCACCACCACGCCGAATTACCCGCTGCTGCTCAACGATCTCACCAACATCGTCATCTTCGATAAGGAATGGCTGGTCGCCAACAAGGCTGAGGCTCCGACGGATGTCGGCAAGGGCGTCGAAGGCTATGCCACGGCCCACGCCAACGGCACCGGCCCGTTCAAGATCGTATCGCGCAAGCCCGATGCCGAGACGGTCTTCGAGGTCAACAAGGCCTGGTGGGACAAGCCGCGGCACAACATCGACAAGATCGTCTTCACCCCGATCACCTCGGCGGCCACGCGCGTTGCAGCCCTTCTGTCGGGCGAGATCGACTTCACCAATTCCGCGCCCCTCCAGGACATTCCCCGCCTGCAGGCTTCGTCAGACATCAAGGTGCTGGCAAGCAATGAATTGCGGACCGTGTTCTTCGTCTTCAACCGGACCGACAAGACGATCGCCTCCGACGTCACCGACAAGAACCCGATGAACGACATCAAGGTTCGCCAGGCGATGTACCAGTCGATCGATATCGACGCCTTGCAGAAGAAGGTGATGCGCGGCCTGTCGCGCAACACCGGGTCGATGGTTGCCCCTGCCATTCCCGGTTATGTCGAAGCGCTGGATTCGCGCCTGCCCTATGACCCGGACGCAGCCAAGAAGCTTCTGGCGGAGGCAGGATATCCCAACGGCTTCACCTTCTCCTTCGTTTGCGAGAACGACGGCTACGTCAACGAGGAGGAGATCTGCCAGGCGGTCTCCTCGATGTGGGCCCGCGTCGGGCTGAAGGCAACGCTCGACGTTGCGCCGACCAGCCTGCAGACGGCGAAATTCGAGAGCGGCAAGTTCGATGTCGGCATACTCGGCTGGGCCAACGAGCCGATGATCGACAGCTACTCGATCCTCGTGCAGGTCGTGCATTCCAAGACGGGCACGTCTGGTGTGTTCAACTGGGGCGGATGGAAATATCCGGAGGTCGATGCGCTGATCGATGCCGCCGGCAAGGAACTCGACCGCGAAAAGCGCCTGGATTTCCAGAGCGAGGCACTGACCAAGATCAAGGACGACGTGGCCTTCCTGCCGCTGCACCAGCAGCCCATGGCATGGGCGACCGGCTCGAAAGTCGAAAGCCTCGTCCAGTTGACCGACAACAAGCCACGCCACTGGCTGACCAAGATGAAGTGATCTTCCGCCTCCGGCCCGGGCACTCCGGGCCGGACGAAATCAGCCGGGCGTCAGCCCGGTTCAGGCCTCATTGAAACCCGTCAGGAGACGGCAGACATGCTCGCCATCATCGTCAAACGCATCGGCAATGCAGCGCTTGTCATGCTTGTCGTCGCCTTCATCGCCTTCATGATCTTCCAGTTTCTGGGCGACCCGGTCCAGCTGATGCTCAACGCACAGGCAAGCCAGGAAGAACGCGTCGCGCTGCGGCTTCGCCTCGGTCTCGACCAGCCCGTCGTCATGCAGTTCTTCTCCTTCGTCACCCGCGCGGTGCAGGGCGATTTCGGCATCTCGTTCCGCAACCAGCGTGAAGTTATGTCGCTCATCGCCGAACGCTTTCCGGCGACATTCGAGCTTGTCATGGTCTCGACCGTGCTGGCGCTGGCGATTGGCGTGCCGCTAGGCGTCTTTGCTGCGATCAACCCGAAGAACCCGGCGGCGCGCGTTGCCCGCATGATCTCCATGGTCGGCGTTTCCGTGCCGGCCTTCGTCATCGGCATCGTGCTGATCCTGGTGTTTTCGGTGCAGCTCGGCTGGCTCCCGGCCTTCGGGCGTGGCGAGGTCGTGCAGTTCGGCACGTGGTCGACCGGCCTGCTCACCCCATCGGGAAGGCTGGCACTCATAATGCCCGCAACATCGCTGGCGCTGTTCCAGATCTCCTTCATCATGCGCCTGGTTACCGCCGAAATGCTGGAGGTGCTGCGAACCGACTATGTCAAATTCGCGCGTGCCCGGGGCCTTCCCGACCGCATCGTGCATTTCCGCCATGCCTTGAGGAACTGCATGATGCCGGTGGTGACGATGACCGGCATGCTGATCGGCGACCTCATCGCTTTTGCCCTGGTGACCGAGACCGTATTCCAGTGGCCCGGCATGGGATTGCTGTTCGTGCAGGCGGTGATGTTCATCGATATCCCCGTCATGGCGGCCTATCTGATGATCGTCTCGGTCATCTTCATCACGCTCAACACCATAGTCGATTTCATCTACCTAGCCGTCGATCCGCGCCTGCGGCAGACGGGGACGGCGGGAGGCAGCAATGTCCGTTGAGCAGACAGCGAAGATGCCGGCCGTGCCTCGGCTTGCCCGCCTGAAGGCCTTTCTCGATGGCGATCTGGTCTATGGCTTCCTGCGCACCCCCTCGGCGGTCATATCGGCGATCGTGCTACTCGTCATTGCGCTGACCGCCATCGCCGCACCGCTGCTCTCGCCGCAGGACCCCTACGACCTGACGCAGCTCTACCTCGACAAGGCGGAACTCCCGCCGATCTGGACCGCTGAGGGCCAAGCGCCATACCTGCTCGGCACCGACGTGCAAGGCCGCGACATCTTTTCGGCTATTCTCTACGGCTCGCGCATTTCGCTGATGATCGGCTTTGCCAGCGTTATCGTGTCGGTGATGATCGGCATCGTGGTCGGACTGACTTCGGGCTATGTCGGCGGCCGGATCGACAATCTGCTGATGCGTATCGGCGATCTCGTGCTCTCGATACCGACGCTGCTCGTCGCCATCCTGGTCAGCGCGATCTTCCGCGAACTCCTGCCCGTTTCGATGCGGGACGCCTTCACGCCGGTCATCCTGACCACGTCGATCGCCATCACCTCATGGGTTCAGTACGCCCGCATCGTGCGCGCCTCGACCATGGTTGAAGCGCGCAAGGAATATGTGCTGGCCGCCCGCATCCTGCGGTTGCCACCTCTGCGAATCATGCTCACGCACATCTTGCCCAACGTCATGACCGCCGTGCTGGTGACGGCAACGCTAAACCTCGGCCTCGCCATCCTGGCGGAAGCCACCCTTTCCTTTCTCGGTGTCGGCATGCCGGTAACCCAGCCTTCGCTCGGCACCCTGATCCGCATCGGCAACCAGTATTTCTTTTCCGGAAGCTGGTGGGTCGTGCTGTTCCCGGCGCTGCAACTCAGCCTGATCATCCTCGCCGTCAACCTTCTCGGCGACTGGCTGCGTGACGCCCTCAACCCGAAACTCCGCTGACCAAGAGGCTGACCATGAGCGAAACACTGATCCTGAAAAATGTGCGGCCTTGGGGCGAAACCGCAATTGACCTGACGATTGCTGATGGACGCATCGCTCAGGCCACTTCGACCACCTCTGAGGTCGAAACGATCGACGGAAAGGGGGCGATCGTCCTGCCAGGTTTTGTCGAGGCACACACCCATCTCGACAAGACATTGTTCGGCATGCCCTGGAACCACAACAATGTCGGTTCCACCCTGATCGACAAGATCACCAATGAGCGCAACTCGAAGGCGCGGCTCGGCCTCAACCCAGCGCGCCAATCGGCGCGGCAGGTAGCGCTTTCGGTGTCACACGGCACCACGCACATCCGCAGCCATGTCGACATCGACACCGAACACGGCCTGAACGGCGTGCTGGGTGTCATGGCGACGCGCGAAAAATATGCTGACGTGATCGACCTCGAAATCGTCGCCTTCCCCCAGTCCGGCATGCTTATCCGCCAGGGAACGAAGGAACTGATGGACGAGGCGTTGAGCCTCGGCGCCGAGGTCGTCGGCGGGCTCGATCCCTGCTCGATGGACCTCGATCCGAAAGGCCATCTCGATGTGGTCTTCGCGCTCGCCGAAAAGCATGGAAAGCCGATCGACATCCATCTGCATGAATTGGGCGAGCTTGGCGCGTTCTCGATGCGCCTTATCATCGACCGTACGCGCGCTCACGCGATGGCCGGCAAGGTGACCGTCAGCCATGCCTTCTGCCTCGGCCACAACGACTACCTTGCCATCGGCAATCTGCTCGACGAACTGGCTGACGCAGGCATCGCGATCATGACCACGGGACCGGCCGGTTATCCCTGCCCGCCTCTGATCCGCACCCTGGATGCCGGAATCACGGTCTGCTCCGGCTCGGACGGGATTCGCGACTGCTGGAGCCCCTACGGCAATGCCGACATGCTGGAGCGCGCGATCTTCCTCGGCATGCGCAACGATCTCGACCGTGACGACGAAATTCGCCGCGCCGTCGAGGTGGTGACCACCGGCGGTGCTGCCGTCATGGGCTGCCAGGATTACGGCCTTGCTGTCGGCGATGCCGCCGATCTTGTGTTGATCGAAGGCGAGACACTGGCCGAGGCGGTCGTCTCGCGCCGCCCTCGTCCGCTGGTGATGAAACGCGGAAAAGTCGTCGCCCGCGAGGGTGCCGCCTTGTTCGAGACGGAGTGACCCCATGAACGCCGCGTTTGCGCCAAATGAGCCCCCGCTCGACCCGCCGGTACTCAGCATTCGCGATCTGCTCGTCGAGTTCCCGACGCGGCGCGGCGTGTTGACGGCAATTCGCGGTGTCAGCCTGTCGATCAGGCGCGGCGAGATACTGGGTGTCGTCGGTGAATCCGGAGCAGGAAAATCCCTGACCGGTGCTGCCGTGATCGGCCTGCTCGAACCGCCGGGCAGGATCGCGGGCGGCGAGATCCATGTCAGTGGCAAACGCATCGACAATCTGCCGAGGCGGCAATTGATGGCGCTGCGCGGCAAGACCATCGGCGCGATCTTTCAAGACCCGCTCACATCGCTGAACCCGCTCCTCACCGTGGGCGATCAGCTTGTGGAAACGATACGCTGCCACCTTCCGCTGTCGCGGAATGAGGCTGCAAGGCGCGCCATCGACCTCCTGAACGAGGTCGGCATCCCCTCGCCGGAGCTTC
Source organism: Mesorhizobium sp. YR577 (assembly GCF_900116595.1). Taxonomy (NCBI): domain Bacteria; kingdom Pseudomonadati; phylum Pseudomonadota; class Alphaproteobacteria; order Hyphomicrobiales; family Phyllobacteriaceae; genus Mesorhizobium; species Mesorhizobium sp. YR577. The sequence continues at coordinate 194,037 of NZ_FPBI01000007.1, read as the reverse complement.
GTGTCGGCCAGTACCCGCATCAATTCTCGGGCGGGATGCGGCAGCGTGTGGTGATCGCACTCGCGCTCGCCGCCGAACCGGAACTTGTCGTCGCCGACGAGCCGACGACGGCGCTCGACGTTTCCATCCAGGCGCAGATCACGGCACTGCTCAAGCGAATCTGCGGGGAACGCGGCACGGCCATCATGCTGGTGACCCATGACATGGGCGTGATCGCCGAAACCACCGATCGTGTGGCGGTGATGTATGCGGGACGCATTGTCGAAATCGGACCGGTCGAGGACATAATCAAGCGGCCGCAGCATCCCTACACGCGCGGCCTGATCGGCTCGATTCCGAGCCTTGCTGCGCGTCACGAGCGTCTGGCCCAGATCGATGGCGCCATGCCGCGCCTCAATTCCATGCCAGCCGGTTGCGCGTTCAATCCACGCTGCGAAATCGCGGATGCGCGCTGCCGCAGCGATCTGCCCAGGCTCTTGCCGAATGGACGAGGCTCGGTCGCCTGCTGGAAGCTGGCTGTGGCCGAAGCCGTGGAGGCCGCGTGATGGGTGCGCTCGCACAGCCGACACTGCGTGTGGAAGACATAGCCTGCCATTTCGACGTCTCGCCGTCATGGTTTGACCGAACCGTCATGCGCAAGCCGGAACGAACCTTGAAGGCGGTCGACGGCCTGAGCTTCGCCATCCCGCGCGGCACGACCTTTTCGATCGTCGGCGAGTCCGGCTGCGGGAAGTCGACGCTGGCGCGTCTGGTCGTCGGGCTCTACCAGCCGACTCGCGGCAGCCTCTCCTTTGCGACAGGGAGCGGCAGCGACGGCAGCGTGCGCACGCAGATGATATTTCAGGACCCCTATGCCAGCCTGAACCCACGCTGGCGAGTCGGCGATATCATCGCCGAGCCGATCCGCCATCTCGGATTGCGCCGGGCCGGTGGCGAGACCGATCTGAGGGTGCGCGAATTGCTGGAGATCGTCGGCTTGTCCTGGCGGGACGCTGCACGTTATCCGCACGAATTCTCCGGCGGACAACGCCAGCGCATCTCGATCGCCCGCGCGCTTTCGGCGGAACCGGAGTTTCTCATCTGCGACGAGCCGACCTCGGCGCTCGACGTGTCCGTCCAGGCGCAAATTCTCAACCTGCTCAAGGACTTGCAGCGGGAACTTGGACTGACTTATCTGTTCATAAGTCACAATCTGGCAGCGGTTCGCCACGTCTCGGACCGCGTCGCGGTGATGTATCTTGGGCGCATTGTCGAAGAGGCCGCGACCGACGACCTGTTCGAGCGGCCGAAGCACCCTTACACGCGCTTCCTGCTCGACACCGTGCCGGACCTTGAAAGACCGAACCGCGACCGCGTTCCTGCAGTGGTCGACCTGCCGAGCCCCATCGATCCGCCGACAGGATGCAGCTACCATCCGCGCTGCATGCTGGCGACCGAGCTTTGCCGCACGACCGCCCCGGAACCGCAGCTGCTGGACGCCACCTACGTCCGCTGCCATCACGCCGAGCCGTGATTGACTGACGAACTCTACAGCATCTCGAGCGCGGTCTTGCGTCCCGGCGCAGGGAAAGCCCGGTCCAGCCTTGCCAGTTGTTCTGCCGTCAGCTTGAGATCGGCCGCTTTTCTGTTGTCGCGCAAATGTTCAGGATTGCTGGATTTCGGAATTGCGATGACGCCGTCATGGCTCAGCACCCAGGCAAGCGCCACGGTGGCCGGCGTCGCACCGCACTCCTTTGCGACCTCGGCAAGTGTCGCGTTTCGCAGCAACCGCCCCTGCTCGATCGGCGAATAGGCCATGAGCGGAATGTTTCGAGACCGGCACCACGGCATCAGATCGAATTCCGGTCCGCGCCGCGCGAGATTGTACAGGATCTGGTTGCTGGCGACCTTGTCGCCCCCGGATAGCGCGACGATTTCCTCCATGTCGTCGGTGTCGAAATTGCTGACGCCCCAGCTTCGGATCTTCCCCGCCCGGATAAGATCGTCGAAAGCAGCAATGGTCTCTTCGAGAGCGTAGCTGCCGCGCCAATGGAGCAGGTAAAGATCGATCGTCCCAGAGCGAAGCCGCTTGAGGCTGCGTTCGCAGGCGAGAATCGTTCCCCGCCGCGAAGCGTTCGAGGGAAGCACCTTGCTCACCAGGAACACCTCATCGCGCCGCCCCTCGATAGCTTCGCCGACAACCTCTTCGGCGCCGCCGCTTGCGTACATTTCAGCGGTGTCGATCAAGGTCATGCCAAGATCGATGCCAAGCCTCAGCGCATCGGCTTCCTGCCCGGATTTGCGGCGATCCTCGCCCATGAACCATGTGCCCTGCCCGAGCACTGGAACCAGCTCGCCGGAAGGCAAAGCGGTCGTAGGAATATCGGCTGACATGGCGATCTCCAATTTTCTCGATAGTGGTTTGGCGCTCGTGCCGTTTTGACGGTGAAATGCAGAAGCCTCGGTGCCAATGGCCACTGCTTTTCCCGTTCGTGGCTATACGAAACGCCGCTCGATGTTCAGAGTATCGTCATATCCGCCCGCAGGATTGAGCAAAATCATTTATCGGATCGAGTTTCCCCGGCGATTACCGGCTCCCCCCAGAACTTCGGAAAAAGTCCCATGACGCATAACGGTCTCCACATCGTTGAAGCGACCATCGACCAAATCAGGCAGGCGCTCGATGCCGGGACCGTAACCAGTGTGGAACTGGTCGGCGCCTATCTGCGGCGGATCGCCTATTTTGACCGGCATGGCATCGCCCTCAACGCCGTTCCTGTCCTCAATCCCGATGTGTTCGAAGAAGCTGCCGCATCCGATCTGCGTCGCAAGGGCGGCACCACGCTTGGGCCGCTGGACGGCATCCCATACACCGCGAAGGACAGCTACAAGGTCGCAGGCCTGACGGTAGCGGCCGGGTCGCCTGCATTCGAACATCTGGTCGCCAACGAGGATGCTTTCACCATCGAGCGATTGCGGGCGGGCGGAGCAGTCCTCATCGGACTCACCAACATGCCGCCGATGGCAAATGGCGGAATGCAGCGCGGCGTCTATGGGCGGGCGGAAAGCCCCTACAATGCCGACTACCTGACGGCAGCCTTCGCTTCCGGGTCTTCCAACGGTTCGGGCACGGCGACGGCTGCAAGCTTTGCGGCATTCGGGCTAGGCGAGGAAACATGGTCTTCGGGCCGCGCGCCGGCATCCAACAACGCGCTGGTGGCTTATACGCCGTCGAGAGGCGTCATTTCGGTGCGCGGCAACTGGCCGCTCGTTCCGACAATGGATGTGGTTGTTCCGCACACGCGAAGCGTGCCGGATATGCTTGAGCTGCTCGACGTGATTGTCGAGGACGACCATACGACCAGCGGCGATTTCTGGCGCGCGCAGCCTTGGGTCGACTTGCCGTCGAGTTCGGCCATACGTCCACCGCGCTATAGCGATCTCAAGCTGGACGGATCATTGCAAGGCGTGCGGCTCGGCGTGCCACGCATGTATATCGGCCGCGACAGCGACGCTGACGCTCCCATCGAAACACGCGCCTCCGTCCTCGATCTGTGGGAACAGGCGGCAGCGGATTTGAGGCGGCTCGGCGCAACTGTGGTGGAAGTCGACTTCCCCGTCGTCTCCAATTACGAGCGCGACCGGCCCGGCGCGAAATCCATGGTGGATCGCGGCCTGGTTCCCGAAGAATTCGCCGAGCGCGAAATCTGGGACCTGTGCGTCTGGGCATGGGACGATTTCTTGCGGGCAAATGCCGATCCAACGATCCCGAACCTGGCCTCTGTCGACGGCGCGAAGATATTTCCGCAGCCGCCCGGCACGCTGCCGGACCGCTATGGCGACGACTTCGATCTCGCCGACTATGTCGAACGGGCAAAGCGCGGCGTAACGCCGTTCGAGAACATCCCTGGGCTGGAGCGCGGCCTGAAAGGCCTTGAGGCGACGCGGCGCATCGATTTCGAGGACTGGCTCGATGAACAGGGGCTGGACGCCGTGGTTTTTCCTGCCGCAGCCGACGTCGGACCGGCCGACGCGGATGTGAACGAGGCTTCCGCGGTCCTCGCCTGGCGCAATGGAACCTGGGTCGCCAACGGAAACCTCGTGCCGCGGCATCTCGGCATTCCCACCGTCACCGTTCCGATGGGCACGATGGCCGACATCGGCATGCCGGTCGGCCTCACATTCGCGGGCAAGGCCTATGACGACACGAGGCTGCTTCGGATTGCAGGGGACTTCGAGCGATCGACCACGCGACGGACCCGTCCACCGCGGACGCCGGAACTCCCCGACGACATTTTTCCCAGCCGGGCAACGTTCGATGCCATCGAAACGCAGCCGCTGGTCATCACGCTTCGCGCTGAGACACGCCATGTGGGCAACCAGGATGAGATAATCATCACGCTCGACGCGCATTCGGACGGAGCGATCGAAACCGACAAAGCCAGCGTGAAGGTTCACGTCAACGGAGAGGCGATCGAAATGCAGCGAATCGGCGCGAGCTTCAGCGGACGAGCGCTCGTTTCATCCGACACACACAAGGCCGTCCATAGTGTCTGGCGAGGTTCCTACGGCTCGATCGTGACCGCAATTATGCGCCTGCAGGACGGTCGCGTGGCCGGCGCCTTTGCCGTGACCGGGGGTATCGAGTAACGATCACCAGTCTATCCTCTCAGCTCTGCGGCGCGGAGAGTGACGTTAAAGTTTGAAAGCGACTGCCGTGCAAACATCATCCGATCAATCGTCCATTCGCGTTTATGCGGCGGGCAGCCTCCGTTATGTCCTGCCTTCGCTCGTTTCTGCTTTTTCCGAAATGACTGGTATTCCCGTCGAGATCAGGCATGGGCCAGCGGGTCTGCTCCGGCAGCGCATCGAGGACGGCGATCGGCCGGATCTGTTTCTGTCCGCCGATTTCGGCCATCCATCGCACCTTGCCCAACTGGGATTGTCCGGGCCGCCGGTCGTCTTTGCCCGCAACACGATGTCGGCCTTGGTTCGCCGGGATGCCGGCGTGACGACAGCCAACTTCATCGAGCGACTGCTTGACCCTGCCCTCAAGATCGGAACGTCGACGCCGCTCAAGGACCCGTCAGGCGATTATGCCTGGGCTATCTTTCGTAGGTTCGAAGAGCATGCGACCGGCTCGTTCCGCATCCTCGATGCCAAGGCCCTGAAACTGGTCGGCGGCTCGGAAACAGTGGCAACGTCCGGCCCCTATGGCCCCGTGGCTGACGCATTGGCGGCTGGGACAGCCGACGTCTTTCTCGGTTATCTCACCGGCATGCAGCGGCTCGCCGCAGAAGTGCCCGAGGTCGAGATTGTCCAAATTCCGGCAGCGGTTAACGTCGTGCCCGAATATGCCCTTACAGCCATCAATGACTGCCGCCCGGCAGCCTTGTCCTTCGCCCTTTTCATCATGTCCGGTCCCGGCCAGAAATTGTTGCAGGAATTCGGTTTCAAGCCGGTCGCCTTGCCGGCGGGCGCCTGATCCTGGAGCAATAGAAAGTTGCAGGTCTGACGCATCCTTGGTGCGGAACGGCATTGCTGCGTAAGACCCAACGCTATATGCGTAGAAATATATCGAGCCGCCTCGGCTCCTCGTCGATATTTCACAGCATGGGGATGGGAATGTCTTTTCACCGCAGAAATTTTGTGGCGCTCGTCACCGCCTTTGCCTTGTGGTCGCTTCCAATCGCGACGGGCGAAGCGTCGGCGGCGGAAACCCGCACCATCACCGACCAGCTCAACCGCACGGTGACCATTCCGGATAAGGTCGAACGGATCGTCGTGCTGCAGCATCAGACGCTCGATCTTCTTGTCGAGCTAGGCGCCGCCGACAAGATCGTCGGGGTTCTTCGCAAATGGCCGAGCCTCATTCCCGGTCTCGACAAATATGCCCCGCAGCTCGCCAACCTGCCGATGCCCGGCGATCTTTCGACGGTGAATGTCGAAGAGGTCCTGCAGCTCAAACCGGACGTGGTCTTCGTCACGAACTATGCGCCGCCAGAAATGATCGAGCAATTGTCGAAGGTCGGCCTGCCCGTCGTCGCCATTTCGCTGTCGAAAGGCGAAGGCATCGAAGCGCCAAAGCTCAATCCGACCTTTGATGACGACGACTATGCCTATTCGGAAGGGCTGAAGACCGGCATCAAACTGATCGGCGACATCGTCGGCGAAAGCGAGCGGGCCGACCGGCTGATCGACTATGCCTTTGCGCAGCGCAAACTGGTGGAGGAACGGGTGGCTTCGATCCCCGACACGGAGCGCGTGCGCCTCTATATGGCAAACCCGGATATGAGCACGTACGGTTCCGGCAAATATACCGGTGTCATCATGAAGCGCTCCGGCGGCATCAATGTCGCTGCCGGCGTGCGCGGCGCGACCAAGGTGTCGATGGAAGACGTGCTCGCCTGGAATCCGCAGGTGATCTTCGTGCAGGACCGCTACGCGCCGGTGGCTGACGAAATCCGCAAGAACGCCGCCTGGCAGCACCTCGACGCGGTCAAGAACGACCGCATCTACATTACGCCGGAATATGTGAAGCCCTGGGGCTATCCGCTGCCCGAGGCCTTTGCCCTGGGCGAACTGTGGATGGCCAAGAAGCTCTATCCCGAGCGGTTCGCCGATATCGACATGCAGAAGCAGGTCGATGCCTATTACCAGCAATTCTACGGTCAGGCCTATACCGGCCCGAACTAGGCTCCGGCGATGCCTCCTGCTGAGCACGCGCCAGCCAACCGGTTGTTGACGATCTTCCTGATCCTGCTTCCGGTGGTGCTGTTTCTGCTTTCGTTTCTCATCGGGCGCTATCCCGTTGCGCCAATGATGGTGATCAAGGTCATCGCGGCCCAGATATTGCCGATAACGCCGGACTGGCCGGCCGTCGTGGAATCCGTCGTTTTCGATGTCAGGCTTCCGCGCGTGGTGGCCGCCATGGTCGTCGGCGGCGGGCTGGCAATTTCCGGTGCGTGCTATCAGGGCGTCTTTCGCAACCCGCTTGTTTCGCCGTTTACGCTAGGCGTTTCGGCAGGCGCCGGTTTCGGCGCGGCCCTCGCCATTCTCCTTTTCGGGCAGCGTTACGCGACGCAATTCTCAGCTTTCGTCTTCGGGATGCTGGCGGTTGCGTTCTGCTTTGCCATGAGCCGGCTTTACCGGATGAATTCAACGATCGTCCTGGTGCTGGGCGGCATCATCGTCGGTTCGCTGTTCACCGCCCTCCTCTCCCTCCTCAAATACGTTGCGGACCCCAATTCGAAACTCCCGGTCATCGAGTTCTGGCTCTTGGGCTCGCTGTCGTCGGTCTCGACGGCGGACATGGTTCCCATCCTCGCGGTCGTTGTGCCGTCTGCGATCGTGCTTCTGCTCTTGCGCTGGCGCATCAATATTCTTGCCATGGGCGATGAGCAGGCGCGCATCCTGGGTGTCGAAGCCAATCGCCTGAGGATCGTCGTCATTCTCTTTTCGACCCTCATTGCCGCTTCGACGGTCTCCATCAGCGGTATCATCGGCTGGGTCGGGCTGGTCATTCCGCACCTTGCCCGGATTATCGTCGGGCCAGACTTCCGGCGGCTTCTTCCTGCCACCTTGTCGCTTGGCGCCTGTTATCTGCTCATCATCGACGATCTGGCCCGTATCATGACGGCTGCCGAAGTCCCGCTCGGCATACTCACCGCATTGATCGGCGCGCCGGTGTTCATTCTTCTGCTGGGACGCGGACGGCTGGGATGGGCATGATCCTTACCGCTGAACACCTCGCCTTCACCTATCCGGGCAGAAGCAAGCCGACATTCAGCGATCTCAGCCTGAAAATCTCTGCTGGCGAGATCATCTGCGTGCTCGGGCCAAACGGCGTCGGCAAGTCGACATTGCTTCGCTGCCTCGCCGGACTGACACCATCGACATCCGGGACGGTGAAGCTTGGCGAGGAACCGATCTCGACACTTCCCCGCACCGAAATCGCCAAACGGCTGGCACTGGTCCCGCAAAGCGACGAGACGGTTTTCGCCTTCTCCGTGCGCACCATCGTCGAAATGGGCCGTGCCCCGCATCTGGGATGGTTCGACACACCGGGCAAGGACGTCGACGCTCTTGTGGACGACGCCCTGGAGACGCTCGGCATCGCCCATCTCGCCAATGCTGCCTACACCGAAATCAGTGGTGGAGAGCGGCAACTGGTGCAGATCGCGCGCGTACTGGTTCAGGCTCCGAAACTGATGATTCTCGACGAGCCGACCGCGCATCTCGATTTCGCCAATCAGGCCCGCTTTCTCTCGCTGACGCGGCGGCTGGCGAAAAACGGTCTCGCCGTCATCTTCACCACCCACGCGCCCGACCAGGCATTCGGCCTGGCGGACCAGACCCTGATCCTCTCGCCAAACCATCCGCCATCGATCGGAAAGACCATGGAAATGCTGACAGAGTCGACCCTTTCCAGGGCATATGGCGTGCCCATACGCTTGATCAAATCGGAAGAACATATTGCCTGCGTCGCGCAGGTCGGCTGAGCCCGCGATATCCCTCGACCGGAGTGGGAAAGACCGGGTTTGTGACCAACAAGCGCCCTGTTCGCGCTCATTGGTCACATGGCCTAACCGCTGACGACCCGACCGGCGGTCGGTACCTCAAGCCGCTTCGAGCGACGCCATGTCGATGACGAACCGATAGCGCACGTCAGCACGCTCCACCCGTTCGAAAGCTGCATTGATGTCCTGAATGGCGATCATCTCGCAATCGGGAAGGATGTTCATCCTGCCGCAGAAGTTGAGCATCTCCTGTGTTTCCGCGATTCCGCCGATCGGCGAGCCTGAGATGCGGCGGCGTCCCATCAGGAGCGGCAGCGTGCTGTGCTCATCGATCAGCCCGAGCTGACCGACGATCACCAGGGTCGCGTCGACATCGAGCAGCGGAAGATAGGGCGACAGGTCGTGGCGCACCGGAATGGTGTCGATGATCAGGTCAAATGCATTGGCAGCCGCCGCCATCGCCGCATCATCCCCTGAGACGAGCACGCGATGGGCGCCGAGTGCCAGCGCGTCCGCGGTCTTGGCTTCGGTGCGGCTGATGACTGTCACGTCCGCGCCGAGCCCGATGGCCAGCTTGACCGCCATGTGGCCAAGCCCGCCGAGCCCGATGACGCCGACCCGGCTGCCCGGCCCGACATTCCAGGTGCGCAGCGGCGAATAGGTCGTGATGCCGGCGCAGAGCAGCGGTGCCGCCCGGGCAATATCCAGTCCCTCCGGTATCGCCAGCACGAATTCCTCGCGCACGACGATATGCTTGGAATAGCCGCCATAGGTGGGCTCTCCGGTGATCCGGTCGCGGTCATTGTAGGTCTGCGTCACCACGTTGCGGCACATCTGTTCCTCATGCTTGAGGCACTGGTCGCATCTGCCGCAGCTGTCGACGATGCAGCCGACGGCGACGGTATCGCCCGCCTTGTAGCGGGTGACATCCTTGCCGACCGCGACCACCCTGCCGACGATCTCATGTCCGGGTACAATCGGATAGGTCGTCGCGCCCCAGTCGTTGCGCGCCTGGTGAAGATCGGAGTGGCAGACACCGCAATAGAGGATTTCTATCGAAACGTCGTTTGCGCGCAGGTCCCGGCGCGCAAACTCATAGCGTGCGAGGGGCAGGCTGGCGTCGGTTGCCGCATATCCGGTGGTTTTCATCAAAAACTCCTGTCGTGGATTATGATCGGTGATGGTCAGAAGCGTTCGCCGACCATGTCTTCGTTTTTTGCCCACAGCGCCTTGGCGTGAAGCGGTCGACGCAACGCCGGCCAGCACGTCTGGTTGCCCTTATTTGGGAATGCGACGCGTGCGCGCTGCGCCCGATCGTATCGATCTCTTGCCTATTTCTATCAAACCGTCCGATAGGAAAGCGGCACCGGCTTGTTTGGGCCGGGAAGAAGGACCAATTATGGTTCCATGCAGCAGCAACTGATGAAAATGTGCAGTCTGGCCGAGCGTCACGCCGGCGACACTGGGCGAGCGCAAATCCTTCCGCGCCTCTCGCTCTTCGTCGCGAGGTCGGTCACATGCCCGACGTCGACCGTTTATCAGCCGATGATGTGTCTTGTCCTGCAAGGGGCAAAGCAGGTGATGATCGGCGATCGCCTGCTGCGGTACGATCCGGCTTCATATTTCATTGCCTCACTCGAACTGCCGGCTTCGGGGTCAGCCCGGTCACACCGCAATTGCTCGCCCCCTGGTCCCGGCTTCTGGCCCTGCTGGAGGCGCCCGAGGATGCCCCGGTGCTGGCGCCGATGCTCGAGCGCGAGATTCTGTACCGGCTCCTGCAAGGTCCGCAGGGCGGCGTTCTTCGCCAGATTGCCCAGGACAACAGCCGGCTGTCGCAGATCAGGCAGGCGATCACATGGATTCGGGCGCATTTCGACGAACCCATACGCGTAGAAGCACTGGCCGAAATTGCCGGCATGAGCCCCGCGTCCTTCCACCGGCACTTCAAGGCGGCTACCGCGATCAGCCCGCTGCAATACCAGAAGGTCCTCCGGCTTCAGGAGGCGCGGCGGCTCATGGTGGTCAACGCCGACACCACGCGCACGGCCTACAGCGTCGGCTATGAGAGCGCCTCGCAGTTCAGCCGCGAATATGCCCGCATGTTCGGCGCCCCACCCTCCCGCGACGCAATCCGCCTACGCGCCCAGAGCCTCGGGCTTGAGGAGATCAACAGCGCAACGTGATTGACGTGGTTACGGGTGCCCGACCAAAAGCAGACTTCACCGGCCATTTCCATGCGGCGGGTCGCGAGATCAGGCAGGAACGTAGGTCAACCTGATCACATCCTCGCCAATTCGATCATGTGTCATCAGGCGGAGCGGCGGTCGGGGTCCGGCGAAATATCGTTTGCCGTGGCCAACTACGACGGGATGCAGGTAGATTCGATACTCGTCGATCAGGCCGAGTTCGGTAAGGCTGAGCGCCAAATCCGGGCCGGCAACTTCGATCTCCCCATCGCGCTCGGCTTTCAGCTCGCGGATCGCGCCCTCGAGATCATCCCCGACAAGCCAGGCATTTGGGCCGACCGACTTCAGCGAGCGCGAGACGACCCATTTCGGCTGTTTCCGCCACGCCGCCGCAAAGGCTTGTTCGTCTGGACCCCATTCTGAATGATCGTCGTCCCAGTAACGCATGACCTCATACATTTGGCGACCATAGACACTGCCCGCCTGCCCCTGAGCCTCCTCGATGAAGTGGCGGAAAAGCGTGGGGCCTGGCGCAAACGCCATATGGTCGACGTAGCCGTCCAGGGACTGGTTCATTCCGAAAACGAGTTTGGCCATACCACTATCTCTCCTCTACACGGGACATCCGTACGGTCTGATTGTGTTATGCAATCGGTTATAAGCTAGATCGACTGATTTTATTTCGCAATTGGTTTTTGGCGTACGCATAACGCCTACGCGCGCTCCCCACGGGGCTTCGGTCCCGGTTACCCAAACCCCTTAGCTCAGTCGCAGAAGCGCCGCTCAGTGGACATACACTCCCAATACGATATATTCGGAATATGCCGAATATATCAAACAAGTGCCTGACGACCACCGAACAACGCTTCATCGAGGATGCGGCGCGACTGCTGATCCCCTGGGGTGTGCCCCAGACGGCAGCACGCCTCTACGGTTATCTGCTGCTTTGCGCCGAGCCGGTCGGCCTCGACCGCATGACGACCGACCTCGAGATCAGCAAGAGCAGTGCAAGCGTCGCCGCGCGATTGCTGGAAACTTATATGCTCGCCCGGCGGCATGGCGAGCGCGGAAGCAAACGCGTCTCGTACACAGTGTCCGACAATTACGAGGGCATGCTGACCGAGCAGAACCGTTTGCTCAATGCGCTCGCCGATCTCCTGAAGAGCGGCGCCGCTTCCGTCGCATCAGGCCCTACGCAGGACCGCCTTGGCGAAATGGCCGAGTTCTATCTAGCGATACGTCAGGCCATGGAGACAGCGCTCAAGCAGTGGCGCTCGCAGAAGCCGCGATCCTGAGGTCCGACCGATCCGCATTCCCGCGACGACCAAAGCTGCGCTGGAAACAGTTTTCGCGAAGGAGTGAGCAACATGGAACAAACCGAAACTCCACGGGAGCCTAGCGCGATGTCGCGCAGTAAGGCCGTTGCCTATGCAATCGGCCTGCCTCTTGCACTGCTTGGACTGATCTTCCTGCCTGCCGGCACGCTCGCCTGGTGGCCTGGATGGATATTCCTTGCAGTTCTGATTTTGGGCTTTGGCGCTTCTGCCCTCGTACTCGCCCGCGTCAATCCCATAATCTACCGAGCACGCAGCCGGTTTCAGGCGGGCACGAAAAGCTGGGACAAGGCGCTGCTTGCAGTCATCCTGCCGGCAATGGTGGCGGTCCTGCCGGTTGCGGCGCTCGATGCCGGGCGGTTCCACTGGTCGGCAGTCCCGGCCTGGGTGGTGCTATCGGGCTATGTCGCTGTGCTGGCGGGCATCGCGGTTACGGCATGGGCGCAGGCGGTGAATCCATTCTTCGAACCGGGTGTTCGGATCCAGTCCGAACGGCATCAGCGCGTGATCGATACCGGTCCCTACCGTTTCATGCGTCATCCCGGCTATATCGCCGCGTTGTTGTTGTTCTTCGGCATGGCGCTTGCGCTGGGTTCGTTCTGGGCGCTCATTCCCGCTGCACTGGCGGCGGCAATCCTTGTCTTGCGCACATCATGGGAAGACCGCCTGTTGCGGGTCGAGCTTCCCGGATACGACGATTATTCCCGTCGAGTGCGGTGGAGACTGGTCCCCGGCATCTGGTGAAAAACTGCTTCGCTATTGAGAAGCTGCCGGAGGTCGATGTTTATCCTCCACCAGCAATTGGAGAAGCGTTTGGCGCTGGTCATCCGCCCGTAATGATGCGGCAATGTTGCACTCACAGGGTCTTCCGAGACATCGTTCACAGGAAGCCTGATACATATGTGCAGCACCGCAATATCCGAGCCACGCAAGCTGGCGATCGGCCCTATCTGCTTGTCCCAATTGAAAATTGCATGCATCGCATTGCCCGTGACGCTGGTCATGGCGGGCTGCAGCACAGTTCCGCTCAAGGAAGCGGGAACGTTGACATCCTATGGTAGCCTTGGTGCTGTCAAAGGCAAGCTCGGCAAGTCGCGCTCCTTCGTGGATGGGCCGGCCTTGGCGGGCGTGAAAACCGTCAGTATTTCACCGACTTCATATTCGCCCGGCGCCTTTGCCCGGGTAAAGCAGAGGGAAGACCGGGCACTGGTGGCGAATGCTCTGGATCGGGCGATGTGTGTTGCTCTGAGCGATAAGTATCAGGTCGTGCCAACGGGGCAGCCCGCCGACTTGACTGTGCGAGCAGTGGTTGCCGACCTGGTGCCGACTGATAAGACGATGGCAGGCGTTTCGACAGCCGTAACGCTGGGCAGCGGCGCCGTATTGCCGGTCAGCATCCCTCGCCTGCCGATGGGCCTGGGAGGTCTCGCAGTCGAGGCCGAGGCGCTCGATCGTAATGGTATCCAGCGCGCCGCGATCGTCTGGTCGCGTGGAGCGAATTCCATCACGAACAATCCCAGGGTTTCTGAAGTTGGCGACGCCTACAGCCTGGCCACTACATTCGGGAATGATTTTTCCAGGATGCTTGTCACGGGCAAGGACGCCTCCGGATTTCAGATATCAATACCTTCGGGTCAGAAAATGAAATCTATGCTTGGCGGCAAACCGAAATATGCCGCCTGTGAGGCTTTCGGGCGATCCCCTGGGATAGCCGGAATGGTGGCGGACAAGTTCGGCGCTCCACCTACCTGGACCGACAAATCCGGCAAGAAGTCGGTTACAACACTCACGGCGCGGACCGCCCCGTCACTCCCTGAATAGCTAAATTCGGATTGTCAGCTTCGTTCCGGCAGTCCCGCTATCAAGCAGAACCTGGCCGCCGTGGTTGGTGACGATCTGCCGGACAAGGCTCAGTCCGAGCCCGGCGCCTGTGGATCGTGGGGTAACCCTATAAAAGGGCTCGAACACCAATTCCCGCTGGTCAAAGGGTATTCCCGGTCCTTGATCCGCGACTTCGACGTGTCCATCCGCAGAGACAGATATTGAGATCATGCCGGCATTGCCGGCGTGATCAATGGCATTGCGAACCAGATTGCTGACAGCTCGCGTCATTGCAGATGGACTGCCCTGCCGCTCAAACCTGTCTGCGTCGCTGTGGAACGAGATTTCGTATCCGGCTGCGATTGCAAGGGGAGCGAGGTCGGCAACCGCCATCCTGGCGATGTCGACCAGGTCAATCGTTTCGAAGGGGTCTTCGTTCAGGTCGTTTCGCTCGAAATCGAGGAGCTGCTCGGCGGTTCCCCCCAACCGCGCGACATCTTTCAAAAGGCGCTGACGGTCCTGCCCCTCTGCCATGCCTTCGATTCTGATCTGCATGATCGCTATTGGCGTGCGCAACTCATGAGCAGCATCCACCAGAAAGCGCTGTCTCTTCTGGAATTCGGCGTCAAGACGCTCAAGTGCTCCGTTGAACGCCACAATCAGCGGGGCAACCTCTCGAGGAACAGTTTTGGTCGGAAGTCTTGCGCCACGGCTGCGCGGTTCGATCGCCGCCGCCCTGCGGGCGACATCATTCACACCACTGAGCGAACGTTGGACAATGCGGGGTACGGCCAGGAATATCGCAGGCAGCGTAAGACCGAGCAGAGGCAAGTATATGGGTTTCAGCTCGACAAGAAGAACGGGCACGACCCAATCCGTTCCGGAGGTCTTTCCAAGCATGATTCTTACCTCGCCGGCAGCCGAATAGACGGTTTCGATCGAGGCGATTTCGCTTGTGTCGGCAGCTCCCCTGATGTCGGCCTCATGAAACCGGTACACAAAGGGTCCGAGATCCGCATAGGACGCAGGTATCTGGCCATAAGAAACCATTTCGCCACGAGCAGTCGCAACGACGTACCACAAGCCTTCGGTCTGACTCTTGATGGACCGAAGACCCGGCGTGTCACGTATTTCGAGGCGCCCTTGGGAATCAAGTACGATCGCATCCTCCATGGCCAGAGAGACTTTCTTCTCAAGGACCAGATTGGGGGAAAGGACTGTTGCCCCATAGAACGCCAGGCCGACAATCAACAGCGCGACAATCGCGACGAACGTAACGCTGAGCTGCCAGCTTAGCTTCCACCTGAGCGACGTATTTCCTTCCGACATCACTCTTCCTTCAGGAGATATCCGACGCCTCTTATGCTATGGATGGCCACTCCGGCGCCGGCCTCGAGCAACCTCTTGCGCAGGCGCGAAATATGGGTGTCGAGCGCGTTCGACTGGATCTCGTCTTCATAGTTGTAGACGGCAGCTTCCAAGGTGGAGCGAAGAACGGTTTTTCCGCTCCGCTTTGCCAGCGCGGCAAGGACCATAAGTTCTCTTCGCGGAATATCGACCGGACTGGAATTGACGGTCACGTTGAAATGCAGCGGATCGACGGTCACCCGGCCGACTGTGATTTCTGGTTCTGCCAGACTTGCCGGCCTGCGCAGCACCGCACGCAGGCGAGCCATCAACTCGTCGATCAGAAAGGGTTTGCCCAGATAGTCGTCCGCGCCGGCATCGAGACCCTCAACGCGCTCTTTGGGCTCGTTTCGTGCCGTAAGAACAATTATCGGCGTATCGATGCCAGCCAGTCTCAGCTTCGGGATGAAACCGAGACCGTCGCCATCAGGCAGGCGGCGGTCCAAAAGAATTGCGTCATAGACGTATTGGCGTGACAGCTCGATCGCATCTGCGAGCAGCATGGTGTGATCTATGACGATGCCCTGTTTACGCAGCGCTCCCGCAAGCGCTTCCGCCAATGCCTTTTCATCCTCGATCAATAAAATCCGCATCGCGGTCGCGCCTTTTTTGACCGTCCTTGCACCTGCGGAGATTGCAGCAGCATTACGGATAGCAGGCGAACGCTAAGCTACTTCAATTTCGATTTTTGTATGTCGGGCTGAGCTTAATTGAACGCATGCCGAATGGGCCTGCCGGGCACGAGCACCTCGGCAGCGTTCAGGATGCCTGCGGCGTCAATCCCGTAATGCCTGTAGAGGTCGGCGATCGTCACGGTTTGGCCGAAATGCTCGACACCCAGTGACCGCGTGCGATGCTCGCGCACCGACCCAAGCCATGAGGGAATGCGCTCTTTCCTGAGATACGCAGCCTGCGAAATCAAAAGCTGATATTGGTGTTGGTGGGCTGGATGGGACTCGAACCCATGACCCCAGAATTAAAAGTTCCGTGCTCTACCATCTGAGCTACCAGCCCTTCACCAATCACCCGTGTCCCTGTCAGAACGAATGCTCCGAACCCCGGCAAGCCGGAAATGCCCACGTTATCCGTATGCATCGATTTCAGAGCGGGCGGCAGAAAGCCGCAACGAGTGTTTTCGCAGCGCACAAAAGTCGCCTCGAAATTGCGGCGGAACATAGGGAGAGTGCCCCTGCCGGTCAACCGGAAAAAGCATTGTCCAGCAGCCTTTGTTCGCGCTCGCGACTTCGTGCTTGCGGCATTCTTGCGTCGGGCCCGATCGCGCGCCATAAATCACTGCGTTTCAATCACTTGCATTCGGCTGGAACCAATCGCGCCGTTTGCACGTTGCTTGGGGCACAAGGGACAAATTCACCCTTTGCGAGGAGATCACCATGAAGAAATTTCTCTCAGGCCTTTGCGCTTCGGCGCTTGCATTGTCCTTCGCGATTATGCCGGCCATCCCGGAAGCCAGCGCAGCACCTGCCTATGTGCCGCCGGCGGCGACAACGCAGTCCGACGTGCAGCAGGTACAATACGACCCTTACCGGCGGGCCATTCCTTCCGCACGGCACTTCCGTGGCGACAGGCGCGATTTCCGTCGGGGCTGGCGCGATGGGCGCCGTGACGGACGCCGTTTCGAACGCCGCGGCGACTACAGCTACTATCGCGGGCATCGCGGCTATCGAAACTATCGCCACGGCTACCGCGAATATAACGGCTACTGGTTCCCGGCTGCCGCATTCATCACCGGGGCAATCGTCGGTGGCGCGATAGCAGCACCGCCGCCGGTTCGTGAATATCGCGGTGGCGGCAACGCCCATGTGCGTTGGTGCTATAACCGCTACCGTTCGTATCGGGCTTATGACAACACGTTCCAGCCCTATGGCGGCCCGCGTCAGCAGTGCTATTCGCCCTATTAATATCGACCTTCACGAAAATCAGGCCCGCGCTAACCGCGCGGGCCTTTTTATGTGATTCCGTTCAATCCTGAGACAACGTCCGCTTCACCGCATTGCGCCAGCCCTTCAGCTTGGCTGCTCGCACGGTCTCGTCCATCTGCGGCTTGAAGCGACGATCCAGCGCCCACGACTTGGCAAAGGCCTTGGCCTTGGGCCACACCCCTGCCCGCGAACCGGCCAGCCATGCGGCGCCCAGCGCGGTGGTTTCCAGAATGGTAGGCCGGTCGACCGGCGCATCCAGGATGTCGGCCAACCGCTGCATGGTCCAGTCCGAGGCGACCATGCCGCCGTCGACCCGCAGAACGGTCTGTTTCGAACCGCCTTTCCAATCCTTACGCATCGCATCGAGCAGATCGCGTGTCTGGTAAGCCACCGATTCGAGTGCGGCGCGCGCGAATTCGGCCGGGCCGGAATTACGCGTCAGGCCAAAGATCGCACCGCGTGCCTCGGCGTCCCAATGCGGCGCGCCGAGACCGACAAAGGCCGGCACCAGATAGACGTTCTGCGTATCGTCGGCCTTGGCTGCCAGAACGCCGCTATGCTCGGCCTTGCCGATGACGCCGATGCCGTCGCGCAGCCATTGGACGGCAGCGCCTGCCACAAAGATCGAGCCTTCAAGCGCATAGGTCGTCTCACCATTGAGGCGATAGGCAATCGTCGTTAGCAGGCGGTTCCTGGAACGCACCATGTCGGCGCCGGTGTTCAGAAGCGCAAAGCAGCCGGTGCCATAGGTCGACTTCATCATGCCGGGCTCGAAACAGGCCTGGCCGATCGTCGCCGCCTGCTGGTCACCGGCAACGCCGAGAATCGGAATTTCCGCGCCGAAAAGCTTTTTGTCGGTGACGCCGAAATCGTCGGCGCAGTCCTTCACTTCCGGCAGAAGTGCCGCCGGAATGCGCAGGATCTTCAGCAATTCGGCGTCCCATTCATTGGAACGGATGTTGTAGACGAGCGTGCGCGAGGCATTCGTCGCGTCCGTCGCGTGAACCTTGCCGCCGGTCAGCCGCCAGATCAGGAAACTGTCGATCGTACCCGCCAGCAATTCGCCCTTTTCGGCCCGCCGGCGCGCGCCTTTGACGTTGTCGAGGATCCAGGCAATCTTGGTGCCGGAGAAATACGGGTCGAGCAGCAAACCCGTCTTCCGCGAGAAAAGCGGCTCAAGCCCCTGCTTCTTCAGCTTCTGGCAGAGCGGCGCTGTGCGGCGGTCCTGCCAGACGATGGCATTGTGGATCGGCTTGCCGGTGGCCTTTTCCCATATCACGACGGTTTCGCGCTGATTGGTGATGCCGATGGCCGAAACATCGGCAGCAGTGGATTTTGCCTTCCTGAGCGCCGTCTTGCAGGTGCTGACCACGCTTTGCCAGATCTCGTCCGGATCATGCTCGACCCAGCCCGAAGCCGGGAAATGCTGGGTGAATTCCTGTTGACCGGTGCCGATCGGCTTCATCGCCGCATCGAAAACGATCGCACGGCTCGACGTCGTGCCCTGATCGATCGCCAGCACCAATCCAGCCATCATCTCCCCCTCTTTGTCTCGGCTCCGAGAACAGCGACGGCCCGAAGCTTCTTCATTCCGCGCTTTTCCAAAGCACGAAACTATTTTCTATCAATTCGAAAGATAAACGAATGTCAACGAAAATGGATGGAGACATAGCGACGGCATCAGCGCGTAGTTTCGATCAGTTGGACTTCCGACTCCAGGCAAATCGAACGCACGGACTCGATATCGCAGCGATCCGTGATGAAGGAATCGACCTGCGACAGATGCCCGATCCGCACCGGCGCCGTGCGCTCGAACTTGGTCGCGTCGGCGACGAGGATGACATGACGTGCGTTGGCAATGATTGCCTGCGCCACCTTCACCTCGCGGAAATCGAAGTCTAGCAGCGCGCCGTCGTGGTCGATTGCCGACGCTCCGATGACTGCGTAGTCAACCTTGAACTGCTTTATGAAATCCACCGCCGCTTCGCCGACGACGCCGCCGTCCGAGCCGCGCACGACGCCACCGGCGATCACGACCTCTATCTCAGGAAAAACGCGCATCCTGTTGGCAACATTGATGTTATTGGTAATAACCATCAGGCCGGAATGATCCAGGAGCGCCTGGCTTACGGCTTCGGTCGTCGTGCCGATGTTGATGAAGAGCGAAGCGTTATCCGGGATAAGCTTGGCGGCTGCGCGGCCAATTGCGTCTTTCTCCTCCGCCGCAATCTTGCGGCGGGCCTCATATTCCATGTTCTCGATGCCCGAGGGAAAAAGCGCCCCGCCATGAATGCGGCTCAACAGGCGCTGGTCGCAGAGATCGTTGAGATCCTTGCGTATGGTCTGCGGCGTCACGCCGAAATGCGCCGCCAGATCGTCGACGAGAACGCGGCCGGAATCCTTGGCCAGTTGTATGATTTCCGAATGCCGCGTCGACAGGAACACGCTGCTTCTCCGATCTTCGTTTGAGGCAATAATCAAGGTAAAACGAAACGCCGCAAAAACATAGCTGGCGAATTGGGAGGTGCCCTCACCGAAGCGAAGCCGCAATCTCAGTGATCACTGAATAGGCAGTGTCCACATCCTGCTCGGTAGCCTCGAACTGGCCGACCTGAAAACGGATGGCAAAATGACCGTCGACCCGCGTCTGCGTCAGGTAGATGCGGCCGTCATCATTGATCGCGTTGATAAGGCGCAAATTGTGCTCGTCGAGGTCGGTCGCGCCTGCCGGTATATGCCGGAACGAGAATAGCGACAGCATGGGCTCGGTGACGAGTTCGAACTCCGGCGTGGCGGCAATCCGCGCGGCCAGTTTTTCCGCCCAGGCGACATGGTTGCGGATCATGGTGCGCAGGCCGGAAAGGCCATGGGCGCGCAGCAGGAACCACAGCTTCAGCGCACGAAAACGGCGGCCAAGCGGCACCGACCATTCAGAATAATTGACGACGCCATCCTTGCCGTGCGTCTTCAGATATTCGGGCTTGATCGCCAGCGTGCGGACGAGGTCGTCGGGATTGCGCACGAACTGCGCCGAGCAATCGAACTGCGCTCCCAGCCATTTGTGCGGATTGAAGACGATCGAATCGGCATGCTCGACACCGGCCCAGAAATGCCGGAATTCTTCGCAGATCATCGCCGAGCCGGCCCAGGCAGCGTCGACATGAAGGTAAAGTCCATATTTCTGCGCCACTGCCGCGACCGCGACGATGTCGTCGGTGCCACCGGTGCTGGTGCCGCCGACACAGGCGACGATGCCAGCGGGAAGCAGGCCGCTTGCATTGTCGGCAATGATCGCCGCTTCAAGGGCTGCCACATCCATCGCCCGCCAGCGCCCGGCGGTCGGGATGCGGACAAGATTTTCCTCGCCGATGCCCGCAACCCAGATCGCCCGGTCGATCGAGGTATGGACCTGATCCGAGGAATAGACGCGGATGCGCGGCTGGCCAGACAGGCCTTGCTTGTTGCCCTGCCAGTCGAGCGCCCTCTCGCGCATGGTCAGCACGGCAGCGAGCGTCGCGGATGATGCCGAATCCTGCAGCACGCCGGAAAACCCTTCCGGCAGGCCCAGTGCCTGGCGCAGCCAGTCGATGATGCGCGTTTCGAGTTCGGTTGCGGCGGGCGACGTCTGCCACAGCATGCATTGCGCCGCCATGACGGTGACCAGATATTCCGCCACCACCGAAACCGGCGCCGCATTGGCCGGGAAATAGGCGAAGAAACGCGGATGCTGCCAGTGCGTCATGCCCGGCAGGATCTTCTCCTCGAAGTCGGCGAAAATCGCCTCCATCGCTTCGGGTGCTTCCGGCGGCGAAAGGGCGATGCCTGCTGCTATTTCGCCGGGCTGGGTCTGCGCCCGCACTGGCCGTTCGCGCAACGTCTCGCGATAGTCCGCGCCCCATTCGGCCGCCTTCAGCGACCAATCGCGAAATTCCTTGGCGTCCAAGTGCTTCCTCCCACCGGCAAAACGCCGGTCGATATCAGATGGGGAAATCAGGCAGGCTCTTGAACGCCAGCTTCAGCGCATTCGACCAGCCGTCCGAGATCGTCCGGTAATAGGGATCGTCGAGCGCGATGCGCTTTTTCAGCTTAACCGCGAGTGTGTCGTTTTCATAAAGAAGAAGATCCAGCGGAAGGCCGACCGAAAGATTGGATTTCAGTGTGGAATCAAAGGACACCATCAAAAGCTTGACAGTTTCCTCGAAGCTCATGGTGCGGTCGTAAGCGCGCACGATGATCGGTTTGCCATACTTGGTTTCACCGACCTGGAAGAACGGCGTGTCATCCGTGGATTCGATGAAGTTGCCTTCCGGATAGATCATGAACAGGCGCGGCGGACTGCCCTTGATCTGGCCGCCGAGGATGAAGGAGGCGTTGAAATAGGAATCGGCGCTCTCACCTGTCGGCGATGCGTGAGCGATGACTTCCTTGACGACATCGCCGATCAGCCGTGCCGTCTGATACATCGACGGCGTTTCAAGCACGACGGAAGAGCGTTCCTCCGGCGCCTTGGAGCGCTCCTCGAGCAGGCTGACCACAGCCTGCGTCGTTGCAAGGTTGCCGGCGGACATCAAGACGATGACGCGCTCGCCCGGCTTTTCCCAGACATGCATCTTGCGGAAGGTGGAGATGCTGTCCATTCCGGCATTCGTGCGGGTGTCCGACATGAACACCAGACCACGATCCAACTTGAGGCCGACACAGTAAGTCATGGAATCCCGTATTCTAAAACAATACCGGGATTACTGCTCGACCGTGATGTGAACCGCAAGCTGTTCCGACGCCTGTCCCAAGCGAATCCCGGAAACCGGCATAGCATCGCGATAATCTCGGCCTGTCGCAAGTCGCACATAGCGTTCGTCTGGGGAAATGCCGTTGGCGGCGTCAAACGCGACCCAGCCGAGCGAGGGAACAAAGGCTTCCGCCCAGGCATGGCTCGCCACCTGCTCGATGGTGCCGTCCATCATCAGATAGCCGCTGACATAGCGCGCCGGCATGCCGAGCAGCCGTGCGGCGGACGAAAACACATGGGCATGATCCTGGCAGACGCCGCGGCCCTGTTTCAGCGCCTCTTCCGCCGTGGTTTCGGCGTCGGTCGCGCCAACGACATAGTCGACACGCTCCCGCACCATGCCCAACAATTGATGCAGGCGATCGATCTCGGCGCCCGGCCCTACCGACGACGCCAGTTGACGAATGCCTTCACCAGCCTCCGTCAGCGGTGTCGCATGACTGAACAGCCAGAGCGGCGCAAAACCGCTGTGTGGCCCGCTGACGCCGGCGGTGTCGTGCGTTTCGACCTCGCCCGTGGCCTCGACGCTGACCACGCGCGGATCGCCTTCGATGCTGACCAGCCGCGTGTCGTTGCCGAACTGGTCGGAAAACCGCACCTCCTCGCGCGCACCGCCGACCGCAACGTTCCACGACAGCACCGACTGCGTCTTGCCGTCTCGCGGCAACAGCCGCAGCCGTTGCAGCCCGTAATGAACAGGCATGTCGTAGTGGTATTCGGTGCGATGCGTGATTTTGAGGCGCATCAATGAAACCTGTAATTCTGGGCTACTTCGTCGCCGAGGCGGTAATTGTCGCGGATGAAGCACGACAGGAATTCATGCAGGCCTGCATCGAAGATGGTCTTGACGTTGCCGACTTCCAGCTTGGCCATGGTTTCACCCGCCGTCTTGTGACAGGCGTGGAGTTCGCCATAATCGTCAGCCAGATAGGCCAGGCTCTCGGCGATGTTGCGATAGCAATAGGCAAGCGAACGCGGCATGCGGTTATTCAGGATGAGATAGTCGGCGATATTGGCCGGTCTGTAGTCGGCTTCATAAACCCAGCGATAGGAACGATGCGCCGACACCGAGCGCAGGATCGATTCCCACTGGTAGTTGTCCAGCGTCGACCCGACCCAGGAAATCGACGGCAGCAGAACGTAATATTTGACGTCGAGGATGCGCGCCGTGTTGTCGGCCCGCTCGACGAAGGTGCCGATCTGGGAGAAATCGAAGATCTCGTTGCGCAGCATCGTGCCGTGGAAAGCGCCTCGGATCAGCGCGGTCTCGCGCTTGATGGCGTCCAGCACCGCCGGCACGTCGCGCTGGTCGACCGGGCTGCCCAGCATGCGCTTCAGCGACATCCAGGCCTCATTTATGCTTTCCCAGGTCTCGCGCGTCAGCGCTGTGCGCACCATGCGGCCATTGTTGCGGGCCGTTTCGATCGCCGACATCACGCTCGACGGATTGGATGTGTCGCGCAGAAGGAAATCGGTGACCGTTTCGGCGCTGAAATCATCATGGCGCTCGCGAAATGTCGCTTCCACCCCGGCGCTCAGAATGACGGAGGTCCATTCGTCCGCCGAACTTGACGTCCGGGTCAGCGCCATGCGCATGCCGGCATCGATCAGGCGCGCCATATTCTCGGCCCGCTCGATATAGCGATTCATCCAGTAAATGCCGTTTGCGGTGCGTCCGAGAAGCATCGATACCCTTTAAAACTAACTCAATCGTCGAGAACCCACGTATCCTTCGTGCCGCCACCCTGCGAGGAATTCACCACCAGCGAGCCTTCTTTTAGCGCCACCCGCGTCAGCCCGCCGGGCACGATCTGGATGCGATCGGAAACCAGCACGAAAGGCCTGAGATCGACGTGGCGCGGGGCGAGGCCCTTTTCGGTCAGGATCGGGCAGGTCGACAACGAAAGCGTCGGCTGGGCGATGTAGTTGGCCGGGCGTGCTTTCAGCTTTTGCGAAAACGCCTCGCATTCCTTCTTGCTCGCCGCCGGCCCGACCAGCATGCCGTAGCCGCCGGAACCGTGAACTTCCTTCACCACGAGCTCATCGAGATGTTCCAGCACATATTTCAGGCTGTCCGGCTCCGAGCAGCGCCAGGTCGGGATGTTGCCCAGCATCGCCTTGCGGCCGGTATAGAACTCGATGATTTCCGGCATGTAGGAGTAGATCGCCTTGTCATCGCAAATGCCGGTGCCCGGAGCGTTGGCAATGGTGATGTTGCCGGCGCGGTAGACATCCATGATGCCCGGCACGCCGAGCGCCGAATCGGGGCGGAAGGTCAGCGGATCGAGGAAGGCATCGTCGACGCGGCGATAGAGCACGTCGATCTGCTTGTAACCCTCGGTCGTGCGCATGGCGACATGGCCGTCGACGACGCGCAGATCCTGCCCTTCGACAAGCTGGACGCCCATCTGGTCGGCGAGGAAGGCATGTTCGAAATAGGCCGAGTTGAAGCTGCCCGGCGTCAGCACGGCAATCGTCGGCGCGTCCTTCACCCCGTCCGGGCGCACAGCGCTCAGGGACTGACGCAGAAGCTGCGGATAATTCTCGACCGGCCGTACCTTGATGCGCTGGAACAGCTCGGGAAAGAGCTGCATCATCGTTTCGCGGTTTTCCAGCATGTAGGAAACGCCGGAGGGCGTGCGCGCATTGTCTTCCAGAACGTAGAATTCGTTCTCATTGATGCGCACGATGTCAGTGCCGATGATGTGGGTATAAACGCCGCCGGGCGGGCGAACGCCGATCATTTCCGGCAGGAAGGCCACGTTGCTGGCGATCAATTCGCGGGGTATGCGCCCTGCCCGCAGGATTTCCTGGCGGTGATAGATATCGTCGAGAAAGGCGTTCAGCGCCTGAACGCGCTGCTCTATGCCCTGCGTTAGCCGGCGCCATTCCTGGCCCGAGATGATGCGTGGGACGATATCGAATGGAATGAGCCGCTCGGCAGCCTCTTCTTCGCCATAGACGGCAAAGGTGATGCCGGTCTTGCGGAAAACGCGCTCGGCATCGCGCATTTTTTCGGTCAATCGGGCCGCATCCTGGTCTTTGAACCAGTCGTCATAGCCCGTGTATGGTTTTCGCAATCCGGTAGTTTCCGGAAGCATTTCGTCGAATGCAGCCAATCGCGCACTCCCCTCTGAACCTCATTTGAAATGAGGTCGAAGAAGAAAAGCAAGCGCAATCGCACATTCCATGATCAACGCGATACATCTTCCGCCTTTTGCCCAGAATATAGGCATGCTGCCTACGGGGTTTGAAAATCGCTTGGGCAAAGTCGGCATGGCCGTCAGCGGTACTGGCAAGCGAATCTCGTTGCCGGATGAAACCGGGAGGCCGCGCCTTGCGTATGTTAGACTGAAGCCCGGCGCATCGATGCCGAGCTGCGGCATTGCGCTCGATACGACGGGAGAGAATTCATGCGCCGAAGCCTCTTAGCTCTAGCGATCATTCCCGCGCTTTACGTCTCGATGGCTTTTGCCGGCGATGCGGAGATCAAAGCAGCCCAAAGCTCCATCGATAGTCAACTCAAGGCGTTCCGCGCCGGGGACAACGCCGCCGCCTACAGTTTCGCCGCACCCAATGTGAAGCGCATCTTCCCGACGCTGGAAAACTTCATGAACATGGTGATGGGTGCGTATCAGCCCGTCCATCAGCCGCGCAGCTATGCCTTCGGCAAGGTCCAGGAACTCAGCCCGACCTCGATAATCCAGCAGGTGATTATCGTCGGTGCGGACGGCAAGGACTATGAGGCGGTCTATACGCTGGAACTGCAGCCGGACGGTGTGTTCCGCATCACCGGTGTCAGTCTGCGGGCGGCGAATTCATTCAGCACTTAATATCATTCACAGCGCCGGAATATCGCCCCTTGCCCAGCCTTCCGAAATTTCGGCTGTGCGATCGACAAAGGCTCCAGCCTCTATGGCGGCGCGAACATCCTGCATCAGGCGCTGATAGTAGGAAAGATTGTTCCAGGTCAAAAGCATGGCGCCCAGCGCTTCCTGCGATTTGACGAGATGATGGAGGTAGGCGCGGGAATAATCGCGTGCTGCCGGGCAATCGCTTTCCTCGTCGAGCGGGCGATGATCGTCGGCATGGCGGGCGTTGCGGAGGTTGACCTTGCCGCGCCGCGTATAGGCAAGGCCGTGACGCCCGGCGCGGGTCGGCATGACGCAGTCGAACATATCGATGCCGCGCGCAACGGATTTGACGATATCGTCAGGCGTGCCGACGCCCATCAGGTAGCGCGGCTTTTCAGTGGGCAGTTCCGGGCAGGTCACGTCAAGCATGTCGAGCATGACCTCCTGCGGCTCACCGACCGCCAGCCCACCGACAGCATAGCCTTTCAGCCCGAGCCCGCTCAGTGCCTGCGCTGAGCGCACGCGCAATGCCGGCTTGTCGCCGCCCTGCACGATGCCGAACATCGCCTTGCCCGGCTGATCGCCAAAGGCCACCTTGCAGCGTTCGGCCCAGCGCAGCGAAAGCTCCATCGCTTTCTCGATATCCTTGTCCTTGGCAGGCAGGGCTACGCACTCGTCCAGCTGCATCTGGATGTCGGAATCGAGCAGACCCTGGATTTCGATCGAGCGCTCGGGCGACATTTCATAAGCCGCGCCATCGATATGCGAGCGGAAGGTCACGCCCTTTTCGCTCAGCTTGCGCAGCTTCGACAGCGACATGACCTGGAAGCCGCCGGAATCGGTCAGGATCGGATAAGGCCAGCGGGCGAACTCATGCAGGCCGCCAAGGCGCGCGACGCGCTCCGCACCCGGCCGCAGCATCAGGTGATAGGTGTTGCCGAGGATGATGTCCGCGCCAAGATCGCGCACCTGGTCCATATACATGGTCTTGACCGTGCCGCCGGTGCCGACCGGCATGAAGGCGGGCGTGCGGATGGTGCCGCGCGGCATGGTGATCTCGCCGCGCCGGGCCTTGCCGTCGGTGGCCAGAACGCGGAAACCGAAGGTGTCAGACATCAAATTCCCTGTCGTGAATTGGGGCGCCGGCGGCCTGTTCGTCAAGCGACTGGCGATAGCGAATGCAGCCGCGCATGAATTTCGGCCAGGGCGGCACGGCAATCGCCGGTTCGGTCTTCTCCGGCAACAACGCCCAGAGGCCAGGGTGATGCCAGCAGAGGTCGTGGCCCGTGGAATCACGATGCTGGCGAATGCCTGCCCGCAATTTCCTGACTTCCGCTACTAAAGCGGGCCGGTCCATTACATCGAGATCATCGTCCATCGCTCTCCTCCATCCTGAACAGGAGACTGGAATCCCCGTAGGAGTAGAATCTGTAGCGGTTTTCGATGGCATGCGCATAGGCCGCGCGCATCGTATCCGTTCCTGCGAAGGCCGAGACAAGCATGAACAGTGTCGAACGCGGGAGGTGAAAATTGGTCATGAGCACATCGACGGCGCGGAAGCGATAGCCCGGCGTGATGAAGATGTCGGTCGGGCCGGACCATGCCGCCAGGCGCCCGTCTTCGCTGGCGGCACTTTCCAGCAGGCGCAACGAAGTGGTGCCCACCGCGACAATGCGGCGGCCCTCGGCGCGCGCCTTGTTGATCGCATCCGCCGTTTCTTCCGAGACCTGGCCG
Source organism: Mesorhizobium sp. YR577 (assembly GCF_900116595.1). Lineage (NCBI taxonomy): Bacteria > Pseudomonadati > Pseudomonadota > Alphaproteobacteria > Hyphomicrobiales > Phyllobacteriaceae > Mesorhizobium > Mesorhizobium sp. YR577. Next base: position 166,474 of record NZ_FPBI01000007.1, on the reverse strand, counting down.
ATTTCGGCATGCATCTTGTGATCGGCGGTGTCATCGACCTTCACCGGCAGGAACGTGCCGGCACCGACATGCAGCGTCACGAAATGCCGCTCGATGCCGCGCTTGTCGAGCGCATCGAAAAGCGCCGGCGTGAAATGCAGCCCGGCGGTCGGCGCGGCAACCGCACCCTCCTCACGCGCATAGACGGTCTGGTAGTCGGCCAGATCGCGGGCGTCGTCGGGACGTTTCGAGGCGATGTAAGGCGGCAGGGGGATGTGACCGACCGTATGCAACGCTTCATCTAGTACCGGGCCGGAGAGATCGAAGCCGAGCAGCACCTCGCCGCCCTCGCCTTTCTCGAGCACGGTTGCGTCGAGCGCGCCGAGAAAGCATGAATTGCCGTCATGGCCGAAATGGATGCGGTCGCCTGCGGCCACGCGCTTGCCCGGACGGACAAAAGCCAGCCAGCGATCCGGGCCGGTGCGCATGTGCAGCGTGGCATCGACATGCGCGGCAGCCTCGCCGCGCCGCCTTATGCCTTTCAGCTGCGCCGGAATGACCTTGGTGTCGTTGAAAACAAGTAGATCGCCTGCCTGGAGCAGCTGCGGCAGGTCACCGACATGCCTGTCTTCCAGAGCTTCCCCGGGTCTCACGACCAGCATCTGTGCGGAATCGCGCGGCTCAGCGGGGCGCAAAGCGATGCGCTCTTCCGGGAGTTCAAAATCGAAAAGATCGACGCGCATCAGTAGATGCGGATCATCAGCGCCCCGGCGAGCAGCAGCAGCGCTCCGGCGATGCGCCCCACCGAGATTTCGCGGACGGCAACACCGAGGAAGCCGACGCGGTCGATGAGCATGCCGGCAAGCAACTGGCCGGTGACGAGAAACGCCATCAATGCCGCTGCACCCAGCTTGGGCGTCAGAATGGTGGCGCTGGTGACATAGGCACCGCCAAGCATGCCCCCGGCGACGAACAGCCAGGGTGCCGGCGCGCGCCAATCAAGCGAAATCCCTTGCGCGCGCGTGATGGCGAAGGAAACGATGCCGAGCACGATCGCGCCCGACAGGAAGGAAAAGGCGGCCGCAGCGACGGGAAGTCCGAGCCCTTTGCTGAGCTCGGAATTGATCGGCGCCTGGATGGCGATGAACGCGCCAGCCAGTATGCCGATCAGTGACCAGAGAACCCCCGCCATAACGGCCTGCCTTGCCTGTTATTCCGCGACGTCTGCCGCGACCTTCAGCGACACGATCTTGTCGGGATCCTGAACCGGCTCGCCGCGCTTGATCTTGTCGACATTGTCCATGCCCTCGATGACCTGGCCCCAAACCGTGTACTGGCGGTTGAGGAAGCCGGCGTCTTCGAAGCAGATGAAGAACTGCGAATTCGCCGAATTCGGGTTCTGGGCGCGAGCCATCGAGCAGGTGCCGCGCGCGTGGTTCATGTTGGAGAATTCGGCCTTCAGGTCCGGCTTGTCGGAACCGCCCATGCCGGCGCGCGCCGGATTGAAGTTCGGGCCATCGGACTTGCCGAACTTCACGTCGCCGGTCTGCGCCATGAAGCCGTCGATGACGCGGTGGAAGACCACACCGTCATAAGCGCCTTCACGCGCCAGTTCCTTGATGCGGCCGACATGGCCGGGCGCCAGGTCGGGCAGAAGTTCGATGACGACCTTGCCCTTCGTGGTTTCCATGATGAGCGCGTTTTCGCGATCCTTGATTTCGGCCATAACAAATTTCCTTTTTCGTAATTTCAGTTTACTTGCCATCGGCGGCGATGCGCACCTTGATCATGCGGTCGGGACTGCTGACAACCCCGTTGGCAGCCGCATCACCCTTTTTTATGCCATCGACGAATTCCATGCCGCTCTCGACATTGCCGACGATGGTGTAGTCGCCGTCGAGGCCGGGATTGGGTGCGTACATGATGAAGAACTGCGAATTCGCCGAGTTCGGGTTCTGGGCCCGGGCCATGCCGACCGTGCCGCGCACGAAATGTTCGCTCGAGGAGAATTCGGCCGGAAGGTCGGGCTTTTTCGAGCCGCCGGTGCCGGCGCGCTGCGGATCGTAACCAGATTTCATGTTGCCGAACTCGACGTCGCCGGTCTGGGCCATGAAGCCATCGATGACGCGGTGGAAGGCGACATTGTCATAGGCGCCTTCACGCACCAGCGCCTTGATCTGCTCAACATGCTTGGGCGCGAGGTCGGGCCGAAGCGCAATGGTCACATCTCCACCCTTAAGGCTGATGACCATGGTGTTTTCCGGCTCGGCCGCGAAGGCGGAGATGGAAGAGCCGACAAGACCGGCGATGACGACGAACGACGAAGCAAGCTTTCTCAGCTGCATGGACATCTCCACTCCCTTTACTTTGCGAATTTTGCAGTCAGCGCGGTGGCGACCACTTTAGGCACGAACGGCCGGATATCGCCGCCCATCGACGCTATCTGGCGGACAAGTGTGGCGGTAATCGTGCGAACCGACGGGCTGGCCGGCAGGAATATGGTCTGCAGATCGGGCGCCATGGTCTCATTCATGCCGGCCATCTGCATCTCGTAGTCGAGATCGGTACCGTCGCGCAGGCCGCGGATCATGATCGAAGCGCCGTTTTTCTTCGCCGCATCGATGACCAGCCCCTCGAAGGCAACGACCTTGATGCGCTTGGCATCCTTGCCGAATTCGGTCGCGGTCGAGCGCTCGATCAGGTCGACGCGCTCCTCGAAGGAGAACAGCGGCTTCTTCGCAGGCTGAATGCCGATTGCCGCAAACACCGTGTCGGCGATGGCAAGCGAGGCCTTCAGCACGTCGAGATGGCCGTTGGTCAAAGGGTCGAACGACCCAGCATAGATGGCGATGCGCTCTGTCATGGCGTGGTTCTAGCGGGCAGCGTGAGCAAAGGCAATCTGCCGCGGACTGCAGAATGAACGCCTGATGAACGGAGCGATCACGACAAGTTCAAGCAATGCGAAGTAGCGTGATCTGGAAAACATGAAACCAAATCGCCACATCATCGTTATCGAGGTCAGGAGAACAAGACCATGATGATTTACATGCTCGCTGCTGCAATGACTATCGCCATGTTGATCGCAACCGCTTTCGGCATCCATCAGGAGTCGGAGCGCATGCGCCTTCAGGAGCAGAAGGCTCGCTCGAACGGTTTCGGTCCCCGCTGATCTCTTGGAACCACCACCTCACCGTATTCCGGCGAGGTGGTTGAACGCGGGAGCAATACTTCAGGATTTCCTGGTATTACTCTGTCGGCCCCTGGTCTTCGGGCGCATTTTCCGTAACACCTTCGACAACCGTTCCGTCTGAAGCAACGATCTCGTCAGCCTCTTCGTCGCCCTGCGGCTCGGAAATGCGCTCGACAGAGACGACTTTCTCACCATCTGCCGTATTGAAGATCGTGACGCCCTTGGTGGCACGGCTGGCGAAGCGTATGCCGTTGACCGGCACGCGGATGACCTGCCCACCATCGGAAACCAGCATGATCTGGTCCTCGTTGCCGACCGGGAAGGTCGCGACGAGGCGGCCGATTTCAGCGACCTTCGACACGTCGGTGGCACGAATACCCTTGCCGCCACGCCCGGTCAGACGGAAATCGTACGAAGACGAGCGCTTGCCGTAGCCATATTCCGTGACTGTCAGCACGAACTGCTCATGCTGCGACAGGAACTGATAACGCTCCTCGGAGATATCGGCTTCCTCGCCGACCTCCTCGTTGGTCAGAGCAATCTCTTCCTCTTCGCCGGCAGCCGCATCCGCAGCCAACCGCCGCTCGGCAACCGAACGCTTGAGATAAGCCGCACGTTCGGGCGCATCCGCATCGACATGTTCGAGGATCGCCATCGAGATGACGCGGTCCTTCTCGCCCATGCTGATGCCGCGAACGCCGACAGAGTTACGGCTCTGGAAGACGCGAACGTCACCCACCGGGAAGCGAATGCACTGGCCGGTATCCGCGGTCAGAAGCACATCGTCATTGTCGGTGCAGGTCTCGACGCCGAGAATCTCGTCGCCCGCCTCCTCCAGCTTCATCGCGATCTTGCCGTTGCGGTTGACCTGGACGAAATCGCTGAGCTTGTTGCGGCGGACGGTGCCGCGTGTGGTGGCGAACATCACGTCGAGCTCGCCCCAGCTCGTCTCGTCCTCGGGCAGCGGCATGATCGTGGTAATGCGCTCGCCCTGCTCCAGCGGCAGCATATTGATCAGCGCTTTGCCGCGAGACTGCGGATTGCCGATCGGCAGGCGCCAGACCTTTTCCTTGTAGACGATGCCGCGCGAGGAGAAGAACAGCACCGGCGTATGCGTATTGGCCACGAACAGCCGCGTGACGAAATCCTCGTCCTTGGTCGACATGCCGGAGCGGCCCTTGCCGCCGCGGCGCTGCGCCCGGTAGAGCGAAAGCGGCACGCGCTTGATGTAGCCGGAATGGCTGACGGTGACGACCATGTCCTCGCGCTGGATCAGATCCTCGTCGTCCATGTCCGAGCCGCCATCGCTAAGCTCGGTGCGGCGCGGAGTACCGAACTCGTCGCGAACCGCAGCAAGCTCGTCTTTGACGATCTGCTGGATGCGCGCGCGCGACGACAGGATGTCGAGGTAATCCTTGATCTCGTCGCCGATGGTATTGAGTTCGTCCGAGATCTCGTCGCGGCCAAGGGCGGTCAGGCGCTGCAGACGCAGTTCCAGAATGGCGCGCGCCTGTTCCTCGGAAAGATTGTAGGTGCCGTCATCGTTGATGCGATGGCGTGGATCGTCGATCAGCAGGATCAGCGACTCGACATCGCGGGCCGGCCAGCGGCGCTCCATCAACTGGTCGCGCGCCGTCTGCGGGTCTGGCGCCTGCCGGATCACCCGGATGACCTCGTCGATATTGGCGACGGCAATCGCTAGGCCGACCAAGACATGGGCGCGATCGCGCGCCTTGCGCAGCAGGAATTTCGTCCTGCGGCTGATGACGTCCTCGCGGAAGGACACAAAGGCCTTCAGCATGTCGATCAGGGTCAGGATTTCCGGCTTGCCACCGTTCAAGGCAACCACGTTGGCGCCAAACGACGTCTGAAGCGGCGTGAAGCGATAAAGCTGGTTGAGGATGACGTCGGCGACCGCGTCACGCTTCAATTCGATGACGACGCGGTAACCCTGTCGGTCGGATTCGTCGCGAATATCGGAAATACCCTCGATGCGCTTGTCGCGCACGAGCTCGGCCATCTTCTCAATCATCGTCGACTTGTTCACCTGATAGGGAACTTCGGTGATGATGATGGCTTCGCGGTCGTTGCGGATATCTTCGATGGCGACCTTGCCGCGCATGACGATGGAGCCGCGCCCGGTCGAATAGGCATTATAGATGCCGGAGCGGCCGAGAACGATGCCGCCGGTCGGGAAATCCGGACCGGGAATGATTTCCATCAGCGCAGGCAGATCGATCGCCGGATTGTCGATGATGGCGATGGCGCCGTTGCAGACCTCGGTCAGATTGTGCGGCGGGATGTTGGTCGCCATGCCGACGGCGATGCCGCCGGAGCCATTGACCAGAAGATTGGGGAAGCGCGCAGGCAGAACGCGGGGCTCGCGACCGGACGCATCGTAAGTTTCCTGGAAATCGACGGTATCCTTGTCAATATCCTCCAGAAGCTCGTGCGCGACCTTGGTCAGGCGCGATTCCGTATAGCGCATCGCCGCAGGCGGATCGCCGTCGATGGAGCCGAAATTGCCCTGCCCGTCGATCAGCGGAACGCGCAGCGACCAATCCTGCGCCATGCGAACCAAGGCGTCATAGATCGAGGCGTCGCCGTGGGGATGGTATTTACCCATGACGTCGGCGACCGGGCGCGCCGACTTCACATATTTGCGGTTCCAGTGGTAGCCGCTTTCATGGGCGGCAAAAAGGATACGCCGGTGAACCGGCTTCAGCCCGTCGCGAACGTCCGGAAGCGCACGACTGACGATGACGCTCATCGCATAGTCGAGATAGGAACGCTGCATCTCCTCGATGATCGAGATAGGCTCGATATCGGAGGGGCCGCCGGGTCCACCCGGTAATTTCTGGTCGGTCAAATCGGATCACTTAAACTAGGAGAATCACTGCCCTCTTATATAGGAACGATACCGATTTCACCAATACCGAGCGCTTTTTTCCAGAACTGTTTTTCGCCACAAATTCAAATGGATACCGACGATTCGGGCAATCCTGCGACACCATGTCGAAAATATGCCTCCCAAGAAATCAGGAGGCCTTTGCCCTGATCTTGCCGTGAGGGGACTGGCGCGCGGAAAGCCGGCAATGTAGCCTGCCTGCAGGAGGACACGGAATGCCGAATTTCGACAGTGTTTTCAACGCCTTCGTGACGCTCCTGGTGACCATCGATCCGCCCGGGCTGGCGCCGATCTTCCTTGCGGTTACGCGGGGCATGACACGCGCGCAGCGCAGTCAGGTTTCGATCCGCGCCAGCATCATCGGCTTCGGCGTCATGGCGCTGTTTGCGATTGCCGGCGCGTCGATCCTGTCGGTGTTCGGCATCACCCTGCCTGCCTTCCGCGTCGCAGGCGGTTTCCTGTTGTTTTTCATTGCCTTCGAGATGGTTTTCGAGAAACGGCAGGACCGCAAGGAGAAGATTTCGGACGTGGCGATCACCAAGGATCACATCCACAACATTGCGGCATTTCCGCTGGCGATCCCGCTGATCGCGGGGCCAGGCGCCATCTCGGCGACGGTGCTGCTGTCAGGCTCATTTCCGGGGTGGGCCGCGCAGGCAGCACTGGTCGGCATCATCTTCCTGTGCCTTGCCCTCACCTACCTCGTTTTCATCCTGGCGGAGCGCATCGACGGCCTGCTTGGCCAGACCGGCCGTTCGATCCTGACGCGACTTCTCGGCGTCATCCTGGCGGCACTGGCCGTCCAGTTCGTTGCCGATGGCATCAAGGCAATGGTGGCGGCAGGCTGATCGATTTCAAAGGCAGCCGTAAAGACTATCGGCAAAGTCTTTCTAGACAGAAAACGGGTTCGCGGGAGCGTTGAACGCCCCCGCGAAAAAGTCACTCAGAACGGGATTTCGTCGTCGAGATCGCGTGACGAACCACCGCCACCGCCGCCTCGGTTTCCACCACCGCCGCCACCGCCACGGTTGAAATCATCGTTCGGGCCGGACTGGCCGAAATCCGATCCACGGCCACCGCCGCCGCCATAGCTCACCTGCCCGCCGTCGCCGCCCTGCCCGCGCGCGTCGAGCATCTGCAATTCGCCGCGGAACTTCTGCAGCACGATTTCGGTCGTGTAGCGCTCATTGCCGGTCTGGTCCGTCCATTTGCGGGTCTGCAACTGACCCTCGACATAGACCTTCATGCCCTTCTTCAGATACTGCTCGGCGACCTTGGCGAGGTTGTCATTGAAGATGACGATATTGTGCCACTCGGTCTTTTCCTTGCGCTCGCCGGAATTCTTGTCGCGCCAGCTTTCGGAGGTGGCGACACGAATGTTGACGACCGGCTCACCCGAGTTCAACCGCCTGATTTCCGGATCCGCGCCGAGATTACCAACCAGAATGACTTTATTGACGCTACCCGCCATGACACCGCTCCGCGCTTATCCTAACAAAATCGGCAAATTTGCCGGTACACCTTAGCCCATAGACACCATCCCGGCCACAACGGGGATGAAATTCAGGCTCTGTCCACAAGTTGTTTGTTCTCATTTTGTTCTATACAGCAATTCACCGTATTTCAAGCGCCGCCATCCGATTTCACGTCTTTTTCAACCGAAAGCCGCAATTATCGAAACTTAGCTGCTGGGTTGAGCGGATGCGGCACCAAATGCCTCCAAAGTCAGGTCCATGGCGTAGGTACGGCTGAAAGGCATCGAAAAATGCCCGTACCTGATTGAAAGCTGGCGCGCCGCCTCTTTGATATCTACACCGCTGACCGCGGCCAGATAGAGCGCCGAAACCAATCCGCTGCGATCAGCGCCCGACTGACAATGAACGAGCAGCGGTTTCCTCGCCTGGCGCATTATCGCAACAAGCCTGGCGATCTCCTTGCTGTCCATCTCGGTGATCGAACTGACGCGAAAATCGATCTGCTTGATCCCGAGCCTCGCGTTTTCCGCCTTCTCCGCTTCGTACCATGCGAAGCCATCATGCGGTCCCCTGAGGTTGATGACGGACTTTACGCCGTATTTGTCGGCGTATTCTTGCAGCTGGCGCGGCGTCGGCTGCGCCGCGCGATAGAGTTCGCCGGGCACGACCGTATGGAAGTTTCCGGAAAGCTGCAGATCGCAAAGGAATGCACCAAGCGCCAACAGAGGCAGTGCGAGAGCCCCCGCAATCCAGACACCCGCTCGCGCAGGCACCGACCGCTTCCCAAACACCGTCATACTCAAGGCCTCGCGAAACCGGGCGATGCCTCGTCTTGATGAAAAAGGACGTCGGCATTGGCGAGCGCCAATTTCCCCAGCGATTGCGGCAAATCGCGGTTAGCCGTGAGGCGGCACGGCGGCGGAGATTTGTTATTGTGGCGTCAAACGGCGTTTTCGACGGGATGTCTGTCGGGATCATGAAAACAGCCTCGCCGCTCATTCAAGAGCGGTCGAGGCTTTGATGACATTTTTGCCAACTGCCGGGAGTGTTTTACCGGCTTTGCTTTCGGATGCTACGCGGCTTCAGCCAACGATCCGACTAGTGGTCTCTGATTTTCTTTTTTGGGGACGGCAGGTCACAGTCTGCCGGGCAAGCCCGGGCACTTATGCCTGGCGCGGCTCCGCGCATTTGCAGAGCCATTTGGGACTGTCAGGTGGGGTCATACCTCGCTCCTCTGTCAGTTTCTCCAAAGTCTTCCAAAGCGCTTATTCGCTGGTTTGCGGCGTCTCGCAAACCGCCTACCGGCTGCGAAGAACATCGAAGGATGCTCGGCTCCAGATGACATAGGAAGTCTGCTCCTTCGATTTTTCGGCGTCAACCACGCGAAGCCTTGCCGGCAAAAATGTGATCGGCCTGTAACAAAGCCATATGGCTTATGCACAATATGTCAGGAGCGTGTTCGGCCTTTGTTCTTTTCGCTTGCTCCCCGCGGGCAAAGGCGGCTAAACCCTGCTGACGGAGAGGGTTGGGCGTCCCTCGACAGAGCGGCAAAAATACCTACATGACGGGATGGCCGGACAGACGGGCCAATCCAACAGTTTTCTTGAATTGAGGCGGCGGACCGGCATGGCCGATCATAAATATCTTTCCATTCGCGGTGCGCGCGAACACAATCTGAAAAACATCGATCTCGACCTTCCCCGGGATTCGTTGATCGTCATGACCGGCCTCTCAGGCTCGGGCAAGTCGTCGCTGGCGTTCGACACGATCTATGCCGAGGGCCAGCGCCGCTATGTCGAGAGCCTTTCGGCCTATGCGCGTCAGTTCCTCGAGATGATGCAGAAGCCGGATGTCGACCAGATCGACGGTCTGTCTCCAGCTATCTCGATCGAGCAGAAGACGACCTCGCGCAATCCGCGCTCGACGGTCGGAACCGTCACCGAAATCTACGACTATATGCGCCTGCTGTTCGCGCGCGTCGGCGTTCCCTATTCGCCGGCGACCGGCCTGCCGATCGAGAGCCAGACGGTTTCGCAGATGGTCGACCGCGTGTTGGCGCTGGAAGAAGGCACGCGCCTGTTCATCATGGCGCCGATGGTGCGCGGCCGCAAAGGCGAGTACCGCAAGGAACTGGCAGAGCTCCTGAAGAAGGGCTTTCAGCGCGTCAAGGTCGATGGCGTCTTCTACGAGATCGCCGATGTTCCAGCGCTCGACAAGAAGTACAAGCACGACATCGACGTCGTGGTCGACCGCGTCGTCGTGCGCGGCGATCTGGCAACGCGCCTGGCGGATTCCATCGAGACGGCGCTGAAGCTCGCCGACGGACTTGCGGTCGCCGAATTCGCTGACCGGCCGCTGGACGCCAGCCAGACCGGCGAGGATTCCGTCAACAAGTCGAAGAACGAGACGCATGAGCGCATCCTGTTCTCCGAAAAATTCGCCTGCCCGGTTTCCGGCTTCACCATTCCGGAGATCGAGCCGCGGCTTTTCTCCTTCAACAATCCGTTCGGCGCCTGCCCGGCCTGCGACGGCCTGGGCAACCAGCGCGCCATTGACGCCAGCCTGATCGTGCCCGACGACAATGTCTCGCTGCGCGACGGCGCCGTCAGCCCGTGGGCGAAATCGACATCGCCCTATTATTCGCAGACGCTGGAAGCGCTGGGCAAGGTTTATGGCTTCAAGCTCGGCGACAAGTTCAAGGACCTGACCGAGGAAGCACAGGAAGCCATCCTGCGCGGCACCGGTGAGCGCGAAATCGCCTTCACCTATGACGACGGTCTGCGGTCCTACAAGACGACGAAGACTTTTGAAGGCGTCATCCCGAACCTCGAGCGCCGCTGGAAGGAAACGGAATCGGCCTGGATGCGCGAGGAAATCGAGCGCTTCATGTCGGCCACACCCTGCCCGACCTGCAACGGCTTTCGCCTGAAGCCGGAAGCGCTGGCGGTGAAGATCGCCGGCAAGCACATCGGCGAAGTGACCGCGCTGTCGATCCGCAAGGCCAACGGCTGGTTCGAGGACCTGCCGGCGTCTCTCAACGACAAGCAGAACGAGATCGCGGTGCGCATCCTCAAGGAAATCCGCGAGCGCCTGCGCTTCCTCAACGATGTCGGCCTCGATTACCTGACCATGGCGCGCAATTCGGGCACGCTGTCGGGCGGCGAAAGCCAGCGTATCCGCCTGGCCTCGCAGATCGGCTCGGGCCTCACCGGCGTGCTTTATGTGCTCGACGAGCCGTCCATCGGCCTGCACCAGCGCGACAATGCCCGCCTGCTCGACACGCTCAAGCACCTGCGCGACCTCGGCAACACAGTCATCGTCGTCGAGCATGACGAGGACGCGATCCTGACCGCCGATTATGTCGTCGATATCGGCCCTGCCGCTGGCATCCATGGCGGCAATGTCATTGCCGAAGGCACGCCGGCCGAAGTCATGGCCAACCCCAATTCGATCACCGGCAAATATCTGACCGGCGAGCTCGAAATCTCCATGCCGCGGCATCGTCGCGAGATGAAGAAGGGCCGGCGCATAAAAATCGTCGGCGCGCGCGGCAACAATCTGAAGAACGTCACCGCCGAAATCCCGCTCGGCACCTTCACGGCCGTCACCGGCGTTTCGGGCGGCGGCAAGTCGACCTTCCTGATCGAGACGCTGTTCAAGGCCGCCTCGCGCCGCATCATGGGTTCGCGCGAGCATCCGGCCGATCATGACCGCATCGAAGGGCTGGAATTCCTCGACAAGGTCATCGACATCGACCAGTCGCCGATCGGGCGCACGCCGCGGTCGAACCCGGCGACCTATACCGGCGCCTTCACGCCGATCCGCGACTGGTTCGCCGGCCTGCCGGAAGCCAAGGCGCGCGGCTATGCGCCCGGCCGTTTCTCCTTCAACGTCAAGGGCGGCCGCTGCGAAGCCTGCCAGGGCGACGGCGTCATCAAGATCGAGATGCACTTCCTGCCCGACGTCTACGTCACCTGCGACGTCTGCCACGGCAAGCGCTATAACCGCGAGACGCTGGACGTCACCTTCAAGGGCAAGTCGATCGCCGACGTGCTGGAAATGACGGTCGAGGAAGGCGTCGAGTTCTTTGCCGCCGTGCCGGGCGTGCGCGACAAGCTGGAAACGCTGGCCAAGGTCGGCCTCGGCTACATCCATGTCGGCCAGCAGGCAAACACGCTGTCCGGCGGCGAAGCGCAGCGCATCAAGCTGGCCAAGGAACTGTCGCGGAAGGCAACCGGCAAGACGCTCTACATTCTCGACGAGCCGACAACCGGCTTGCATTTCCATGACGTGGCGAAGCTTCTTGAAGTGCTGCATGAGCTTGTCGACCAGGGCAACACGGTCGTCGTCATCGAGCACAATCTCGAAGTCATAAAAACCTCCGACTGGGTGCTCGACCTCGGCCCCGAAGGCGGCGACGGCGGCGGCGAACTGGTGGCCTCAGGCAGGCCCGAGGATATTGCCGAAGAACCGCGCAGCTACACCGGACAGTTTCTCAAGGAGCTTTTGGGGCGGCGTCCGGGCCGGAAGGCTGAGGCGGCGGAATAGAACACGCGTATCAAGCGAGTAGTCGTTTCGGAAAGGGCCTCTATGCAGATCAGAAGAGCACTTTCCGGCGACTTATCGGCCGTCGTAGCGCTCACCGAGCAGGCCTACGCGCCTTACACGGCGTTGCTCGGCGCGCCGCCTATCCCGGTTACCGAGGACTACGCGCCGCGGGTCGAGAACGGCGAGGTCTGGCTGCTGGAAAGCGATGGAGAACTGGCAGGGCTTGCCGTCTTCGAAATGCATGAAGACCATTTGCTGATCTTCAGCATCGCAGTCTCCCCTGCTTTCCAGGGCAAGGGCCTCGGCCTCACTCTGCTGCGTTGGCTGGAAGACAGAACGCGCGCGGCGGACTTGCCGGAAATACGGCTCTATACCAATGCCAGGATGGAACGAAACATCGCGCTTTATCTGGCCTATGGTTTTCACGAAACGGGCCGTCGGCCAAATCCCGTTCGGCCCGGCTGGATAGTCGTCGATATGGCGAAGGACGTGGCCCCGGCGGAAGATGCCGGACAGGCTATGGCTGTTCGAGGACGATGAAATGATCCTGATCGGGCAGTATGACTCGTCCTTCGTCCGCCGCGTCGGCATTGCGCTCAGGCTTTACGGCCTTCCCTTCGAGCATAGGCCGTGGTCGGTGTTCGGCGATGCCGACAAGATCGCCGAATACAATCCGCTGACCCGGGTGCCAACGCTTGTGCTCGACGATGGCGACGTGCTCGTCGACAGTGTCAGCATACTCGATTATCTCGACGGCCTGATGCCGGACCAGCGCACGCTGCATCCGCGCACGGAACCCGCGCGCCGGCATTCTCTCAGGATATCCACACTGGCGGCTGGCCTCGCCGACAAGGCCGTCAGTCTGTTCTACGAGCGCCGCCTGCATGAAACCGTCTCCCCGCTCTGGGAAGCGCGCTGCCTGAAGCAGATCCAGGGGACGCTCGCGGCTTTGGAGAAAGATCGTGCGGCAAGCGACAGCGAATACTGGTTCGGCGAGCGCATCGGCCACGCCGACATCGCGGTTGCGGCGTCCATCAGGCACATGCGGGACTCGCACCCTGAGCTCGCCGGCCTCGAGGCATTTCCCTCACTCTCAAGCCATTGCGAGCGGCTGGAAGCGCTGCCGGTCTTTCAGGAGATCTCGCAGCCCTTCGTTGCGCCGACATAAGATGCACCGCCAAGGCGACTGACGTCGCTTGACCGAATGAAGAAACGGAGGAGAAGCAATGAGCAGTTCCGGAAAAATCCGCGCCGGCATGGGCGGCTGGACGTTCGAGCCGTGGGACACATCCTTCTATCCGGAAAAACTGTCCAAGGCGAAGCAACTGCAATTCGCCACCCGGCAGGTACCGACAATCGAGGTCAACGGCACCTATTATTCCAGCTTCAAGGAGCCGACCTTTGTCAAATGGGCCAATGAGGCGCCGGACGGCTTTGTCTACGCGCTGAAAGGCAACCGCTTCGTCACCAACCGCAAGGTGCTCGGTGAGGCCGGCGAATCCATGATGCGGTTCCTCGAGTCCGGCGTTGCAGCACTCGGCGAGAAACTCGGGCCGATCCTGTGGCAGTTCGCACCGTTCAAGAAGTTCGACGAGGATGATTTCGGCGCGTTCCTGAAACTGCTGCCGGAAAAGCAGGACGGCGTGAAATTGCGCCACTGCGTCGAGGTGCGCAATCCTAGCTTCGTCGTGCCGGAATTCGTCGCGCTGGCGCGCAAGCACGATGTCGCCATCGTCTTTGCAGACCACGAAACCTACCCGGCCATTGCGGACGTCACCGGCGATTTCGTCTATGCACGGCTGCAGACTGGTTCCGACGATATTCCGACCTGCTACGCGCCGAAGGCGCTGGACGAATGGCTTGCGCGCGCAAAAGTATGGGCGCAGGGCGGCGTGCCTGCCGATCTGCCGCGCGCCGACCCGGCCAGCGAAGCGCCGGTCAAGCCGCGCGACGTGTTCGTTTATTTCATCACTTCCGGCAAGGTCCATGCGCCGCATGGCGCGATGGCTTTCATGGAGCGTGTGAAGGGCTAAGGCCGGCCGAGCCTGACGTCAGGCCGTCCCACGCAGCCATTGCTCCCTCGCCGATCGAAAGCAGCCTTTCGCGCGAAGCTCCGTCGCGCGCCTGGATCGACATGCCCTGCTGGACGGCGAGATAGAAGACGGCGACCGCCTCGCAATCAACCGTTGCCGGCAGTTCGCCCTGTTCGATTGCAAGCTTCAGGCGATTCTTGAAGTCTTCCACGTTGGCCTGCCGCCTGTGGCTCAGATCGCGGAAGACCTCCAGATTGCCGTCGCTGGGATTGAGCGCGCCAAGCACGATCAGGCATCCCTTCGGATCACCGGGCTCGCTGAACGCGATCGCCGAGGCGCGCAGGAAATTCGCCATCGCTTCCCGCGCCGTGCTCGGGCTTTCGAATGCTTTCCAGATATCGATGCCTTCGGTTGCGCTATAGAGATCGGCCGCCTCGCGAAACAGCGCCTCCTTGCAGCCGAAGGCCGCATACAGGCTGGGCGAGTTGATGCCCATGGCTGCCGTCAAATCCGACAGCGACGCACCATCATAGCCCTTCTGCCAGAACACGCGCATCGCTTGGCTCAAGGCTGCATCGCGATCGAAGCTGCGTGGCCGGCCTTTCTGAGACATCGAATACCTTTCTGTTATGATCGATACATAAATCACTTGACCGCTGCCGGCAAGCCTGACAACTATTCTGTATTGATTGATACAGAAAGGCAGTGAACAAAATGTCTACGGTCGAACTCCGGGGTAAGGTCGCACTGGTGACCGGCGGCAGCCGCGGCATTGGCGCCGCGATCGCAAGGCAGTTGGCCCGCGCCGGTGCCGATGTCGCGCTGACCTATGTGCGCTCGGCCGAAAAAGCCGAAGCCGTCGTAAAGGAGATCGAAGCTCTCGGCCGGCTTGGCCTGGCGATACAGGCGGACAACACCGACGCGCAGGCGGTCGAGGCATCAGTGGCGACCACCATCGCGCAGCTTGGACGCCTCGACATCCTCGTCAACAGCGCCGGCATCTGGCACGCCGGCCCCCTGGACACGGTAACGCTGGAACAGTTGGATGAAACGATGGCGGTCAATTTCCGCGCTCCCTTCATCGCATCGAAGGCAGCCGCAGCTGTCATGCCCGAAGGCGGACGCATAATATCGATCGGCAGCAATCTTGCAGAACGCGTGCCGGATGCAGGCATCGGCCTCTACTCGGCAAGCAAGGCGGCACTCGTCGGCCTGACCAAGGGCCTGGCGCGCGATCTCGGCCCGCGTGGCATCACCGTCAATGTCCTGCATCCCGGCTCCACCAACACCGACATGAACCCCGCCGACAGCGACCATGCCGACGCCCAGCGCAGCCGGATGGCGATACCGGAATACGGCTCCCCGGATGACATCGCCGGATTGGTCGCCTGGCTGGCCGGCCCGCAGGGCCGCTTCATGACAGGAGCCGCATTGACCATCGATGGCGGCGCCAACGCCTGATTCCGAAAACGTCGCTTTTCGCGCGACAAGGCCAACGGCGCAGAGACCGCGGCGAACTTCAGGCATCAAAAGTGTACGGCTCGGGGTTTTAATTCATCTCACAACGTCTAGACTTGCCGCGAACCGGTGAGTGGCGGGGATACCACCCAACCAGGATGAATGATGGCAATACGCCTGACACTGGTGCTTGTGCTTCTGGCGGGCTTTGCGTTTGCCTTCTCCAAACTGGCCAAGCACAATAATGGAGAAGATCCGGGCTCTCCTTGCGAGGAATGGTCGAATCCCGATTGCCGCCCGCCAGGAGTTGCCCCTCCTTCTTGATAGGCAGCGGAACGAAAGAGCGCCCACGGCGTTGAGGCGCGCATGCGGATTTTCCGGTGTTAGCTCAGGGTTTACCCCGCAGCTAGGGAGCCTGGTGGTACAGGCAATGCGCCGGGCTCCCGCAAATTCCGAAGCACAGAAAGCAGTGCCACCGGCAGATCCTCGGCGATCAGTCCCGGTCCAAATCGCTGCGCAGCATCAGCGTGCATCCAGACAGCGGCGCAAGCCGCTTCGAATGCAGGCATGCCCTGTGCCAGCAGGCCGGCGCAGATTCCGGCCAGCACGTCGCCGGAACCTGCCGTTGCCAGCAAAGGCGTGCCGTTGGAATTGATCGCGGCTCGCCCATCAGGCGCTGCGATCACTGTGTCCGGTCCCTTATAGATGACAACAGCGTTGGAGAGTGCCGCCGCTGCACGGGCCTTCTCCAGCTTCGACAGTTTTTCGTCGCCGGCAATGCCGGGAAACAGCCGGCGAAACTCGCCTTCATGCGGCGTTAGGATCGCATGCGGCGCGCCGGGGCGATGCAAGGCGGCAAACAATGCCTCCGGCTGCGAAGCGAGTGAAGTCAGCCCATCGGCATCCAGAACGAGACCTTTTGGCGAATTTTCCGCCGCTGCCAGCAAGTCGAGGAGAAAATTTCCGACCCCTGGTTCCGGTCCCAGTCCGGGCCCGTAAACGAGTGCTTCCGGGTGGCGCGCATCGAGGAAGCCGAACACTTCCTCCAGCGTGTCGGCCTTGCGCAGCATGATCGACGTCAGATGGCTGGCGTTCATGGAGAGCGATAGCGACGGGGACAGCACGGTGACCGCCCCTGCCCCGATCCGCGCCGCAGCCATGGCCGCCAGCCGGGCAGCACCCGTCGCAGAAGGTCCGCCCGAAAAGACGCCGACATGGCCGCGACTGTATTTGTAGGCGTCCGTCGCAGGCATCGGAAATTGATCCAGCCAAAGTGCCGGCGTGTTTTCAAAGCAGCGCGCGCCAACTTCGCCAATCACCTCATCGCTGATGCCGATATCGGCAACGACGACCTCGCCGCAGAGGTTGCGCCCCGGCTGAAGCAAATGGCCGGGCTTCTTGCGCGCGAAGGTGACCGTAACCGTCGCCTGAAATGCCTCGCCAAGTGCTATGCCGCTTTCGCCGGAAACGCCTGACGGCAGATCGACCGAAACGACCGGGATATTCATGTCCGCAGCGATCTGCGTGGCTCGTGCCGCCTCCGCGGAAAGCGGTTTCGACAGCCCTGCCCCGTAAAGCGCGTCGACCACAACCGCGCGTCGCTCGATTTCAAAGCCGGCTAATGATTTTGGAATTACCGGACAATCTGCGGCCGCCAGCGCTGCGTCACTTCCTGGTTTCGGCATTCCTTCAGTCCACAATGCTACCGCACATCCGGCCTCGGCCAGCAATCGGGCGATGACATAGCCATCACCGCCATTGTTGCCCGGCCCGCAAAGGACGTGAACGGTGGAAGCTGACGGAAACCGCGCCAGGACGAGCGCGGCCACGGCCGCACCGGCGTTGCGCATCAGCGCATACCCATCGAGAGGCCCACTTTCGATCGCGAGGCGGTCGGCCTTGGCCATTTCATCGGGTGTCAGGATTTCATGCGACATGCGAGCAGCCCGTCCGGCCCTTGGGGAGATTATGATTAGCACACCGCGCCGGCGCGTCGAAATGTAGGACGACAAGATAGATGCTCAGTACAGCGTGTGAAAACCGGCGCAAACAAAAAGCAAATGCCTAAAGTTTAGGCGAATTGCACAGATTTTACCCCGTTGCAAAAGCACTCCGATAAGCGATATTCAGGGTATCGCTTAAGCGCCCTGCGCTTTGCCTGAAAAACGCAAATTTTTTCGATCTTTGCGGATTCGAAGAAGGTTTGTTGCGCCTGCGGGCATCTGGCACGCTTCCTGCTTTGTGATGCGCAAGCGGGGCGACACCCGTACAGTCCCTAGCGGAGGCCGCATTTTTTATGAAAAAGATCGAAGCGATCATCAAGCCTTTCAAGCTCGACGAAGTGAAGGAAGCGCTTCAGGAAGCAGGCCTGCAAGGCATTACCGTCACCGAAGCAAAGGGTTTTGGGCGCCAGAAGGGCCATACCGAGCTTTATCGCGGCGCTGAATACGTCGTGGACTTCCTTCCCAAGGTGAAGATCGAGGTTGTGTTGGGCGACGAATCCGTCGAAGCGGCGATCGAGGCCATTCGCAAGGCGGCCCAGACGGGCCGTATCGGCGACGGCAAGATCTTCGTCTCCAACATCGAGGAAGTGGTGCGCATCCGCACCGGCGAAACCGGCATCGACGCCATCTGATCGGCCTCGCCGACGGAATTTCGTTTCAACGCCATCATTAAAATCACAGGAAACGCGACATGACGACAGCCAAGGACATTCTCAAGCAGATCAAGGACAACGACGTAAAGTTCGTCGATCTGCGCTTCACCGACCCCAAGGGCAAGCTCCAGCATGTGACGATGGATATCTCCGAGGTCGAGGAAGACATGTTCGCCGATGGCGTCATGTTCGACGGCTCGTCCATCGCCGGCTGGAAGGCCATCAACGAATCCGACATGGTCCTGATGCCCGATCCGGAAACCGTCCACATGGACCCGTTCTTCGCGCAGTCGACCATGGTCATCCTATGCGACATTCTCGATCCGGTCTCGGGCGAGTCCTACAACCGCGATCCGCGCGGCACCGCCAAGAAGGCCGAAGCCTACATGAAGGCTGAAGGCATTGGCGACACCATCTTCGTCGGCCCGGAAGCAGAATTCTTCGTCTTCGACGACGTGAAGTACAAGGCCGACCCTTACAACACCGGCTTCAAGCTCGACTCGACCGAACTGCCGTCCAACGACGACACCGACTATGAAACCGGCAACCTCGGCCACCGTCCGCGCGTCAAGGGTGGCTACTTCCCGGTTCCGCCGATCGATTCGTGCCAGGACATGCGCTCGGAAATGCTGACCGTGCTCACCGAAATGGGCGTGCGCGTTGAAAAGCACCACCACGAAGTGGCTGCCGCCCAGCACGAGCTCGGCGTGAAGTTCGACGCGCTGGTGCGCAACGCCGACAAGATGCTGCTTTACAAGTATGTCGTGCACCAAGTCGCCAACGCCTATGGCAAGACGGCAACCTTCATGCCGAAGCCGATCTTCGGTGACAACGGCTCGGGCATGCACGTCCATATGTCGATCTGGAAGGACGGCAAGCCGACCTTCGCGGGCAACGAATATGCCGGCCTGTCGGAAAACTGCCTCTACTACATCGGCGGCATCATCAAGCACGCCAAGGCCATCAACGCCTTCACCAACCCGCTGACCAACTCCTACAAGCGTCTGGTTCCGGGCTATGAAGCGCCGGTTCTGCTCGCCTATTCAGCGCGCAACCGCTCGGCCTCCTGCCGCATCCCCTTCGGCTCGTCGCCGAAGTCGAAGCGCGTCGAAATCCGCTTCCCCGATCCGGGCGCGAACCCCTACCTCGCTTTCGCAGCCCTGCTGATGGCTGGCCTCGACGGCATCAAGAACAAGATCCACCCCGGCCAGCCGATGGACAAGGATCTCTACGACCTGCCGGCGAAGGAACTGAAGAAGATCCCGACCGTCTGCGGCTCGTTGCGCGAAGCCCTGCAGAGCCTCGACAAGGACCGCGGCTTCCTCAAGGCCGGCGGCGTCTTCGACGACGACCAGATCGACGCCTATATCGAACTGAAGATGGCCGAGGTGATGCGCTTCGAAATGACCCCGCACCCGGTCGAATACGACATGTACTATTCGGTGTAAGGCGAACTCAGTTTGCTGAAAACAAAAACCCCGGCGGAAACGCCGGGGTTTTTTGTTTGACAGGCTTGCTGCAATGCCGGCGGCTTGATCAGGCTTCCGGCACAGCCGCGCCGTGGAATATCAGTCCCGCTTGCGGATGACGCCGTAGACGATGTTGCGGTTTTCGCCGAAAAACACCTCCGCATCGACCGTGTTGCGGTCAACGCTGGCGTTGATGATCTTCCACATATCGGCTTCGGTACGCAGCAACAGCGCCCAATTCATGAAGGTTTCCATGTAGCCGTCGTCGGTCAGCTCCGGCGAGAAGTTGGCGAACAGCAAGGTGCCCTTGGGCTTGAGCATGCGCAGGCATCGCCTGTTGAGCCTGATCGCCACGGCGTCGGTGAGATAATCGTAGAGGCCGGCGGAATAGACGAAATCGAACGAGCCCAGCTTGTAGGCGTCAGTCAGCAGACCGCGTACGGAGCCGTCAATGGCCTCGACGGGCGTTCCGGCATAGTCGCGCGCCACCGATCCGACACTCAGCGGATCCTGATCGAGCGCGACCCAGCGTGCAATGCGCCCCTGCTCCAGGGCGACCGAGCTGCCGGCCTCGCGCAGATGGCCCGAGGCGATCGCCAGCACTTCCGTGCCGTCGCCCCTCTCCTCGGCAATCTCATCAACATACTGCGCCAGGAGATCGCGCCGCTCGCGCACCGCCACGCATGAGGGGTAATATTTGCTGTAGGCGTAAAGCGCGCTGCCGATCGGAGAGGCCTCCGCCACATCCTCCCGGATATTCTCGTGCTGGTAGATGAAGTCGAGCAGCCGGGCATCTCCCGAATAGCCGCGAGGCTTCTCGAACGACCAGCGCGTAAACGGGTCCTGGTGAAAATAATCGGCGACGGGATGTTCCTGTGCCAGCGGTATCAGCGCCTGCCAGACACCGGGGTCGACCTTGCGCCGCATCTTGTGTAGCGCCTCGACGGTCCAGCGCATCGTCTGCGCGGGATCATTGCCAGCCTCGAACCACTGCCGTGCCGAATGAAGGACAAGGCCGAGTTCCGCCGTCGCGGTCGCGAGATGGTCGCTACTGCCTTGGGAAGGATAGAGGGCCGCCATGTCGGCTGCGATGGCTGTTGGGGTGATAAGGCTTTCGCCATCCAGTACCGGCTGCGGTTCATTCATGCAATTTACGCCCCCGCGTTTACGATTTGTTAACCTATGTTAGGCGACCGCGAGCGCAACTCAAGCCAAACCCCGCCGCATGGTTAATAACATTGAAGTGATTTTCTTCACGGTTTGCTAACGCTGCCGCGGAATTGGCGCAGCGTTTAACGGAAACTTGTGTTCCTGACGCGAAAATGACCCGCAGTCTGAAGGTTCCCGCATTGCGGATAGTGTTCGAAGCAGCGAAGGCGTTGTTCAACAGGCAGCCTAGTCGGCGGGCGTTGGTGCATCGCATTTCGATGGAAAGCGCATGACACAAACGATGGCCGACCCGATCGAGAGCGATCTGCAAGGACGAGTAGAGCGTCCCTCGCCTGCGCTTCTGCGGACGCTTTACCGCAAAGACACCGAAGAAATGCAGCGTGTGGGTATCCGCCAGGGCCTATGGGCCGCAGTCCTCGTCTATCTGCTCTTTTCGATTACGGACATTCTGCTCATTCCCGACGCCGCCCTGCCGGCAATCGCAGCGCGTTTCACCATCGGCATCAGCACATTGATAATGGTGGAATTGCAATATCGCGAGAATGCGCCTGCAGCCCGTATGGACCTTACCTGTGCGGTGGCCCTGGTTCTTGCCTATGTCGGCTGGCTCTTCGCGGCCATCACCACGCGACATATGGAGACGATTTCATACTACCTGGTATTCGGGGCCATCTTCATGATGAGCGCCAACCTGTTTTTCAGCTTCAGGTTTCAGTTCTCCATTCTCGTCTCGGGCGTCATGCTGCTGGCGTCCTTGTCCGTGCTTTTCTATCTGTTCCCGCACAACCGGATCTATCAGCTTTCCTTCGGCATATTTCACATCTCCTGCTTCATCTTCACGTCCTACGTGAACTGGAAACTGAACAGGGAGCGATACCACGTCTTCCTGAATGCGCTGGAAGCGAAGATGCAGCACAAGGAAGCGACCGAACGGGGCAAGGCGCTGCTGAAGCTTTCCCGAACAGACCCGCTGACGGGCCTGGAGAACCGCCGTGCCGTGGATGAGCGGTTGCGCGACCATTGGGGCGCCTGGCAGCAGCAAGGCCGCCGCTTTGCCGTGCTGCTGATCGATGTCGACTTCTTCAAGCGATACAATGACTGCTACGGCCATCAGGAAGGCGACCGCTGCCTTATCCTCGTGGCCGACGCGCTCAGCAAGACGATCGAGGCGAACAATGCCTCGATCGGCCGCTATGGTGGCGAGGAATTCATTGTCATCACCTCGCTCGACAGGCAGGAAAAGGTGGAAGCCTTCGCCGAGGAAATACGCAGCACGATCGAGAATCTTGCGCTCAGGCACGACCAGCGCCGCGACGGGATGCAGATCGTCACGGTGAGCATCGGCGCCGCCTTCACCCGGCATCAGACGGGCGCCAAGCTTGAAAAGATCATCCACGAGGCAGACCGTGCGCTCTACCTGGCCAAGGCCAGCGGCCGCAACTGCGCGAAACTCTTCGATCCCAACGACCCGCAAAGCAGCGACGAAAGCGAGAACATCGCGGCCCTCCTGAAGATCGCGATAGAGAAAGATCTCGTCTCGCTCGTTTACCAGCCTATCCAGAACGTCAAAACCGGCCGGGTCGAAGCGCTGGAAGCCCTCATGCGCCTCAATATGCTCGACGGAACCTCCGTCCCGCCAAGCCTGTTCATTCCTGTCGCGGAACGGACAGGTGCTATTCTGGAGCTTGGCCGCTGGGCGATAAGGACGGTGTGCCGCGAATATCTTTCCAACGACCACACGCGCATCGTCAGCGTCAATGTCTCGCCCATCCAGCTCAAGGCGCCCGGCTTTGCAACCTCGGTCGCTGCGATACTTGGCGAGACAGGCATTGCAGGCAACCGCCTCGCCTTCGAGATCACCGAAGGGCTCGAGATGGAGATGCATTCCGATGTTTTGCGCTGCATCTCCGACCTTAAGCTTTTGGGCATCAAGATCTGGCTAGACGATTTCGGCACCGGTTTTGCCGGCCTGTCATGGCTGCGCCTCATCGATTTCGACACGGTCAAGATCGACCGCTCTTTCCTGCATGACTGCAATTCGCCACGCGGCATGGCGATGCTCCAGGACATTGTCGGCCTGCTCAGGAATCGCGGGCCAAAAATCCTGGTCGAGGGCGTGGAGGTCGAAGACCAGATGGAACTGATACGCGAACTAGGCATCGATCAGGTTCAGGGCTTCCATGTCGGCCGACCGGTCCGCGTGGAAAGCATCAGGACTGACGCACCTGTCCGGCAACGCCGGTTGCCCATACAGAAATCCGCATAATCACGAATTGGGCACTTTGAACGAGCATCAAAGCAATGGCCTGATCAGCAGGTCGGCGCCGAGCAGAAGCAGGCCGCATAGGAACCAACGGCGGAATGCTGTCGGGCTTACTTTCTTGCGCACCATCTGCCCCACCCACATGCCGGCAAGAGCCGGCGCTACAGCGAGCGCCGACATCCAAACGTTCCCCAACTGGAACGCGCCGTGCCAGGCAAGACTGGCTGCAAGCGCAATGGTCGAAACGGTGAAGGAAAGCCCCAGGGCCTGGATCAAATCCTCTTTTTCGAGGCCGAGCGCCTGTAGATAGGGAACCGCTGGAATGACAAACACACCGGTGCCGCCCGTTACGACGCCGGTGGTCACCCCGATCAAAGGCGACAGCCATCGCTCCAATCCGGCCGGCACTGCAAGCTGACGGGCGATGAGTGTGTAGGCGGCATAAACCAACAGCGCCACGCCAAGGGCGCTCGTCGCAAGCCGCGTATCGCCGCTCGTCAGCAGCGACGATCCTGCGAGCGTGCCAACGACAATTGCCGCCATCATGGGCCAGAACCGCACGATCATCGGCCAAAGGCTTGGGCCGGTAAAGAGTTGCCAGACATTGGTGACGAATGACGGCACGATCAGAAGGGTTGCAGCTGCCACAGGCGAAACCAGCGCACCCAGCACGCCCATGGCAACCGTCGGCAGTCCCATTCCTGTAACGCCCTTGACGATACCGGCGAGAAAGAAGGTCGCGGCAACAGTGCCGATGAGCCATGTCGAAGAGTCCATCATGGCTCATCCTTGCCATCTTTTTCACCGGTCACAATGCGGATGATCCGCAGGCAGCCTTCGGCTGGCCCGAAGGCTAACCGCGCGCTAACATGCCACCATGCATTTTGACCTCACAGACCTGCGCCTGTTCCTTGCCGTCATTCAGGCCGGCAGCATCACGCACGGCGCAGCCGAGGCCCACCTTTCTCTCCCGGCGGCCAGCGAGCGCCTGCGCGGCATGGAACTGGCCGGCGGCGTCAAGCTGCTCGAGCGCGGGCGCAGAGGCGTGGCGCCCACCGAGGCAGGAGATGCGCTCGCTCATCATGCCCGGCTCATCCTTCGCCAGATGGAGCACATGCAGGGCGAACTCGGCGAATACGCCAACGGGAGCCGGGCAACGATCCGCCTGCTGGCGAACACCGCGGCGATTACGGAGTTTCTGCCCGACAGGCTCGGTCCCTGGCTAGCAGCCCACCGCCGGATCGATGTCGATCTGAAGGAGCGCCAGAGCTCGGAGATCGTAAAGGCCATCTCGGCTGGCCTTGCAGATATCGGCATCATTTCCGATGCGGTCGATTCAAGCGGATTGGAGCTCCGCCCATTCGCGGTCGACAGGCTGGTTGTCGTCGTTCCGCGCGGCCATTCCCTGGCAACTGCCCGGAAAATCGCGTTCGCAGATATCCTGCAGCACGAGTTCATTGGGCTGGCCGAAGGCAGCGCCTTGCAGGATTACATTGAGGCGCAGGCCGCCCGAACGGGAACCAAATTGAAGTTTCGGATGCGGGTGCGAACCTTCGAGGGGATCTGCCGTCTGGCGGCGCATGGAGCAGGCCTCGGCATCGTGCCGGAAACCACGGCCCGCAGATGCCAACGCCCGATGTCGCTCGCCTCGCTGCGCTTGACGGAAGCCTGGGCGACGCGGCGCTTGAAAATATGCTTTCGATCGGAGGATGAGCTCTCGCCCATCGCAAGCGACATGATCGCGCATCTGAGTTCGTCTGGACGTGAGTGACGAGCTGCAAGATACAAAAAGCCCGGCGGTTTCCCGCCGGGCTTTTCATTGAACCGGGTAAAACGCGTTACGCAGCAGCCTTCTTGGCTTCCGCCGAAACCGAAGCGATCGTCTTCAGCACCTGCGAAGCGATCTGGTAGGGGTCGCCCTGCGAGTTCGGGCGGCGATCTTCAAGATAGCCCTTGTAGCCATTGTTGACGAAGGAGTGCGGAACGCGGATCGAAGCACCGCGATCAGCCACGCCGTAGCTGAACTTGTTCCATGGCGCGGTCTCGTGCTTGCCGGTCAGACGCTTGTCGTTGTCCGGGCCGTAGACGGCGATGTGGTCCATCAGGTTCTTGTCGAAGGCAGCCATGAGCGCCTCGAAATACTCCTTGCCACCAACTTCGCGCATATAGGTGGTCGAGAAGTTGCAGTGCATGCCCGAGCCGTTCCAGTCGGTGTCGCCCAGCGGCTTGCAGTGGAACTCTATGTCGATGCCGTACTTTTCGCACAGGCGCAGCAGGAGGTAGCGTGCCATCCAGATCTGGTCGGCGGCGCGCTTGGAGCCCTTGCCGAAAATCTGGAATTCCCACTGACCCTTGGCAACCTCGGCATTGATGCCTTCATGGTTGATGCCGGCAGCGAGGCACAGGTCGAGATGTTCCTCGACGAGCTGGCGTGCGATGTCGCCGACATTCTTGTAGCCGACGCCGGTGTAGTATGGGCCCTGCGGAGCAGGATAGCCGGATTCCGGGAAGCCGAGCGGGCGGCCGTCCTTGTAGAAGAAGTATTCCTGCTCGAAGCCGAACCATGCGCCCTCGTCGTCGAGGATGGTGGCGCGCTTGTTCGATGCATGCGGGGTGACGCCATCCGGCATCATGACTTCGCACATGACCAGGGCGCCATTGGTGCGGGCCGGGTCGGGATAGATCGCGACGGGCTTCAGCACGCAGTCGGACGAATGGCCCTCGGCCTGCATGGTGGATGAGCCGTCAAAACCCCACAGCGGAAGTTGCTCGAGCGACGGAAACGAATCGAATTCCTTGATCTGGGTCTTCCCGCGGAGATTGGGGACCGGGGTGTAACCGTCCAGCCAGATATATTCGAGCTTGTATTTTGTCATGCCGGCCTCTCGTAACCAGTTCGCTTAATCTTTGAGGGAGCGCTGAAATGCGCCCGGCCGTCATGGGCCGAGTACCTCACCGCAGAAAAAGCAATTAGCGTGCCACTTGCGCCGGCTTGGTAAAATCCGGCGCAAAATCCCTGCGAAAAGCCCGCCGTTGCGACAAAATGGCCGATGAAATGCAGGTGTCTGAGGTGAAAACTGGCGATGCTTCGGGCCGCCGCGCACGCGGATGCGATCCGATCTATCGCAGTGCACACAACGCAAAGATGCTGCATGAACCGGCAAATATAAGATCGCCCAAAAAATGAGCAAAACAAGATATTTTACTGTTCATATTGCACAAAACTGATGCACGCCCTATCTTCTCTTTATCCGATGCGGCTATCGCGCCGTCGAGGGAGAGACACGGCAATGACTACTACTGGCATTCATCGTGAATCGGCCAAGATCTACACCTTCAAAGCGAAGGTTCGTTCAACGGCTGATAGTTTTCATGGAAAGACTGGCTCGGTTACAGAGCTCGTATCGAAGCGTTTGCCCAATATTGCTTGCGGCAGCGCCTGGTATCATGAGGAAGCCGTTCAGAACGCAGATCGCGATCTGAAGAGCTGAACCTCCGATCCGGGATTGAACGCGTTCCGGTACGCCGGAACGCTGACTTAAGCTTTCAACGCTTCAAGCAATGCGACTGCCGCCATGAAATCGCGCTTGCGATAATTGCGCCGGGCGACCGCTTCGGAATCCTGGCCCCACTGCTCGATCTGCCAGTCCTCGTCGACATGCGCGGCATTCCAGCCCGTCTCGGCGTCTATTTCACCGGTCTCGACCGCCAACGCCAACAGGGCAGATCCCGTCAGCGTCGTCATCACATGAAGCGAGGCAAGCTTCAGTGGCTCCGCGCGCTGGCTCAGATGAATGCCGATGGCCCCGATCGCCTCGCGTGGCTGCTCAACATGGATGACGCCCTCGGTCAGAACGAAACGCGCGCCAAGCGAAGCACGCGCCCAATCCAGCACGCCGTCCCAGGCTTCCGCCTGGCGTTCGACCAGCTTTTCCGGCGCCTCGGCGCGGTAGCAGAGAAGGTCGGACGATGCAAAGCGCAGGATGTCTTCCAGAACCGCCTGCGGGTCGGTCGCCACGCCATCGATCGCCGTGTTGACCAGCCGCATTGCCGGCATGGTCGTCGGGTCGATGTTTTCCTCCTGCGCTGAAAATTCTGCGGCGACCAGTTCGGCCGCTTTGGCGGTCGGCAGTGTCAGGATCGCCTTGGCGGGCGTGCGGACAGGCTTGCCGTCGAGATGCACGGCAAAACCGTCCTCGACGGGTGCAACCGTGACGGCTTTATAGAACCGCTTCGGCAACTGCCGCTTCAGCTGGCTTTGCGCCCGGCGAATGGGATCGGGGTCCGACAGCAGGTCGCTGGTTTCGAGATCGTTCAGAATTTCACGCATCTTGCACTCACTGAGGCAGCCGTCGCGGCGGCCTGTTGACGACGATCAGGCCGATAGCAATCAGTCCGAGCGCCAGAAATATCCTGACGGTGAGCGGTTCACCGAGAATGAGACCACCGCATAATACGCCAAAAGCCGGCGTCAGGAAGGCAAAGCTCGAAAGGCCGGATGCGGGATAGCGCCGCAACAGCCAGAACCAAAGCACGTAGGTGAATGCCACGACGTAGACGGCCTGGAAAAGCAGTGCCAGGGTCGGTACCAGCGCGAACTCGCGAACGGACGGGCCGGCGAAAGGTAGCACAAACGCGCCGACCACGGCCGCGCCGGCAAGTTGGTAGAGCAGAAGCTTTTCGGCGCCCGTACCCGCCAGCTTCGAACGCTTTATGACGATATTGGTCAAAGCCCAGAGAATGCCGGCTCCAAGGCTCATCAGATCGCCGATCAATGTTCCGCCTGCCCCGAGCTTGTCGGAAAAAACCGCGACAAGACCCGCAAAGGCCAGCACCAGCCCTATCAGCTTGCGCGTGGTGATGCGCTCGCCCAGAAGGAAGTGCCCGCCGACCAAAACCCAGAATGGCATGGTGTTGACCAGAAGCGTATTGCGCGCAACGGTCGTGTGATCGAGGCCGATATAGAGAAACAGGAATTCGAGGCCGAAAAGCACGCCGACAAGAATTCCGGCAGCGAGCGTGCCGTCCTTCTCGAAGAGCGCGATGCCGCGCCAGCGACACCAGGCCAGCACGAGTGCGCCACCGATAATCGCGCGGGCAATCGACAGGAAGACCGGATCATAACCTGCATAGGATATTTTCGCGGCGACACTGTTCAGTCCCCACGAAAAGGTGAGCCCAACCATGATGGCTGCCGCCGCCATGTCGATGGCATCGCGGCGATCGATCGCGAGATTGGACATGAATGCTAACGATCCTGCTCTGATTTCTCGCGGAGCAATTCGATCTCTCCCGCCTGCTTTCCTTCAGCTTGGGAAATGCCCTTGCTGTCCTCCGGGAAAAGCCTCCGCATCCCGATCTTAGCGGGCATATGCATGGCCCATAGCACCAGCAGGACGGGAACTAGCAGCCAGGCGGCATCGATGATGGCGGGAAACGGGCATGACTAGCCTTCTTCACCATTCGCATCGTCGAAGCCGAGCAGGTTCCAGCTTTGGCGCATATGCGGCGGCATCGGCGCGGTGACGTCAATTACGCCCTTGTCGGGATGTGGAATGCGGATGCGGCGCGCGTGAAGATGCAGCCGGTTCTGCATGCCGCCCGGGAAATCCCAGTTGGTATCGGCCTCGAAATATTTGGGATCGCCGATGATCGGGCAGCCGATATAGGCGGCGTGCACGCGCAATTGGTGCGTGCGGCCGGTATGCGGCTCCATCTCAAGCCATGCCAGGCTCTGCGCTGCCTGCTCCAGCACGCGGTAGTAGGAGACGGCGTGGTCGGCGCCACGCTCGCCATGCTGGGCGACGCGCACGCGGTCACCGTCCGGCGTCGGTTCCTTGATCAGCCAGGTCGAGATCTTGTCTTCGCGCTTCTTCGGCACGCCCTTGACCAGCGCCCAATAGGTCTTCTTTGCGTCACGGCCACGGAACGCCTCGGCAAGTTTCATCGCCGCAAGCCGTGTGCGCGCGACCACCAGAACGCCCGAAGTGTCGCGGTCGAGACGGTGAACGAGGCGCGGCTTTTCGCCCTTCTTGCTGCGCCAGGCCTCCAGCATGTCGTCGACATGCCGTGAAACGCCCGAGCCGCCTTGCACCGCCAGGCCTGCCGGCTTGTTGAAGACGAATACCTTGGGGTCCTCGTAAAGCAGCATCTGCGCCAGCACGTCTCCATCATCCTGGTTGCGGATGGAGTGGCCGGTCAGCATGCCCTCGCCGCCCTTCTTGTCGACATCGAGCGGCGGGATGCGGATCATCTGGCCCGGCTCGACGCGCGTGTCGGCCTTCGCCCGCCCGCCATCGATACGAACCTGGCCCGAGCGCAGCAGTTTCTGAAGGTGCCCGAAGCCAAGCCCGGGGAAGTGGTTCTTGAACCAGCGATCGAGCCTCATGCCCGTTTCGCCGTCCTCGACCTTGATCTGCTCTACGCCTGCCATTGTGCCATGTCCGTTTCAATCCGGCGCAATAGCATCAGCCGACGCTTCTTACGAGCCACAATCCCAGAAACAGGGCAAGAATAGCGCCGATAACGCTCACAAGCACGTATGCAAGCGCCGGAAGTGCCGCTCCCCGCTCCCAAAGCACGGCAAAATCGAGCGAAAATGCCGAGAATGTCGTGAAGCCGCCGAGAATGCCCGTTGCCACGAACAGTCTGATCTCGTTCGACGCACCGAAGCGCCGCGCCAGAAGCTCTATGAACACGCCCATCGCGAAGGAGCCGGCGATATTTATGGCCATGGTGCCCCATGGAAACGTCGCCCCCACCAGCCTCAGTGCTGCGAGATTGACGAGATGGCGAAGCGACGCGCCGATGGCGCCGCCTATCGCGACGAGGACCAGATTATACATGGCAGACTTGATAGCGGATCGGGTTCGGCTGTGAAAGATACCGCTACTTGACCGGCACCGCTGCCTTTGGCTTGCGCGAACCGATCATCTTCCAGTTCTTGTAGAACATCGCCTTCATGCGATCGACGCTGATAGAGATCACCGACAGCATTGCCGACAGGAAGCCCGGCACCGGAGACGGGCGGATGATGTCCATGAACACGCAATAGCGGCGGCCGTCATGCTCGTTGACCGAGCGGTGCAGCAACGTGTCGTCGAAGATGAACAGCGGGTTCTGATACCAGAGCTGCTTGACGTCACCGCATTCGATGAAGATCTGGTCGGTCTTTGCCGGAACCAGATTGTAGAGCACGCGCAAGGTCAGCCGCAGCGGGCCGAAATGGTATGAGGTCGATTCACGTCCCGAGAAAACGGACACCGCTATCGTCCTGATATATTTGAATTTCTGGGTAAATTCGGGAACGTTGTCGATGTGCTGCTTGCCGTACCACTGGTAGACATACATGCCGCGACGCCCGCTTTCGAAATTCGCGTCGATATCGGCGATGATCTCGGCCTGCCGGCTCTTGAAGACGTCCAGAACCTGATCCACCTCGCGGCGGTAATCATCCGGAAACTGCTCCAGCTTCCACACGCCCCAGTTCTTGTAGGACAGCAGGTCCACGAAGAGGTTGAAGGGCGAAAGCAGCCAGGTGAACATGCCGTTGCCAAGAAAATAGAGGCTGAACAATCTCTGGTTCTTGCGATCGTTGCGCAACACGTCGATCAGCCCGCAAAGCAGGAACAAACCCGTGATAATCGGGATGAAATAGAAAGCCACGGCCAGAATGAGCACGGCTATGCCGATCTTGCGAGCGGTCTTGAGAGACTTCTTGTTCATGAGTCTTACCGAAAAAAAATTGCGCGCAGTATCTACGAAATCAGCCTGTCAAAGCACATGTCGATGACGAGTCGTTGAAACCTTGCCGATCAACCGGCGCCATCGCAGCGCCGAATCTTTGGCAAAATTACGATCAATCGCCGCGACCCGATTTTTCCCGCCGAAGTTTCGCCCAATAGTCGAGCCGCTTTCTGATATCGCGCTCGAAGCCGCGTTCGGGCGGGTCGTAAAAAGTCTGCCTGCCCATCTTTTCCGGAAAATAATCCTGGCCGGAAAAGGCCTCGGGCTCATCGTGATCGTAACGATAGCCTGCGCCGTAATCCTCGCTTTTCATCAGCTTGGTTGGCGCATTCAAAATGTGCTTGGGCGGCAGAAGCGAACCATGCTCCTTGGCCGCGCGCGTTGCCGCCTTGAAAGCCGTGTAGATGGCATTGGATTTTGGCGCGGTGGCAAGATAGACGCAGGCCTGCGCAAAGGCCAGTTCGCCTTCCGGCGAGCCGAGATAGTCGTAGGCGTCCTTGGCGGCATTGGCGATGACCAGCGCCTGCGGGTCGGCAAGGCCGATATCCTCGACGGCCATCCTTACCAGGCGGCGGCCGAGATAGAGCGGGTCTTCGCCAGCATCGAACATGCGCGCGAGATAATAAAGCGCCGCATCAGGATCCGAGCCGCGCACTGATTTGTGCAATGCTGAGATCAGGTTGTAATGGCCGTCCTGGCCCTTGTCGTAGATCGGCGCGCGGCGCTGGACGATGCGCTGCAAGCCCTCGGCGTCGAAAACCTCGTCCGGCCTGGCGGCGCGCCAGACTTCCTCGGCAAGCGTAAGCGCTGCACGGCCGTCGCCATCGGCCATGCGCATCAGCACGGCCCTGGCCTCATCATCGAGCGGCAAAGCCTTGCCTTCGGCCTCCTCTGCCCGCAGAAGCAGTTTCGCGATACTCTCCTCGCCGAGTGACTGGAATACCAGCACCCGCGCGCGCGACAGAAGGGCCGCATTCAGCTCGAAGGACGGATTTTCCGTCGTCGCGCCGACAAGGATGACCGTTCCGTCTTCCATGACGGGCAGAAAGGAATCCTGCTGGGCCCGGTTAAAGCGATGGATCTCGTCAACGAAGAGCAAGGTCT
Organism: Mesorhizobium sp. YR577; assembly: GCF_900116595.1. Taxonomy (NCBI): domain Bacteria; kingdom Pseudomonadati; phylum Pseudomonadota; class Alphaproteobacteria; order Hyphomicrobiales; family Phyllobacteriaceae; genus Mesorhizobium; species Mesorhizobium sp. YR577. The sequence continues at coordinate 134,475 of NZ_FPBI01000007.1, read as the reverse complement.
GGCGGCCATTGGTGCGACGCAGTCTTGCCGTCTCGAACACCTTTTTCAGATCGGCGACGCCCGAAAAGATCGCCGATATCTGCTCGAAAGCCAGTCCGGTCTCGCCGGCAAGCAGCCGCGCAACAGTCGTCTTGCCGGTTCCCGGCGGGCCCCAGAAGATCATCGACCCGAGTGAGCCGGAGCGGATCATGCGTGTCAGCGCGCCATCTTCGCCGGTCAGATGTTCCTGGCCGACGACTTCGCCGAGACTTGCCGGGCGCAGGCGGTCTGCAAGCGGCCGTCCCGGTGGCGCTTTTTCGGGTTCGTCGGCCTTGAACAGGTCGGCCATGGGGTGCTCGTCAGTAACGCAGCATCTGGCGCAGCAGTTGCCCGTCACGCTCGATCGTGAAACGCCACCAGCGGGCGTCCTGCTCCGCGACCTGCTTCAGCTTCTGCGGCGTGTCTATGACCTCGCCATTGACCTCGCGGATGATATCGCGCGGCTGCAGGCCGAAACGCGCGGCCGGCGAATTGCGGTCGATATCGACGACGGAGACACCCGTCGTTTCGGCGCGCAGGCCGAGCTGCTGCGCCAGCCGCGGCGATAGCGACGCCACCTTCGTGCCCGAAAATGGACTGCGGCCGCCGATGGTAACCTGCGCCGGCGTTGCGTCTGCCGGCGGCCGCACCGGCGTGATGTCCACCGTCTTTTCGGCACCCTGGCTCAGAACGCTGAGCTTGGCGGGAGCGTCGATGGCGATCGTCGCGAGGCGATAGCCCAGCGCATCGACATGCTCGATAGCAACACCATTGAGCGAAAGAACCACGTCACCCGGCTTCAGGCCGGCCTTGGCGGCAGGTCCATCGGGTATCACCGAGGAAACGAGCGCGCCGGTCGGCTTGGGCATGCCGAGCGACTCGGCAATCGCTGCCGTGACCGGCTCGAAGGCAGCACCAATGAAGGGCCGCTCGAAATAGTCCCTGCCCTGCTTGGCCGATTCGACGACCGCCCGCACCATGTTTGAAGGAATGGCGAAGCCGATGCCGATCGAGCCGCCGCTGCGGCTGTAGATGGCGGTGTTGATGCCGACGAGCTGGCCGGTCATGTTGATGAGCCCGCCGCCGGAATTGCCGGGATTGATCGCGGCATCGGTCTGGATGAAGAAGCCGAAATCCGACACGCCGATGTGCGAGCGGGCCAGCGCCGAAACGATGCCGCTGGTCGTGGTCTGGCCGACGCCGAACGGGTTGCCGATAGCGAGCACCAGGTCGCCTATTTCCAGTGCATCGGAATCGCCGATGGGGATCGATGGGAACGGCTTGCTGTCGTCAATCTTCAGCACGGCAAGATCGAGCGACTCGTCCTTGAGCAGCACCTTGCTGGTGAATTCGCGGCCGTCGGATGTCGCGACCTTGACCTCGTCGGCGTTGTTGATGACATGGTTGTTGGTGACCACGATGCCGCTCGGATCGACCAGCACGCCCGAGCCCAGAGACGACTGCATGCGCTGCGGCGCCTGACCGCCAAACTGGCCGCCAAAGAACTGTTCGAAGAACGGGTCACCGGCGAAGGGCGAGCGCACGCGCACCTGCTGCGAGGCGTAGACGTTGACCACGGCCGGCGCGGTGTCCTTGACCAGCGGCGCGAAGGAAAGCTGGATTTCGGGGCGGCCGAATGGCAGCCGGCGTCCTTGCGGTGCAGGCGGCGGTGCCGGCTCCTCCACGCTCTTCAGAAGCTCATTCAGCACTTCCTTCAGGCCCGGCTGCTCCAGCTGCTTTGTCTCGGGCGCCTGGGCTGCCGGCGGTTGCGCCGGCGCGGGCTCTGCCTGCGGCGCAGGGGCAGCCTGCGGGGCCGGTGCTTCCTGCGCCATGACAGTCCCGACTCCGAACGCGGAAGCAACGGACAGCCAGGTGGCAATCAGGGCGAGCGGCAATCTTTTGGCGACCATACGAATCCTCCAGGGCAAGCGCGCGCCATTGTCACGATGAATGTGCAAAATGAAAGGCTTAAGCATCTAAATCGACCGTAGAGCCTTATTTACGCGGACCAGCTTCAATCCTTGCCGCTATTTCCTGAAAACCGCTCGCACGCGCATGGTCGAGCGGCGTCTTTCCGTCGCGATCGGGAATGCCTTTTGCGCCGGCATCGACCAGCAGACCGACGATCTCCTGATATATAGGGCCGCCGTCGCCGAGGATCACCGCCTCCAGCAGCGCCGTCCAGCCGAGATTGTTGACGTGATCGATGTCGATGTCGGTTTCGAGCAGAATGCGCACTGTTTCCGGATAGCCATGGTGCGATGCCGGAATGAGGGCGACGCCGCCATAACGGTTGGTGTCCTTCAGGTTGGCCTTTCCGCTTGCAAGTATCGCCTTCAGGATTTCATTGCGACCTTCCGCACCCGCATAGAGGAACGGCGTGTCTTTGATGACGTCCTTGGCGTTCACGTCAGCGCCCGCTTCGATGAGCGCCCTAGCGACATCGACGTGGTTCGCATGTGTTGCCAGCAACAGAGGCGTCCGCGCAGCACGATCCCGTCCATCGATCTTTGCGCCCTCCGCGAGAAGTGTGCGTACTTCATCGGCCCGGCCGGCAGCAGCAGCTTCCAAAAGCATCTCGTCCCTCTCCCCCGCGGCCAAAGCGGCGACCGAAATCATGAGTGCCGCGATCACGGCAATCATGCGGACAGCAATCGATACTGTGGCCGGTGCAATCGATCTTATCGTCATAGGCAAGGATAACGCTGCAACCCGCCAAAAAGCAAAAGGGGCCGCAAGGCCCCTTCGCAAAATTCGGTGATGCAAAAGCCGATTATGCGGCTTCGGATTCCGAATTGGCTTCTTCAGCCTCGACGCGGGCGCGGTCGCCTGCACCCTTGGCCGACGTATCGCGATCGACGAACTCGATCACGGCCATCGCGGCGTTGTCGCCGTGGCGGAAGCCAGCCTTCATGATGCGCAGATAGCCGCCGTTGCGGGTGGCATAGCGCGGCGCAAGCGTGTCGAAGAGACGCTTGACGACGGCTTCGTTGCCGATCTGTGCGATGACCTGACGGCGAGCGTGCAGGTCGCCGCGCTTGCCCAGTGTCACCAGCTTCTCGACGATAGGACGCAGGTCCTTCGCCTTGGGAAGCGTCGTTGTAATCTGCTCATGCTCGATCAGCGAAACTGCCAGATTGGCAAACATCGCTTGGCGGTGGCTTGAGCTGCGGCCCAGCCGGCGTCCGGCGAATCCATGGCGCATGGCCCTACTCCTTCAAATCCTGGTTCACGAGGCCTTACGCCTCAATACTGATCTTCGTAACGCTTGGCGAGATCTTCGATGTTCTCCGGCGGCCAGTCGGCCACTTCCATACCGAGATGGAGACCCATCGCGGCCAGAACTTCCTTGATCTCGTTCAGCGACTTGCGGCCGAAGTTCGGGGTGCGCAGCATCTCGGCTTCGGTCTTCTGGATCAGGTCGCCGATATAGACGATGTTGTCGTTCTTCAGGCAGTTGGCCGAACGCACCGAAAGCTCGAGTTCGTCGACCTTCTTGAGCAGCGCCGGGTTGAACGCCAGTTCGGTAACCTGCTCGGCGGCAACTTCCTTCTGCGGCTCGTCGAAGTTGACGAACAGGCCAAGCTGGTCCTGCAGGATGCGCGCAGCGAAAGCCACGGCATCTTCGCCGGTAACCGAGCCGTTGGTCTCGATCGTCATGGTCAGCTTGTCATAGTCGAGAACCTGGCCCTCGCGGGTGTTCTCGACCTTGTAGGAGACCTTCTTGACCGGCGAGTACAGGCTGTCGACCGGAATGAGGCCGATCGGCGCGTCTTCGGCGCGGTTGCGGTCTGCCGGCACGTAACCCTTGCCGGTGTCGACGGTGAATTCCATGCGGATTTCAGCGCCTTCGTCCAGCGTGCAGATGACGTGGTCGGGGTTGAGGATTTCGACGTCGCCCACGGTCTGGATGTCGCCAGCCAGAACAGCGCCCGGACCCTGCTTGCGCACAACCATGCGCTTGGGGCCATCGCCTTCCATGCGGATGGCGATTTCCTTGATGTTGAGCACGATGTCGGTCACGTCCTCGCGCACACCGGCGATCGAGGAGAACTCATGCAGGACGCCGTCGATCTGCACTGCGGTGACGGCAGCGCCACGCAGCGACGACAGAAGCACGCGACGCAGCGCATTGCCGAGCGTCAGGCCAAAGCCCCGCTCGAGCGGCTCTGCAACCAGAGTGGTCAAAGTCTTTTTCTTCGACGAGAACTCGATCTTGTTCGGCTTGATCAGTTCCTGCCAATTTTTCTGGATCATTTTGTCTTCCTTCCGGTTCCCCGCCACCATCCAATCGTGGCGGGCGATCTGGAAAAACCGCACAAGCGCCCAATGCGCTTATGCGGCGATGAAATCACAAACTAGACGCGACGCTTCTTGCGCGGGCGGCAGCCATTGTGCGGGATCGGCGTCACATCACGGATCGAGGTGATGGTGAAGCCGCCGGCCTGCAGCGCGCGAAGAGCCGATTCACGACCCGAACCCGGGCCGCAGACTTCGACTTCGAGCATGCGCATGCCGTGTTCCTGCGCCTTCTTGGCGACGTCTTCGGCGGCCATCTGGGCAGCGAACGGCGTCGACTTGCGCGAACCCTTGAAGCCCTGAGCACCGGCCGACGACCAGGCAATGGTGTTGCCCTGCGCGTCGGTGATGGTGATCATCGTGTTGTTGAAGGTCGAGTTGACGTGAGCGACACCCGACGAGATATTCTTGCGTTCGCGGCGGCGAACTCGTGCGGCTTCCTTGGCCATAGTGGTCCTTTCAGTTGATCTCGTCACCGCCGTAATACCAGCGGCTACACCAGGAGAGAGGGGAGTAAGGGAATAAGGCAGTAGGGGAAAAGGGACGAACCCAAAACCTACCGCCTTACTCCCCTATTCCCTTAATCCCCTAAATTACTTCTTCTTGCCGGCAATTGCCTTGGCCGGACCCTTGCGGGTGCGCGCATTGGTATGCGTGCGCTGGCCACGAACCGGAAGCGAACGGCGATGGCGCAGGCCGCGGTAGCAGCCGAGGTCCATCAGGCGCTTGATGTTCATCGAAACTTCGCGGCGCAGATCGCCCTCGACCTGATAGTCGCGGTCGATGGTTTCGCGGATCGCCAGAACTTCAGCGTCGGTGAGCTGATTGACGCGGCGCTCGGCCGGAATGCCGACCTTCTCAACGATCTCGGCGGCAAACTTCTTGCCGATGCCGTGGATGTACTGCAGCGCGATGATCACGCGCTTGTTGGTCGGAATATTGACGCCAGCTATACGGGCCATTTTCTTCTCCATGTGGGCCGGTCAAGCCGGCGTTATTGTTGACCCGCGTCCGGTGGAGACCGGCCCTTGCGGGTGTTCCTGGTTCAATGCGAGCGCCTCATCCTAACGGACAAGCCAACCTGACGCCTGAATGGGAGACGGGCCGCTATAGTCCAGAAGAGTCAATCAGTCAACAGGTTGGCTGACTTTATTTCTCTTCACCGTTTCGGAAAGGATAGATTCGATCTGCGAAGTGACGGTTTCGACTTCCGCCATGCCGTCGACCGACTTCAGCATGCCCTTGGCGTAATAGTAGCCAATGAGCGGTGCTGTCTTCTTGTAATATTCCCGCAGGCGCTCTTCGAACACTTCCGGGTTGTCGTCCTTGCGCACCGGCTGGCCGGCGGCCTTGGCATCTTCAGCGCGCTTTACAATGCGGCCGACCAACGCCTTGTCGTCGACGACAAGCTCGATCACCGCATTCAGCGCCAAGCCACGATCCGACAGCATCGACTGAACCGCATCGGCCTGAGCCAGCGTGCGCGGATAGCCGTCGAGAATGAAACCTGTTGCGCAATCGGCCTGATCGATACGCTCGGCGACGATTGCGTTGACGATCGCGTCGGAGACGAGTTCGCCGGCATCCATCACAGCCTTGGCGCGCTTGCCGACTTCGGTGCCGGCCTGCACTGCTGCGCGCAGCATATCGCCAGTGGAAAGTTGAGGTATGCCGTGCTTCTCGACCAGCCTCTGTGCCTGTGTCCCCTTGCCCGCTCCCGGCGGCCCAAGCAATATCAACCTCATTTAGTTCTCTTCCCTCCCCGAAGCTTGGATTTCTTGATCAGCCCTTCGTACTGATGGGCGATCAAATGACCCTGGATCTGCGCAACCGTGTCGAGCGTGACGCTGACGACGATGAGCAGCGATGTTCCACCAAGATAGAATGGAACGCCAGTGGCCGAAATCAGGAATTCGGGCAATAGGCAGACAAGCACGAGGTAGACGGCGCCGATGACCGTGATGCGGGTCAGCACGTAGTCGATATATTCAGCCGTGCGCTCGCCTGGGCGATAGCCCGGAATGAAGCCGGAATGCTTCTTGAGCTGGTCGGCCGTATCCTTCGGATTGAAGACGATCGCGGTGTAGAAAAAGGCGAAAAACACGATCATTGCGGCATAGAAAGCCATGTAAAGCGGCTGTCCGTGGCCAAGAGCGGCCAGGATCGTGCTTGCCCAGGCAGGCATGTTGGTCGTGGCCGAGAAGCCTGCAACCGTCGCCGGCAGGAGCAGCAGCGACGAGGCGAAGATCGGCGGAATAACGCCGGCCGTGTTGAGCTTCAGCGGCAGGTGCGACGTATCGCCCTGGAACATACGATTCCCGACCTGGCGCTTCGGATATTGGATCAGCAGGCGGCGCTGGGCACGCTCGAAGAAGACGATCAGCGCGATGACGACGATGGCCAGAATGATGATCGCCAGAATCAGGCCGGTCGACAGAGCGCCGGTACGGCCGAGTTCCAGCGTGCCGCTGATGGCATGCGGAAGGCCTGCGACGATGCCGGCGAAGATGATGAGCGAAATGCCGTTGCCGATGCCGCGCGCGGTGATCTGCTCGCCGAGCCACATCAGGAACATGGTGCCGCCGACGAGCGTGATGACGGTTGAGGCGCGGAAGAACAGGCCCGGATCGGCGACGATGCCGTTGCCGCCCTCAAGTCCGACCGAAATACCATAGGCCTGGACGAGAGCGAGAAGCACGGTGCCGTAGCGGGTGTACTGGTTGATGACCTTGCGGCCCTGCTCGCCTTCCTTCTTCAGAGCTTCGAGCGACGGAATGACCGACGTCATGAGCTGCATGATGATGGAGGCGGAAATATACGGCATGATGCCGAGCGCAAAGATCGCCATGCGGCTGACTGCGCCACCGGCAAACATGTTGAACATGCCAAGAACGCCGCCGGACTGCGAATTGAACGCCTGGGCGAATGCGTCCGGATTGATTCCGGGAAGCGGAATGTAGGTGCCGAGCCGGTAGACCAGCAACGCGCCCAGGGTAAACCAGATGCGTTTCTTGAGATCCTCGGCCTTGGCGAAGGCTGCGAAATTCAGATTCGATGCAAGTTGTTCAGCAGCCGATGCCATGCAAAAGTCTCCGCTTGGTCACGCTCGAAAGCCCGCGCCGGGCGGCACGTGTCGACGAAGCCACGAGATAGGCTCCGGACGGCAAAGATGCAAGCGGCCACCGATGATGGCAGCCGCTTGATCCGATATTGTTACTCAGCCTCGGCTGCCTTTACAGGCACCTTCACCGAGCCACCGGCCTTTTCGACCTTCTCGATGGCAGCCTTGGAGGCGCCGGCGAGATCGAAGGAGACCTTGCTCTTCAGTTCACCATCGCTGAGCAGGCGCACGCCGTCCTTGGCGCGGCGGATGACGCCGGCCTTGACCAGCACGTCAGCCGTAATGGTTTCCTTGGCATCGAGCTTCTTGGCATCGATCGCGGTCTGGATGCGGGCCAGCGACACCGTCGCAAAGCTCTTTGCGAAGATGTTGTTGAAGCCGCGCTTCGGCAGACGCCGGTAAAGCGGCATCTGACCACCCTCGAAGCCGTTGATGGCGACGCCCGAACGAGCCTTCTGGCCCTTCACGCCGCGACCGCCGGTCTTGCCCGAACCCGAACCAATGCCGCGTCCGAGACGCTTCTTCGAATGGGTTGCGCCGTCCTTGTCACGCAGTTCGTTGAGTTTCATGATCTTTCTCCTGCGCTCTGCTTATTTCTCGTCCACGACGCGGACGAGATGCTGCACTGCGGCGATCATGCCACGCACCGAGGGGGTATCCTCGAGGGTACGCTGGCGATGCATCTTGTTGAGGCCGAGGCCGACCAGCGTTGCGCGCTGTTCCTTCGGGCGGCGGATCGGGCTGCCGATCTGCTCGACCGTGATCGTCTTGGTAGCTTTCTTAGCCATGGTCGTAATCCTTGCCCGTCCGACTATTCTTCGGCGGCGACGGCAGAGCCGCGACGCGCCTGAAGGGTCGAATACTTGATGCCGCGCTGAGCAGCCACATCCTTGGGATGCATCTGGTTCTTCAGCGCATCGAACGTCGCGCGCACCATATTGTACGGGTTCGACGAACCCATCGACTTGGCGACGACGTCATGCATGCCGAGCGTCTCGAAAACGGCGCGCATCGGACCACCGGCGATGATACCGGTACCAGCCTTGGCGGAGCGCAGCAGGACGCGGCCAGCACCATGGCGGCCTTCGACGTCGTGATGAAGCGTGCGGCCCGAACGCAGCGGCACGAAAATCAGGTCGCGCTTTGCCGATTCGGTTGCCTTGCGGATAGCCTCAGGCACTTCGCGCGCCTTGCCGTGACCAAAGCCGACGCGGCCCTTCTGGTCGCCGACGACGACGAGTGCCGCAAAACCGAAGCGCCGGCCGCCCTTGACGACCTTGGCGACGCGGTTGATGTGGACGAGCTTGTCGACAAATTCGCTGTCGCGCTCTTCACGGTCACGACCGCCGCGGTTGCGGTCATCCCTACGTTCTTGTGCCATATCCTGTTCCTTGTTTTTTTCCGGAAGCACGGGGGTTAAAAACTGAAGTCCGGCGTCTATAACAGAGCCGGACTTATTTCAACTGTCGATCATGCGACGAGGCGCCACGCGCCTCGCAACAAATCGGATCAGAAGCTCAGGCCGGCCTCGCGGGCGGCTTCGGCAAGCGCCTTGACGCGGCCGTGATAGATGTACGGGCCACGGTCGAAGACGACTTCCTTGACGCCGGCCTTGGAGGCGCGTTCGGCAAGCAGCTTGCCGACGGCGGCAGCAGCGGCGACATCGGCGCCGGTCTTCAGCGAGCCCTTGATGTCCTTTTCGAGGGTCGAAGCGGCAGCAACGGTGTGGCCCTTCGAATCGTCGATGATCTGCGCGTGGATGTTCTTCGACGAGCGGTAGACCGACAGACGCAGACGGTCGCCGGAGACCTTCTTGATCTGACGGCGAACGCGCGCGGCGCGGCGCTGGGTGGTTTCCTTGGAAGCCATAATGTCTGTTCCTTGCCTTCTTGGACGGGTGCGGCCATGTGCGGTAGGCGAATGCGCCTCCCGCGACCGCGCACCGCGGCGTTATAATTACTTCTTCTTGCCTTCTTTGCGGACGATCTTCTCGCCAGCATATTTCACGCCCTTGCCCTTGTAGGGCTCAGGTTCGCGATACTTGCGGATCTCGGCCGCAACCTGGCCAACCGCCTGCTTGTCGATGCCGGTGACGACGATTTCGGTCGGCTTCGGCACGGTAATCGTGATGCCTTCCGGCGTCTGGTAGACCACGTCATGGCTGAAGCCAAGCGCGAGCTGCAGGTTCTTGCCCTGCAGGGCCGCACGATAGCCGACGCCGCTGATCTCGAGCTTCTTCTCGAAGCCATCCTTAACGCCGTTGAGGATGTTGACGATCTGCGTGCGCGACATGCCCCACTTGGAGCGGGCGACCTTCGACTGGTCGCGCGGCTGAACGGCGATCTGGCCGTCCTCGAACTTGACCAGCACTTCGTCGTTGACCACGAACTTCAGTTCGCCCTTGGGGCCCTTTGCCGTGACGGTCTGGCCGTCGACGGAAGCGGTCACGCCCTGGGGCAACGGAACGGGTTTCTTGCCAATACGAGACATGTTGTTGTCCTCGTTCTTTCTGTCTTATGCTCGCCCGATCAGAATATCTGGCAGAGGATTTCCCCGCCGACATTCTGTTCGCGCGCTTCATGGTCCGCCATCACGCCCTTCGGCGTCGACAGGATCGAAATGCCGAGGCCGTTGGCCACCTGCGGGATCGACTTGACCGACACGTAAACGCGGCGGCCGGGCTTCGACACGCGGGCGATCTCGCGGATCACCGGTGCGCCGTCGAAATACTTCAGTTCGATCTCGATTTCCGACTTGCCGTTGTCATAGTCGACCTGGCTGTAGTCGCGGATGTAGCCTTCCGCCTTCAGAACGTCGAGGACACGGGCACGCAGACGCGAGGCCGGCGTCGAAACCTTCGACTTCTTACGGCCATAGGCGTTGCGGATGCGGGTCAGCATATCGCCGAGAGGATCACTTAGTGACATGTCGTGTGCTCCTTACCAGCTCGACTTGACCAGGCCCGGGACAGCGCCCAGCGAGCCAAGTTCGCGCAATGCAATACGCGACATCTTCAGTTTGCGATAATAGGCGCGCGGACGGCCGGTGATCTCGCAACGGTTGCGAATGCGGGTCTTGGACGTGTTGCGCGGCATTGCCGCAAGCTTCAGCTGCGCCCGGAAACGATCTTCGATCGGAAGGCTCTTGTCCATGATCGTCGCCTTGAGAGCCTTACGCTTTGCAGCGTTCTGCTCGACAAGCTTACGACGCCTGTTGTTTTTCTCGACTGAGCTGGTCTTTGCCATTTCAGATTTTTCCTTTTCTCGCTGCCGTTACTGGCGGAAGGGGAAGTTGAAAGCCTTGAGCAGTGCCCGGGCTTCGTCGTCCGTCTTCGCAGTCGTACAAACGATGATGTCCATACCCCAGATCTGGTCGACCTTGTCATAGGCGATCTCTGGGAAAATGATATGTTCCTTGATGCCCATGGCGTAGTTGCCACGGCCATCGAAGCTCTTCGGGTTCAGGCCGCGGAAGTCGCGGACGCGCGGCAGCGCGATCGTGACCAGACGGTCCAGGAACTCGTACATGCGGTCCTTGCGCAGGGTAACCTTTGCGCCGAGCGGCATCTTCTCGCGGACCTTGAAGCCGGCGATCGAATTGCGCGCATAGGTGATGACCGGCTTCTGGCCGGCGATCAGCGCCAGGTCAGCGGCGGCAACCGAAGGCTTCTTCGAGTCCGACGTCGCTTCACCGACACCCATGTTCAGGACGATCTTGTCGAGACGGGGTACTTCCATCTCGTTGTCGTATTTGAATTCTTCGAGCAGCGCCTTGCGGATGGTCTCGTCATAGACCGAGCGCAAGCGGGCCTGATATTCTGCCTTAGCCATTGATCACTTCTCCCGAGCGCTTTGCCACGCGCACCTTGGTCCCGTCCTTCTGGACCTGGAAACCGACGCGGGTCGGCTTTCCGTCCTTGGGGTCGACCAGCGCGATGTTCGACAAATGGATCGGCGCTTCCTTGGTAATGATCCCGCCCTCTTGGGACTGGGACTGCTTCTGATGACGGCGGATCATGTTCACGCCGCGAACGACTGCCTTGTCGTCCTTGGGCATGACCCGGACGACTTCACCCGAACGGCCCTTGTCCTTGCCGGCCAGAACGACGACCTTGTCGCCTTTGCGAATCTTTTGCATTTTTCCGGCTCCTTACAGCACTTCAGGCGCGAGCGAGATGATCTTCATGTGGTTCTTGGCGCGGAGTTCGCGCGGAACCGGTCCAAAGATACGCGTGCCGATCGGCTCTTTCTTGTTGTCGACGAGAACGGCTGCGTTCTTGTCGAAACGGATCACGCTGCCGTCCGGACGACGAATGTCCTTGGCCGTGCGAACCACGACCGCCTTCATCACATCGCCCTTCTTGACGCGGCCGCGCGGAATGGCTTCCTTGATCGACACCACGATGATGTCACCGACGGAAGCGTATTTCCGCTTCGAGCCGCCCAGCACCTTGATGCACATGACACGACGAGCGCCGGAATTGTCCGCGACGTCGAGGTTTGTTTGCATCTGAATCATGACTGACCGCCTTCTTCATTCCTGGGAAGAGCCCTCGCCCTACCCGGTCTGTCCAAAAATTTACTTACTGCGACGCCTGGGCGTCTGTGATGACGACCCAGCGCTTATCCTTGGAGATCGGCGCCGACTCCTGGATGAAGACCTGATCGCCGACCTTGCACGCGTTGTTTTCGTCGTGCGCCTTGTACTTCTTCGACATACGCACGGTCTTCTTCATGACCGGATGCGTGAAGCGCCGTTCGACCTTGACGACGACCGTCTTCTCGTTCTTGTCGCTGACGACGGTGCCCTGCAGAATGCGCTTTGGCATGATTTTCGTCCTTATGCCTTCTTGGCCGAAGATTTTTCGGCGGCGATGGTCTTGATGCGCGCGATGTCCCTGCGGACTTCCTTCACGCGGGCTGTCTTCTCGAGCTGGCCTGTCGCCTTCTGGAAGCGCAGGTTGAACTGCTCCTTCTTCAGCGAGGCCAGATCGTCATTCAACTGGTCGGCGGTCTTGGACCGTGCTTCTGCGGCTTTCATGACTCGTGACCTTTCTATTCAGCTATACGCTGTACGAAACGCGTTCTGACGGAGAGCTTGGCAGCGCCGAGACGCAGCGCTTCACGCGCCACTTCTTCCGACACGCCGTCGATCTCGAACATCACACGGCCCGGCTTGATACGGCACGCCCAGTAGTCGACCGCGCCCTTGCCCTTGCCCATGCGGACTTCGGTAGGCTTCGAGGTCACCGGAACGTCCGGGAAAATACGGATCCACACACGGCCCTGGCGCTTCATTTCACGCGTGATCGCGCGGCGTGCCGCCTCGATCTCGCGTGCGGTGACGCGGTTAGGCTCCAGCGCCTTCAGTCCGAAGCCACCAAAATCCAGGTCGGTGCCGCCCTTGGCGGCGCCGTGGATGCGGCCCTTGAACTGCTTGCGGAACTTTGTGCGCTTTGGCTGCAGCATCGTTCTTACTCCAAATTCCTATGCTTCTCAGGCGTTCTCGCGGCGGCGGCCGCCACGGTCGTTACGCTCGCCTGCATGTGCGTGCTCGCCTTCCGTCGCGCGGCGCTCCGAAGCCATCGGGTCGTGCTCGAGGATTTCGCCCTTGAACACCCAGACCTTGACGCCGCAGATGCCATAAGCCGTCTTGGCTTCGGCCGTGCCGTAGTCAACGTCAGCGCGCAGCGTGTGCAGCGGCACGCGACCTTCGCGATACCATTCCATACGTGCGATTTCAGCGCCGCCGAGACGGCCCGAGCAGTTGATGCGGATGCCTTCGGCGCCGAGACGCATGGCCGACTGGACAGCGCGCTTCATCGCACGGCGGAACGCGATACGGCGCTCGAGCTGCTGTGCGATCGACTGCGCGACCAGGGTCGCGTCGATCTCGGGCTTGCGAACCTCGACGATGTTGAGGTGCGTTTCCGACTTGGTCATCTCCATCAGCTTCTTGCGAAGCTTTTCGATGTCCGCGCCCTTCTTGCCGATGATCAGGCCAGGACGGGCAGCGTGGATCGTGACGCGGCACTTCTTGTGCGGACGCTCGATGACGACCTTCGAGATCGCAGCCTGCTTGAGCTCTTCCTTAAGATACTCGCGGATCTTGATGTCTTCATGCAGCAGCTGGCCGTACTCGCCGGTGTTTGCGTACCAGCGGGAGTCCCAGGTGCGGTTAATGCCGAGGCGGAAACCGATCGGATTGATTTTCTGACCCATCAGGCGGCCTCCCCTTTCTCTTCGACTTCACGAACAACGATCGTGAGGTGCGAAAATGGCTTCTCGATGCGGCTTGCACGGCCGCGGCCACGGGCGTGGAAGCGCTTCATGACGATCGACTTGCCGACATAGGCTTCAGCAACGATCAGCGCATCGACGTCGAGGTCGTGATTGTTTTCCGCGTTGGCGATCGCCGACTCCAGCGTCTTCTTGACGGTGTCGGAGATGCGCTTGCGCGAGAATTCCAGATCCGAAAGCGCGGTCGCGACCTTCTTGCCGCGGATGAGCGCGGCAACCAGGTTCAGCTTCTGCGGGCTGACGCGGATGGTGCGGAGGACCGCACGCGCCTCGTTGTCAGCAAGCCTGCGCGGAGCTTTGGCCTTGCCCATGTTACTTCCTCTTCGCTTTCTTGTCCGCGCCGTGACCGTAATAGGTCCGCGTCGGGGCGAATTCGCCCAACTTGTGGCCGACCATGTCTTCAGACACGGAGACCGGGATATGCTTCTGGCCGTTGTAGACACCGAAGGTCAAGCCGACGAACTGCGGCAGAACCGTGGAGCGACGGCTCCAGGTCTTTATCACTTCACTACGGCCGCCCTCGCGCACCTTCTCGGCTTTCTTGAGAAGAAAGCCGTCGATGAACGGGCCTTTCCAAACTGAACGGGTCACGTCAGACTACCTCTCTTTAGCTCTTGCGCTGATGGCGCGAGCGCAGGATGAACTTGTCGGTCGCCTTGTTGGACCGCGTCTTCTTGCCCTTGGTCGGCTTGCCCCACGGGGTAACCGGGTTACGACCACCAGAGGTGCGGCCTTCACCACCGCCGTGCGGATGGTCGACCGGGTTCATGGTGACGCCGCGGTTATGCGGGCGCTTGCCGCGCCAGACAGTGCGACCTGCCTTGCCGTCGTTGATGTTGGAGTGGTCCGGATTGGAGACCGCTCCGACAGTCGCGATGCACGAACCGTGCACGACGCGCTGTTCACCAGAGTTCAGGCGAAGGATAGCCATGCCCTGATCGCGGCCGACGAGCTGTGCATAGGCACCTGCCGAACGTGCGATCTGGCCGCCCTTGCCGGGCTTCAGCTCGACATTGTGGACGATCGTGCCAACCGGCATCGAACCCAGTGGCATCGCATTGCCCGGCTTCACGTCGACGCTCTCGCCGGCGATGACCTTGTCGCCAACGGCGAGGCGCTGCGGCGCCAGGATGTAGTTCAGCTCGCCATCGTCATACTTGATCAGCGCGATGAAAGCCGTGCGGTTCGGATCGTACTCGAGGCGTTCCACAGTCGCCGACACGTCGAACTTGCGGCGCTTGAAGTCGATGATGCGATACGAACGCTTGTGACCGCCGCCGATGAAGCGAGCCGTGATACGACCGTAGTTGTTGCGGCCGCCCGACTTGGTCAGGCCTTCGGTCAGACCCTTGACCGGCTTGCCCTTGTACAGCGCCGAGCGGTCGACGATGACCAACTGGCGAAGGCTTGGCGTTACCGGCTTGAATTTCTTGAGTGCCATTGTTCTGTCCTCGCGCCTGTCAGAGACCCGTCGCGACGTCGATCGACTGGCCGTCGGCCAGCGTCACAATCGCCTTCTTCACGTCGCTCTGACGGCCAATCGTGCCGCGGAAACGCTTCACCTTGCCCTTGCGGACCAGCGTGTTGACCGCCGTGACCTTGACGCTGAACAGCGCTTCGATCGCAGCCTTGATTTCCGGCTTCGTCGCCTTCTTGGCGACATTGAAGACGACCTGGTTCTGTTCGGAAGCCATGGTCGACTTTTCGGTGATCGCCGGCGAGACGATCACGTCGTAGTGGCGGAGATCCGTCATTTGAAGCGCTCCTCGAGAGCCTCGACGGCGGCCTTCGAAAGGACCAGCGTGCCGCGGCGCAGAATGTCGTAGACGTTGATGCCCTGGATGGGCAGCACGTCGATGTTCGGAATGTTCGACGCAGCGCGCTTGAAGTTCACGTCAAGCTCGGCACCGCCGATCACCAGTGCGTTGGTCAGGCCGAGCTTGGCGAAGTTCGTCACCAGGGCCTTCGTCTTGGCTTCGGACATCGCCAGATCATCGACGATGATCAGGTTGGACGCCTTCAGCTTGGCCGAAAGAGCGTGCTTCAGGCCGAGAGCGCGGACCTTCTTGGGAAGGTCGTGCTCATGGCTGCGAACAACCGGGCCGTGGGCCTTGCCGCCGCCGCGGAACTGCGGAGCGCGAGCCGAATGGTGACGAGCGCGGCCCGTACCCTTCTGCTTGTACATCTTGGCACCGGTACGCGCGATTTCGGCGCGGCCCTTGGCCTTGTGCGTGCCCTGCTGCTTCTTGGCAAGCTGCCAGCGCACGACGCGCTGCAGAATGTCTTCGCGCGGATCAAGGCCGAAAATCTCCTCGGAGAGTTTCACCTTGCCGGCATCTTCGCCGCCAAGCGTTGAAATCTTGAGATCCATTATTCAGCTCCTTCTTTGGCGGAAGCTTCAGTCTTCTGCCCGGCACGAATGCCAGCCGGCTTCGGAGCGTTTTCCGGCAGTGCTTCCTTGGCGGCGTCGCGAACCAGGATCCAGGCGCCCTTGGTGCCGGGAACGGCGCCGCGGATCAGGATCAGGCCGCGGTCCGTGTCGGTCGAAACGACCTCAACGTTCTGCGTGGTCACGCGGGTAGCACCCATGTGGCCGGCCATCTTCTTACCCTTGAACACCTTGCCCGGGTCCTGACGCTGACCGGTCGAACCGTGTGCACGGTGCGAAACCGAGTTACCGTGGGTCGCGCGGCCACCACCGAAGTTGTGGCGCTTCATGACACCCTGGAAACCCTTACCCGTCGAGGTGCCCGTCACGTCGACCTTCTGGCCGGGGACGTAATGCTCAACGGTGATTTCGACGCCGACGTCGAGCATGTTGTCGTCCGACACGCGGAATTCGGCAACCTTCGACTTCGGCTCGACGGAGGCGGCAGCGAAATGACCGCGCATCGCCTTCGACGTGTTCTTGACCTTGGCCAGACCAACGCCGAGCTGAACGGCCGTGTAGCCATTCTTCTCTTTCGTGCGCTGAGCCACGACCTGGCAGTTCTCCATGCGGAGAACCGTAACGGGCACATGCTCGCCAGCATCATTATAGATGCGGGTCATGCCCAACTTCTGTGCGATAACACCTGAACGCATCGGTTCGTTTTCCTTCAGAGGAGCCGTTTGGGTCTGCTCGCCCGGCTCATGTTAGCTCTTAGAGCTTGATTTCGACGTCGACACCTGCGGCGAGGTCGAGCTTCATCAGAGCATCGACGGTCTGCGGGGTCGGATCGACGATGTCCAGCAGACGCTTGTGCGTGCGCATCTCGAACTGCTCGCGGCTCTTCTTGTCGACGTGGGGCGAGCGGTTCACAGTGAACTTCTCGATCCGGGTCGGCAGCGGAATGGGCCCGCGAACATTGGCGCCGGTGCGCTTTGCCGTCGACACGATTTCGCGCGTCGAGGCGTCGAGCACCCGATGATCAAACGCCTTCAGGCGGATGCGGATATTCTGTCCGTTCATGCGTCACTTCCTTGTTCTGGCGCGGCGCGGGCTTTTACCGCGCCCGCGACAGATCGGTTAATTACTTATTCGACGATGGTGACGACGACGCCGGCACCGACGGTGCGGCCGCCTTCACGGATGGCGAAGCGGAGCTTCTCTTCCATCGCGATCGGCACGATCAGTTCGACATCGACCGTCACATTGTCGCCCGGCATCACCATTTCAGTGCCTTCGGCCAACTGCACGATGCCCGTCACGTCCGTCGTGCGGAAATAGAACTGCGGACGGTAGTTGGTGAAGAACGGCGTATGACGGCCACCCTCTTCCTTTGTCAGGATGTAGGCTTCAGCCTTGAACTTCTTGTGCGGCTTGACCGAACCCGGCTTGGCCAGAACCTGGCCGCGCTCGACGCCTTCACGGTCAACGCCGCGCAGCAGCGCGCCGATGTTGTCGCCGGCCTGACCCTGATCGAGCAGCTTGCGGAACATCTCGACGCCCGTGCAGGTCGTCTTCGACGTCGCGCGGATGCCGACGATCTCGAGTTCTTCGCCAACCTTGACGATGCCGCGCTCGACGCGGCCGGTCACAACCGTGCCACGGCCCGAGATCGAGAACACGTCTTCGATCGGCATCAGGAACGGCTGGTCGATCGGACGCTCAGGCGTCGGGATGTAGGCGTCGACCGCTGCCATCAGCTCGCGGATCGCGTCTTCGCCGATCTTCTTGTCGGAATCTTCAAGAGCAGCCAGAGCCGAACCCTTGACGATCGGAATGTCGTCGCCCGGGAATTCGTTCTTCGACAGAAGCTCGCGAACTTCCAGCTCAACCAGCTCGAGCAGCTCGGCGTCATCGACCTGGTCGACCTTGTTCAGGAACACCACGATCGAAGGCACGCCGACCTGACGGGCGAGCAGGATGTGCTCGCGGGTCTGCGGCATCGGGCCGTCAGCTGCCGAAACAACCAGGATCGCGCCGTCCATCTGGGCAGCACCGGTGATCATGTTCTTCACATAGTCGGCGTGGCCGGGGCAGTCGACGTGGGCATAGTGACGGTTCGGCGTCTCGTACTCGACATGCGCCGTCGAGATCGTGATGCCGCGCGCCTTCTCTTCAGGAGCAGCGTCGATCTGGTCATACGCCTTGAACTCGCCAAAATACTTCGTAATCGCAGCCGTCAATGACGTCTTGCCATGGTCAACGTGACCAATCGTGCCAATGTTCACATGCGGCTTGTTGCGCTCAAATTTACTCTTAGCCATTGATATTTTCCTTGGCGGCTGTGCTTCGGTTTGGGTTCGAATTCGGGGCGATTAGCGACAAAGGCCAAAAAACACAAGAGTCTTTTGACCTTTCGATGCCGGCCCAGAGCATCGGACCGAAAAGTGGATTCGGTTTTCGGAATAGTCCGATGCTCATTCTAAGTCCTAGATCGTCCTTTATGCGTCCGAATGGACGCACAACGATCTAGCCGGGACGACCGCTCCGATTTTAGTGTTGACGCCGATATAGGTATGCGCTGCCACAATTCAAAGGGCGGCAGAGAGCTGTTGGTTTTTTCGGGATATCTGCCGCAGCCTTGGTAATCGAGTAGCTTGTTTCGTCTGCCAAGTGGCCGTCCGCGCGCCGACAATATTCAGCACGCGGACTGCAATCCACGAAAATCACCCAGTTCTAGCGGCCGTGATAGTCAGGTCGCAGCACGGCGGGCATTGGCTGGCCGCTGGGCACCGGGCTTGGCCGGACATCAGGTCTCCCGTTGCCCGGATTGGGCCTCGGCGGGCGCGGACCGACATCTGGCCGCCCGCCACTCCCGCCCCCGACATTCGGCGGGCGCCCGCCGCCGACCATCGGCGGCCGCGGCCTGCCGGGATTGTCGTAGTGCGGACGATGCCTGCGATGATCGCGACGATAATAGCCGCCGTCCTCGTAGATCACACCACCGCCATAGTACCCGCCGCCGCCGTAATAGCCGCCGCCGTCATACGGGCCTCTGTCGTAATAGCCATCGTCGTAATAGGCCCCGGTGTCGACGCAACCGCTCAGGGCCAGGCCGGAAATGCCGATTGCGGCGGCAACAAATAAAGTCTTCGCAGACATGGCAGCATCTCCTGCGTTTCCATCTCCAGGAGATATGGTGCGCAGATTACACGCGGCAAGATAGGAACGGTCATCGCCATGCTCGGCCGGCCAATGGCGGAACCGAGCGCGCTGGCGTGGGAAGCTCGCCGGGGTAAGAGCCCCCGCCCCTCCCCGGCGAGCCTTCACATCCCTGATCAATATCGAGACACGATCAGGGCCGGCTATTGCCGGCAAGCAATACCAAGCAGGACTGATGCCAGAATTTTCTTCCCGAAATGAAACACCTGGCGATCAAGGTGCGTCATGATTTGGCACCGTGAGACTGTGATCGCGCAAAGGTTTGAAGCGAAACCGACAATTCGCTCAAACGACCGGCATATTTTGTGGCTTTTATCTGGAGCGGGTAGCGGGAATCGAACCCGCGTATTCAGCTTGGAAGGCTGCTGCTCTACCATTGAGCTATACCCGCGTCTTATATTCAAGGCTTCCGGGCCGGCAGTGGTGGAGAGGGTTGGATTCGAACCAACGTAGACTGAGTCAACGGATTTACAGTCCGTCCCCTTTAACCACTCGGGCACCTCTCCAAACTGCTGCCAGGAGCCTTGCAACGAGGCATTCTGCGGATTGTCAGCCAGGTAACTCCCTGCCCGCCAACCTGCGAAGCGCCTTATGGCGGCAAGGCAAAACACTGTCAACCGCACTGCCCGAGATTTCAGAACGAAATTCGCAATGCCCTCACGCCGCTGCCATATCCAAAAGGAAAACGCACCGTTATAGAACGCTTATGAGCGACGATAAAAAATCCAAGACACCGAAAGATACCCATTACGCCAAGCTTCGGCGCGCCTATCGCGACCAGAAGAGTGGCGGCCAGCCGGCTTTCCGGCCAAAACCGAACGTTCCGCCGGGCGAAGCAGCACCAGACGGCATCTTGCGGCTCTACGGGCTGCATACGGTGCGTGCAGCGATCGACAATCCGCGCCGCAAGATCAGCCGGATGCTGGTAACGCGCAATGCGCTGGAACGGCTGGAGATCGCGGATTCGGACGCGCTGCCCTTTGCCGTTGAAATCGTCGAGCCGCGCGATATCGACAAGATCACCGGCAGCGACGCGGTGCATCAGGGCGTATTGATCGAGACCGCACCCCTGAAGCCCAAGGCGCTCAACGCGCTTGGCGACACACCTTTGGTGCTGGTGCTTGACCAGGTCACCGACCCGCACAATGTCGGTGCGATCATTCGATCGGCAGTGGCTTTTGGCGCCGGCGCACTGATCACCACGCAGCGCCATAGCCCGCACGAATCGGGCGTACTGGCAAAGTCCGCCTCCGGCGCGCTGGAACACATCGACATGATCGAGGTGAAGAATCTGTCTGACGCGCTCGGCCAGCTGCACGAAGCCGGCTTCCAGACCATCGGCCTCGATTCGGAAGGTCCGGCGGAACTGGAAAAATCCTTTGACGCGCAAAAAATAGCCCTTGTCCTTGGGGCTGAGGGCAAGGGCCTGCGCCAGAAGACGCGCGAAACCGTGACGGCACTCGCCCGGCTCGACATGCCGGGCGCGATCCGCTCGCTCAATGTGTCGAATGCGGCGGCGATATCGCTTTATGCGGCGCGGAAGTTCTTGGCGGCCAGCGAGTAACGCGTCGGCTAGCCGCGATCAGGCGGCTTCGCTCTTCGTGGCGATCACTTCGGTACCGACCTCGAAATTCGCCATTCGTTCCAGCGCGCGCACCAACGCTGAGTGATCCTCCTTCGCCCCGCCATTGGCGGCGCATGAGTTGAAAAGCTCTTGAGTCATCGACGTGTTTGGCAGCGAGACGCCGAGCGCCTTGGCGCCCTGAAGTGCCAGGTTCAGATCCTTCTGGTGCAGTTCGATGCGGAAGCCCGGCGCAAAAGTGCGCTTGACCATGCGCTCGCCATGGACCTCGAGGATGCGCGAATTGGCGAGACCGCCCATCAGCGCCTGCCGCACTTTTGCCGGATCCGCACCCGCCTTGGATGCGAAAACGAGCGCCTCGGCAACCGCCTCGATGGTCAGCGCAACGACGATCTGGTTGGCGACCTTGGTGGTCTGGCCGACGCCATTGGGTCCAACCAGCGTGATGTTCTTGCCGAGCTTTTCGAAAACCGGTGTCGCGCGATCGAACGCCGCCTGCGAACCGCCGACCATGATCGTCAGCGATGCGGCCTTTGCACCAACCTCGCCACCCGAGACCGGCGCATCGAGATAATCGCAGCCGAGTTCGTTGATCTTTCTGGCGAACTCCTTCGTCTCGATGGGCGATATCGAGCTCATGTCGATGACGAGCTTGTTCCTGGAAAGTCCTGAACTGACACCATTTTCACCAAACAGGACGTCAGCGACCTGCGGCGTATCCGGCACCATGGTGATGATGATGTCGGCAGCGCGCGCCACAGCATCATTGCCCGTCACGACCTTCAGGCCCTTGGCCACGAGGTCGGCCGACGGTGCGCTGCGGTGGTCGGTGGTCACGACCTCGTAGCCCGCGTCCAAAAGATGTCCTGCCATGGGTGCGCCCATGATGCCGAGGCCGATAAAGCCGATCTTTTCCATTTTATGTCTCCTGTTCTGATCAGCTAGGCTGCTGCGGTCGCCTTGCCGGCAAACTCCCGAAACCACCCAAGCCCTTCATCCGTGCCGGCCTTGGGCTTGTATTCGGCGCCGACCCAGCCGGCGTAGCCGATGCGGTCGAGATGTTCGTAGAGGAAGGGATAGTTGATCTCGCCCGTCCCCGGTTCGTGACGGCCGGGATTGTCCGCAAGCTGGATATGCGCGATGCGGCCGAGATTTGCCTCGATCGTCCGGGCGAGATCCCCCTCCATGATCTGCATGTGATAGATGTCGTATTGCAGGTAGAGATTGTCCGAGCTGACCTTCTCGATAAGCGCGAGCGCCTGCTTCGTATTGGTCAGGAAAAAACCGGGAATATCGAGCGTGTTGATCGGTTCGATCAGCAGGCGGATGCCAGCCTCTTTCAAACGCGATGCAGCGTATTTCAAGTTCTCGACGAACACGTCCTCAAGCGTGGCGCGATCTACGCCTGCAGGCGCAATGCCAGCCAGACAATTGACCTGCGGACAGCCCAGCGCCTTGGCATAGGTGATCGCCTTGTCCACGCCTGCGCGGAATTCTTCGACCCGCTCCGGCAAGACCGCAATGCCGCGTTCGCCCTTTGCCCAATCGCCGGGCGGCAGGTTGAACAGCACCTGCGAAAGACCGTTCTTCTTCAGGCGTGCAGCCACGACGTCCGGCGCATGGTCATAGGGCCCGATATACTCAATGCCCTGAAATCCGGCGCGCGCCGCTGCGTCGAAACGGTCGAGAAAATCATGCTCGCCAAAGAGCATGGAAAGATTGGCGGAAAATTTTGGCATCGGTGGTTCCTTTTATTTCCGGTGCGTCCTTCGAGGCTCGCTCCGCTCGCACCTCAGGATGAGGGTGGTTTTAGTCATTCACCCAAGTTCTGTTGCGCAGGCATTCCAGAGCTTGGCAAGAAAGTGCCCACCTCCCTCATCCTGAGGTGCGAGCGGAGCGAGCCGCGAAGGACGCACCCAGTCGCGATGTTAATCCAGCAGCGCGATCGCAGTCGGCGCGTCTTCGTTCTTTTCGGCAAGCTCCTCGAATTCGACGATGTTGTCGATTTCCATGCCCATCGAAATATTCGTCACCCGTTCGAGGATGAATTCGAGCACGACCGGCACCTGATGCTCCTTCACTAGCCGCTTCGCCTCGGCAAAGCCCTTCGCGAATTCGTCCGGCCTGCGAACCCGCACCGCCTTGCAGCCCATCGCCTCGGCGACAGCGACATGATCGACACCGTAGCCGACCTCGGCATGGCCAACCGTGTTGATGTTCTCAAAAGCCAGGCTGACCTCGAAATCCATCGAAAAGCCGCGCTGGGCCTGCCGGATCAGGCCGAGATAAGCATTGTTCACGACGACATGGATGTAGGGCAGCTTGTGCTGTGCGCCGACCGCCAGCTCCTCGATCATGAACTGGAAATCGTAGTCGCCTGACAGCGCCACGATATCGCGCTCAGGATCGGCCGCGCGCACGCCGAGGGCTGCCGGCAGCGTCCAGCCGAGTGGGCCGGCCTGCCCGCAATTGATCCAGTTGCGCGGCCTGTAGACATGCAGGAACTGCGCCCCGGCGATCTGGGAAAGACCGATCGTCGTGACATAGGTCGTGTCGCGGCCGAAAGCCTTGTTCATCTCCTCATAGACCCGCTGCGGCTTCAGCGGCACCTGGTCGAAATGCGTCTTGCGCTTCATGGTCTTCTTGCGCGCCTGGCATTCCCTGGCCCAGCCACTCCAGTCGCGCAGTTTTCCGGCAGTCTTCCACTCGGTGGCGACATCGAGCAGCATTTTCAGCGCAGCGCCTGCGTCCGAGACGATGCCGAAGTCGGGTGCGAAGACGCGGCCGATCTGCGTCGGCTCGATATCGATGTGAACGAACTTGCGGCCGGCGGTGTATTTCTCGACCGAGCCGGTGTGGCGGTTGGCCCAGCGGTTGCCGATGCCGATGACGAAATCGGACGCCAGCATCGTCGCATTGCCGTAGCGGTGCGATGTCTGCAGCCCGCACATGCCGGCCATCAACCGGTGATCATCAGGGATCGTGCCCCAGCCCATCAGCGTTGGGATGACAGGCACGCCCGTGATCTCGGCAAACTCGACCAATAGGTCGGACGCATCGGCATTGATGATGCCGCCGCCGGCAACGATCAGCGGGTGTTCCGCTTCGTTGAGCATGGAAAGCGCCTTTTCGGCCTGGGCGCGGCTGATCGCCGGCTTGTGCGGCACCATCGGCTCGTAGGTGTCGATGTCGAACTCGATCTCGGCAAGCTGAACGTCGATCGGGAGGTCGACCAGAACCGGCCCCGGACGGCCCGAGCGCATCAGGAAAAACGCCTTCTGCAGTGCCATCGGCACCAGGTATGGTTCCATGACGGTAACGGCCCATTTGGTGACGGGTGCTGCAATCGCTGCGATATCGACCGCCTGGAAATCCTCCTTGTTGAGACGCGCCCGCGGCGCCTGCCCGGTAATGCAGAGGATCGGGATCGAATCCGCCGAGGCCGAATAAAGCCCGGTGATCATGTCGGTGCCGGCCGGGCCGGACGTGCCGATGCACAGGCCGATGTTGCCGGCCTTGGTCCGCGTATAGCCTTCCGCCATATGCGAAGCGCCCTCGACATGACGCGCCAGAATATGACGCACGGTGCCCCGCGCCTTCAGCGCTGAGTAAAACGGATTGATCGCGGCCCCCGGCACGCCAAAGGCACAATCGATACCTTCCTTTTCCAAAACGAGAACCGCCGCATCGACGGCGCGCATCCTTGCCATTTTTTCCTCCACGAGAGTGGGTGTGATCTGATGGCTGGATCATGACAGCGGTCTTCCGAATTCTCAATTTTTCCAGAATATTTTTCCATTTTCAGAAAAATAATCTTATATGCTGATTTCAAATGACTTTTCGTTTTTCACAGAAGTTGTTTGCCAGTTGATGAAATATTTTTTTATTATGCCTCAAGAAATTCGTTACGCGGAGCGAACCGATGGAAACTGCCGAAAAGCGCCAGCGCGGGCGTCCACGCTCCTTCAATGCGCCAGCCGACGCCGGCCCTGTGCAAGCACTGGACCGGGCACTGCGCATCCTTGCGATCGTTGCCGAGGGCAACGGCCTGTCGCTGAGCGAGGTGGCGGCTAGTTCCGGCCTTGCCCCGTCGACGGCCTACCGCATGCTGACCACGCTCGAAGGCCACGGCATGGTCGAGTTCGAGAAGACCGAGCAGCTCTGGTCGATCGGCGTCGAGACCTATCGCATGGGTTCAGCCTTCCTGCGCCGCCGCAAGCTGGTGGATCGCGCCCGCATCGTCATGCAGGATCTGATGGAAAAAACCGGCGAGACCGCAAATCTCGGCGTTGCCGAGGATGACTGCGTGGTTTTCGTCAGCCAGGTCGAGACGCATCAGGCAATCCGTGCCTTCTTCCGGCCGGGCACGCGCAGCTCATTTCATGCATCCGGTATCGGCAAGGCGATCCTGGCGCATCTGGCGCCCGAACGGGTGGCAGTGATCGTCCGCAAAGCAGGGCTAGAGGCCTACACGCCGAAAACGCTGGCCAACGCCCCTGCCCTTACCCGCGACCTTGATGAAATCAGGACCCGCGGCTGGTCCGTCGACGATGAGGAGCGTCATCCCGGCATGCGTTGCGTGGCGGCGGCAATCTTCAACGAGTTCGGCGAACCGGTCGGCGGCGTGTCGGTGTCGGGACCCACGGTTCGTGTCACGCCGGATCGTCTGGCGCAGATCGGGCCGCTCGTTCAGGAAGCGGCCCTGGAGATCACGAAAATGATCGGCGGGGAGAATCCGGCAGCAAACAAACGGGACTGACTGTTCAGCCCATGCCCGTCACA
Source organism: Mesorhizobium sp. YR577 (assembly GCF_900116595.1). Lineage (NCBI taxonomy): Bacteria > Pseudomonadati > Pseudomonadota > Alphaproteobacteria > Hyphomicrobiales > Phyllobacteriaceae > Mesorhizobium > Mesorhizobium sp. YR577. The sequence goes on along the minus strand of NZ_FPBI01000007.1, from coordinate 108,784 downwards.
TGCCGCAGGTAAAAGGCCAGCACCACGAAGGCGACCGCAGCCGTCAGGCCGGTCCAGTCAACACTGGCGCCCTTCAGGTACCTAATCAGCGTTACCAACAGCGCCCAGAATAAAAGTGCCACCAGGGCAATGACGACAAAACGGATCATCCCTCACCTCCAGCAAGACCATACAGCAACAGGAATATGGGAACCTTTGAGGGCGGATTGAAGGCTAGCCGCGACACCGGGCCGGAATCATCCAGCCACCGAAATGCGGCTCGTTAAATTTTACTTAAATCTTAACGACTAACAGACTCGCTGAAAGCGAGGTTTCATGCGGCGCGCCCTGTTTATCGTAGCGCTCCTGATGCTTGGGAGTTGTGCAACCGCCCCGACGCGCATCAACGACGTCTGTGCGGTATTCGACCAGCGCGATGGCTGGTTCAACAGCTGGCATGGTGCGGCCAAAAGCACCGAACGCGAATTCGGCGTTCCCGTCCCCATCCTGATGGCGACCGTCTACACGGAGTCCGGCTTCAACGCGCGCGCCAAGCCGCCGCGCACCAAACTGCTCGGCTTCATCCCATGGAAACGCGCCTCGACCGCTTTCGGCTATTCGCAGGCGCTTGACGGCACATGGACCCGCTACCAATCCGAAACCGGGCGCTGGTATGCGCGCAGAAACGACTTCGGCGACGCGATCCATTTCATCGGCTGGTATCACGCCAAGAGCCATCAGGTGAACGGCATCGCGCTCAACGACACCTACAATCTCTATCTCGCCTATTATCTCGGCCATGCCGGTTATTCGAAAGGCCTTGGACGCACCAACGCCCAGGCCCAACAGGCCGCGCGCCGCGCCGCCAATATGGCCATGAAATATGCCGCGCAGATGCAGGCTTGCGGACGTTCCTGACCTCAAATCACGGCGCAGTTGAGCGCCATTGATGCCGCACTTGGCTCGTGCTTAACTGATTCTGGCGCGTTGACTTGGGCGGGAGGGAAAATTGAAATATTTTTTGAATATTGTTTTCTTTAGTTTGATCGCTCTTGTTTCCGGCTGCGAAACCACCAATACCGAAAGGGAGGCTTCCGACAGTATTAATGCAAAATCCGGGCAAGAAATATTGCTTAGAGCCTTCTACAACGTGAACCCGGACTGTTCCCTCAATGGCGTACCGAAAGTCATAGTCGCATCGGCTCCAGCGCACGGCGTGGTCACCACCTCTACGGTCAGTGATTTCCCGCATTACGCAAACTCGGATCCCCGGCACAAGTGCAACGCCCGCAAGGTTCCGAAGCAAGCGGCTTTCTATACACCCGAGTCCGGCTTCGTTGGTGTTGACCACATAAAACTCAGGGCCGTTGGAAACGACGGACCAAATGACCTTCAGTTCGTGACCTTCAAAGTGAATGTCACGAAATAGGGCCAAGCTCCTGCCGGAGGGCAATGCATTTCAAGTACGGATTGCTGGTGCCCCCGGACGGACTCGAACCGCCGACCCCCTGATTACAAATCAGGTGCTCTACCAACTGAGCTACAAGGGCACGCGCGCTCCGGTTATCACATTTGCCGCGTCAGTAAAGTCAAAACTGACGAACGGTTCCGGCCAGCGGTTTCCAGCACGATGGCTCAGCGGCAAAACAGGAACGAACGTGGCATACTGGCGTTCAGGCTTCCAAGGGCGAATGGAGCAAGGACGGACGCAAATGGACCTTTCCCATCCCGACAAGCTGCTCTGGCCCGAAGCCGGGGTGACCAAGCAGGGGCTTCTCGACCACTACACGGCCGTCTGGCCGCGCATGGAACGCTTCGTCGTCAACCGCCCTCTCGCCTTGGTGCGAGCCCCCGATGGCGTCGCAGGCAAACAGCGCTTTTTCCAGAAACACGCCTCTCCGGGCATGCATGAGGCCATCGGGAAAATGGCTGATCCGGAAGACGGCGAAGAATTGCTTTACATCAAGGATTTCAATGGCATCGCAGCACTCGTTCAACTCGGCGTCGTGGAAATCCATATCTGGGGATGCACGATCGACGCGATCGACACGCCCGACCAGGTGGTTTTCGACCTCGATCCCGACGAGGGGCTGGACATGAACGACGTTCGGGCTGCAACGCTCGATATCAGACGACGGCTTGACGAACTCGGCCTGCCCAACGTGGTGAAGACCTCAGGCGGCAAGGGTTTTCATGTCATCGTGCCGCTGAAGCCGAAAGCCGACTGGAAGACCGTCAAGACTTTTGCCCATGATTTTGCCGAGGCAATGGAACAAAGCGATCCCGAAAAATACACGGCGACGCTGTCCAAGAAAGCGCGCACGGGCCGCATCTTCATCGACTATCTGCGCAATGCGCGCGGCTCCACAACCGTGGCGCCCTATTCAAGCCGGGCAAAGCCGAACGCAACCGTTTCCGTGCCGGTGACCTGGCCGGAAGTCGAAAACGGGGTCGGCCCAGCCGATTTTTCGATTGACGGGAAAGCGTTGGGAAAGGCGTTGAAAGCGGCAGACCCCTGGGGCGATTTCGACAAGCTGCGCAAGGCGCTTCACGGCTAGGACGCAGACAATTCCTCTCGCAATCCGCCGTGCCCGCCTTTGCAGCGGCAAAGCGGCATGCTACCTCGGCACGGCCATCGAGCCGAGGACAAGACACTGGCACCAGCACCCAAAACGCGCGAGACCTTCGCGTTCATATCTTCGGACGCGCCTGACGCCGAAAAGGCGGCGGCACGTCTGTCCCAGCGCTATGGCAATACGCCGCTTGCCGAGGCGGATGTGATCGTTGCGCTCGGCGGCGACGGATTCCTGCTGCAGACGCTGCGCGAGACGATGAGCACCGGCAAGCAGGTCTACGGCATGAACCGGGGCACCATCGGCTTCCTGATGAATGAGTACAGGGAAGATGCCCTGCCCGAGCGCTTGGCTGCAGCCGTCTCGGAAACCATCCGCCCGCTGGAGATGCAGGCCGTCACTTCAGACGGCGATACGATCTCGGCGCTCGCCATTAATGAAGTCGCCCTGTGGCGGCAATCCTACCAGACGGCCAAGATCCGCATTACGATCGACGATCAGGTGCGCCTGGAAGAGTTGAGCTGTGATGGTGTCATGATTGCGACGCCTGCAGGTTCCACCGCCTACAACCTGTCGGCTCACGGCCCTATCCTGCCGCTGGACGCGCCGCTGCTCGCTTTGACGCCGGTCAGCCCGTTTCGCCCGCGCCGCTGGCGTGGTGCGCTTCTGTCCAACAAGTCGGTGGTGCGGCTCGACATCATGGAGGCCGGAAAGAGGCCGGTGAACGCCGCCGCAGATCATACCGAGGTCAAGGCGGTAACGTCGGTCACGATCCAGGAGTCGCGCAACGCCACGGCAACCTTGCTGTTCGATCCGAACCATTCCTGGAACGAAAGAATTCTTGCCGAACAATTCCGCTACTGATGCCATTGCGGAAAATCGCCTGGACCATTAAGTAAAGGCAGTCAACAAACCGGCATTCGTGCCTGTTTGTGTTGACAAATCGCGTCACTAACCGTAACGCGATGATATATTGTGCAAGCGCGTGGCGTTTGCCGCGTCCCTTTGGGGCGCGCCCTTCAAGCAGCCAAAGACAGCCAAGACACTTGTCCTCAGACACCCAGATCGCTCAAGAAGCGTTGACATTCGCAGACCTCGGCCTTTCGCCGAAGGTCCTTTCAGCCGTTACCGACGCCGGCTACACAGTGCCGACGCCGATCCAGGCGGGCGCAATTCCGCACGCCTTGCAAGGCAAGGACGTCCTCGGCATAGCCCAGACGGGAACCGGCAAGACGGCTTCCTTCGTGCTGCCGATGCTGACGCGCCTTGAAAAGGGCCGTGCCCGGGCGCGCATGCCGCGCACGCTCATCCTCGAGCCGACGCGCGAACTCGCCGCACAGGTCGAAGAGAACTTCGTCAAATACGGCAAGAACCACCGTCTCAACATGGCGCTGCTGATCGGCGGTGTTTCGTTCGACGAGCAGGAAAAGAAGCTGGAGCGCGGCGCCGATGTGCTGATCGCGACGCCCGGCCGCCTGCTCGACCATTTCGAGCGCGGCAAGCTGCTTCTGTCGGCAGTCGAAATCCTCGTCATCGACGAGGCGGATCGTATGCTCGACATGGGCTTCATTCCCGACATCGAGCGCATCTGCAAGCTCATTCCCTTCACGCGCCAGACGTTGTTCTTCTCGGCCACCATGCCGCCGGAGATCACCAAGCTGACCGAACAGTTCCTGCACGCACCTGTGCGGGTCGAAGTCGCCAAGGCGGCTTCCACGGCAATCAACATCACGCAGCGGCTGGTCAAGTCCGGCAAGAAGCCGTGGGACAAGCGCGAAGTTCTGCGCAACCTGATAAAGGCCGAAGAAGAAGGGCTGAAGAACGCTATCATCTTCTGCAATCGCAAGGTCGAAGTCTCGGAGCTTTTCCGCTCGCTCGTAAAATACGATTTCGACGCTGGCGCATTGCATGGCGACATGGACCAGCGCGCGCGCATGCAGATGCTGGCCAATTTCCGCGAAGGCAAGCTCAAGCTTCTCGTCGCGTCCGATGTCGCAGCACGCGGCCTCGACATTCCGGATGTGAGCCACGTCTTCAATTTCGACGTGCCGATTCACGCTGAGGACTATGTCCACCGCATCGGCCGCACCGGCCGCGCCGGGCGTTCGGGAAAATCCTTCACCATCGCCACCCGGTCCGACACAAAATACATCGACGCTATCGAGCGCCTGATCGGCCAGCCGATCGAGTGGCATGACGGCGATCTTTCGACCGTCGTCGAGAGCGAAGGCGAGGAAGCACCCCGTCGCGGCAGAGCCAGCCAGCAGCGTGGCCGTGGCCGCAAGGACGAAGGCGAGCGCAAGCCCCGCGGCGAGCGCCACGCAAAGGCCCCCGACGAAAAGCCGGCGCAGGACATCCAGCCTGAAGTCGAGGCACCCGTCGTTGTCGCTGATAATGACGATCGCAGCCGCAAGGAAACGATCAAGTCGGAGAATGCCGACCGCAAGGCGCGCGGCGACCATGCCGAGCGCCCTCGCCGGGATGATCGCAATGACCGGCCGCGGCGCGACGACCGCAATGCCCGCCAGCGCAATGAAGACAATGACGGCACGATCGGCTTCGGCGATGACATGCCGGCCTTCATGAAGATTGCAGTAAAGATCTGATCGCTCGCTGCCGTCAGGCAGCGCGATCCCGTCAACGAAAAAGCCCGCCGCAATTTGCGGCGGGCTTTTTGTTTAAGCGGGCTGCGTTCGCCTATCTGGTGAGCGGCGAAAGCTGGATTTCGACGCGGCGGTTCTGCGCGCGGCCATCGGCCGTATCGTTCGACGCAATCGGACGCGTCTTGCCGAACCCGGTAACGGCGAAACGGCGCGAATCGACGCCCTGCGCGTTGAGGTAGTTCGCGACCGACAGCGCGCGGCGCTGCGACAGGTCGAAATTGTGCTGGTCGCCACCGGTCGAATCGGTATGGCCGTAAACGTCGACCAGCGTCTGGTTGAACTTCTTCAGCACCAGCGCGACGGAATTCAGCGTCTGGTAGAAACCGGGCTTGATGTCGTCCTGGTCGATGCCGAAGGTGATGTCGGACGGCATGTTGAGGATGATCTGATCGCCGGCGCGTGTGACGCTGACGCCCGTGCCCTGAAGCTGGGCGCGCAGTTCCGCTTCGTTGCGGTCCATGGTGGCACCGACAGCGCCACCGGCCAGAGCGCCGACGCCCGCGCCGATCAGCACGGCATTGCGCTGTGCGTTCTTGCTGCCGCCGACGGCAAGGCCAGCCAGAGCGCCAAGGCCTGCGCCAAGCGCTGCGCCGCCAGCCGTGTTCGAAACCTTCTGCTCACCTGTATAGGGGTCGGTCGTGCACGCACCGAGAAATGCCGTAGCCGCGAGCACGGCGATCAGTTTTTTCGTCATTCAGGTCGTCCCTCTCCAAACTTCGTCCCGCGCACCAGCGCGTCAGCCCTTCGGCGTGGTTGTAACATGAAATACGGCGAAAAACGGAGCGGCAAAATGCCTTTCACCGCTTTCTTGCAGTCTGTTTGGACAGACTATTGGAAGAACCAGACGAGTTGATCACCAGAGGTTCTTGCCGTCGATGACGACGACTTCGACCGTATCGAGATCGAAATCGTCGAACAGGCGCGCATTGACGCTTATCTTCGGATTGTCGAAATCCGGCGTGCCCGTGCTCCAGTCCGGCGTTTCGGTAAAGGTGCCGCAGCCGCAGGTGGCGCAGAAGCCGTGCTTTACCGTCTTGGAGCCCCATTGATATACGGCAACATTTTCGGGCGGCGTCTTCAGCGTGAACTGCGACGGGAGGTAATAGGCCCACAGCGACCCGCGCTTGGAGCAGAAGGAGCAAGTGCAGCTTGTCAGCGTGTCGGGTGCTTCACTGACTTCGAATACGGTCGCCTTGCAGTGACAACTGCCGATAATCGTCATGACTGATCCTTCTCCAGCGCCAATCCCCCAGCCCTAGACAAGTCATCCTGACATCATTCCGTCAGGATGCGGAGTCGTGAGAACGGACCTTGCCAATGCGGCAAGGCCCGACTCGAGATGTTACTCGGTGATCGTATACTCTCCAAGTTCACACAGATTCGCCTTGTCGGTCGTCGTGTCGAGGTCGGAATCCTCGGTAAACTCGAAACGCATATCGTATTCGCAGACACTTCTTCCATCCGCGATGGTGATGCGCACGCTCTCTCCAGCGCTCAGCACATCCTGGCCAAGTATATCCTCTTCCCATTCATTGACCCCAACGGGCGAGGTGTAGAACTCCGAAAGGTCCGAGTTCGTGCCGTTCTTGAGGGTGAAGACAAGATCCTCGGCTTGAGCAGAAAATGTCGAAACAAGACAAAAGGTTGCGGCAGCAGCCACAACCGTATTAATTCTGAAAATCATGATTTATTCCCCGCCCGAAATTGGACGGTGTTGAGTATCAAATATCCCGGCAAAGAGGAATTACCTCTTTCGCTAAATTAGCACCTGCTGTCGCTTCCCTGAGCCTTCAATCCAGGTTTCGACAATGGCTGGGAGACGACCCGTCAATAGGACCGTGACGGCACGAACAGGCAGATCGTCTTCGAATCATTCGCGCCGGCTACCGAGCACCAGTGGAATTCACCGTCAGGCGAGTTTTTGACGCGCGCATCCTGATAGGTCACCACCTCGCCGGTGTTGTTGATGACGTAGCCTTCCGGGCGCTCGCTGATCGCCTTATCGGACACCTCGCGGCAATCGTAGCCGGAGCAGCACGCAAACGGATAGCTCCAGCCCGATTTGGCGTCGTGCGCAGAAGCCGGATTGGCGCCAGCGACGACAAACAACAGCGCGGCGAATTCGGCGCTGTGTCGAAGCACGCGCGAAAAGCCGCGGTGCGATCGGTTGAGTGGTATCGCATGAGAAAGTTGAGTGAACATTGGCATGGCAAAAGTCCTGCTGAACGAGTGACCAAGCTTGCACTTGCCCCGCCCCTAGAACGTTTCTTCCCATGCCGCCGGATCATAAGTCGCAGATATGCCCGTCCGGCGATAAATGCTTTTGGTCCCACCAGCCCATAAGCATGGTGAGGTGATTCCTACGCCGGCGCAAGAAACTGCTGGGTAATGCAGCACTTCGAGCGCCGACATCTGCGCAACAATGCTGCGCCTGCATGGTTAACGGGAAGTTAAGACTTCTGGTTCCGGAACCAGTCGACGATGCTCGGCATCTTGCTTTCGAAATCGCCAGGTATGAAAACGTTGAGCAATCCGGCGCGGGCGGCGGTGTGGTTCTCGAAGTCGTGCGTCACGCCCGCCGGCACCATCACGAACGACCCTGCGGGAGAGTCGTACCATGTTTCGCCGATCAGGATGCTGGGCTGTCCCTGGATGACGAAGAACAACTCGTCATTCTCCGCATGCGAATGCGCCCCCGGCCCTTTCGAATGCGGCTCCAGCCACCACTCGGACACCGAATATCGATCGCCAACTTCCGAACGATCGACCTTGAACACAGCACTCATCGCGCCGCAATCATAGCCGCGCCCCTGGCCGAGACCGAGAATGACCGGTTTCCGCTGAATGATGTCTGACATGCCGACCTCCTGCTTGGTGGAAGATCGACGATAACGCGCCAGCACGGTTTTTGTTTGAAGGTTTGTTACCTCGAGCATCGGACCGAAAAGTGGAACCCGGTTTTCGGAAGATTCCGATGCTCTTTAAGATAGCGAAGGCCTGACCGGCCTTCGCTATTGGCAATCAGTCGATATCGGCAACCGGCTGGCCTGCACCGCCCTCGATGCGATGCGAGAGCGAGGCTTCCATGAACTCGTCGAGATCGCCATCCAGCACGTCGGACGGGCTGGTGCTTTCCATGCCGGTGCGAAGATCCTTCACCAGCTGATACGGCTGCAGGACGTAGGAACGAATCTGGTGACCCCAGCCGATTTCCGTCTTGGAGGCTTCGGTCGCGCTGGCGGCAGCCTCGCGCTTCTTCAGTTCCTCTTCGTAAAGCCGCGAGCGCAGCATTTCCCAGGCTTTCGCCCTGTTCTGGTGCTGCGAGCGGCCGGCCTGGCAGGCAACCGCGATGCCGGTCGCGATATGCGTGATGCGCACCGCCGAGTCGGTCGTGTTGACGTGCTGGCCGCCGGCGCCCGACGATCGATAGGTATCGATGCGCACGTCGGATTCGCTGACGTCGATCTGGATGTTGTCGTCGATGACCGGATAGACCCAGATCGACGAAAACGAAGTGTGTCGGCGCGCGTTGCTGTCGTAGGGCGAGATGCGCACCAACCGGTGCACGCCCGATTCTGTCTTAAGCCAGCCATAGGCGTTGTGACCCTTTATCAGGATCGTCGCCGACTTGATGCCGGCTTCTTCGCCGTCATGGACTTCCAGCACCTCGACCTTGAAACGACGACGCTCGGCCCAGCGCGTATACATGCGCAGAAGCATGTTCGCCCAGTCCTGGCTCTCGGTGCCGCCGGCGCCGGCATGCACTTCGAGATAGGTGTCGTTGCTGTCGGCCTCGCCGGAAAGCATGGTCTCGATCTGGCGCGCCTTGGTCTCGCCCGCGAGCGAGCGGATCGCCGTTTCGGCTTCCGACACGACGTCGGCGTCGCCCTCTTCCTCGCCGAGTTCGATCAGGCCGATATTGTCCTCGAGCGAGCGGGACAGGCTGGTGATCGAATTGATTCCGTCTTCCAGGCTTTGACGTTCGCGCATCAGCTTCTGCGCTTCCTGGGGGTCGTTCCAGAGGGTCGCATCCTCCGAACGCATGTTCAGGTATTCAAGCCGCTTTAGAGCCTGATCCCAGTCAAAGATGCCTCCTCAGCAGGCTTATGGCCTGCTTGATTTCGTCGACGAGCTTTTCCGTTTCTGCACGCATGGCAGGCTTAATTCCTTTTGAAGTCTTGGCCGTTCCGGATTGGCGCGGAACATAGGCAGGCGACCTGCCCCTGTAAAGCGAATAGGGCCGGCAAAGACCGGCCCTTCGCAAATTTGCCGGATCAGTAGAGGCCGCCGCCACCCTGGGTGATGGCTTGGCTGGCGCGTGGCGAAAGAGCTGCCCCGCTGCCGTTGCCGCCGTCCTCGCCCATGCCGATAATCCAGTAGCTGTCGGCAGGACCTGTTCCCGGCTTGAACGCCTCGACGATCGTGCCGCCATCGCCCTTCGACGCCCTCATGCCGGTCTTGCGGTTGATGGCGATGAGCTTCATGCCTTCCGGCACCTTGAAGTCGACGATCGGCATGCCCTTCATGGCATCGCCCATGAATTCCTTGAAGATCGGCGCAGCAAGGCCGCCACCGGTCGAGCCCTTGCCGAGGCCCTGCGGCTTGTCGAAGCCCATATAGAGGCCCATGACGAGGTTAGGCGTGTAGCCGACGAACCAGGCGTCCTTTTCGTCGTTGGTCGTGCCGGTCTTGCCGGCGATCGGACGGCCGAGTTCGGCCAGCGTCATGGCGGTACCGCGAATGACCACGCCTTCCATCATGGAGGTGATCTGGTACGCGGTCATCGGATCGAGCACCTGCTCGGAATTGTCCGTCAGTTCAGGCTCGGGCTGATCCGACCACTCGGTGGCCACGCAAGCCTCGCAGCCGCGATCGTCGTGCTTGAAGACGGTCTTGCCGTAGCGGTCCTGGATGCGGTCGATCAGCGATGGCTTGATCTGGCGTCCGCCATTGGCCATCACCGAATAGGCCGAAACCATGCGCATGACGGTGGTTTCGCCGGAGCCCAGCGCCATCGGCAGGTAAGGCGCCAGATGATCGTAAAGACCGAAGCGCTCGGCATATTCCGACACCAGCTTCATGCCCATGTCGTTGGCCAGGCGGACAGTCATCAGGTTGCGCGAGCGCTCGATGCCCGAGCGCAGCGTCGCCGGTCCCGCCGACTTGCCGTCATAGTTCTTAGGTGTCCAGGTGGTGTTCCCGACCTTGATGGTGATCGGACCATCCATGATCACGGAAGCAGGCGTGTAGCCATTGTCGAGTGCCGCCGCATAGACGAACGGCTTGAACGAGGAACCGGGCTGACGCATCGCCTGCGTGGCGCGGTTGAACTCCGATTCCGAATAGGAGAAGCCGCCGACCATCGCCAGGACACGGCCCGTATGCGGATCCATCGCCACAAGACCGCCCGAAACCTCCGGCGGCTGGCGAAGCATATAGGCGCCTTCCGCGCCCTGCTTGGGCTCAACGAAGACCACATCGCCGGGCTTCAGCACGTCGGCCGGCGAATTCGCCTTGACGCGCTGCCCGTTGACGAGATGGCGCATGGCGAAACTCATATCCTCCTTGGCGACAGTGCCCTGCTCGCGCTCCTTGACGATATCGCCAGACGCCTGCCGCTTGGGCTGCAATCCGACGGTCAGGCCCGCATTGGAGCTGTCGAGCACTACGGCCAGCTGCCATTCAGGCACGTCGTCGAGGCCCTTGACCTCGCTGAGGGCCTTGCCCCAGTCGCCATCGATGGAGATGTTCTTGACCGGTCCGCGGTAGCCGCGCAGCGTGTCGTATTTCAGAAGCCCGTGCTGCATCGCCTTGCGGGCAAGACGCTGCAGCTTCGGATCGAGCGTTGTGCGAACCGAAAGGCCGCCCTCGTAGAGAGCATTCTCGCCATAGCGCGAAATGATTTCGCGGCGCACTTCCTCGGTGAAATACTCGCCGGCAAAAACATAGTTGCCGTTGCGGCGGGGTGTTACGCCGAGCGGCTCGGCCTTGGCCTTGGTGCCCTCTTCGCGCGAGACGTAACCGTTATCGACCATCTGGTCGATCACCCAGTTGCGGCGCTCGATCGCGCGGTCGGTGTAGCGGAACGGATGATAGTTGGACGGACCCTTGGGCAGCGCGGCGAGATAGGCGGCCTCGGCCACCGTCAGCTCGTTGACCGACTTGTTGAAATAGGTCAGCGCAGCGCCGGCGACGCCATAGGCACCGAGGCCGAAGAAGATCTCGTTGACGTAAAGCTCGAGAATACGATCCTTCGAATAAGCCTGCTCGATGCGGAAGGCGAGGATCATCTCGCGAATCTTGCGGTCGTAGGTCTGGCTGGAGGTCAGCAGGAAGTTCTTCGCCACCTGCTGCGTGATCGTCGAAGCGCCGACGGGACGGCGGCCCGAGCCCATGTTGCGCAGATTGGTGATGACCGCACGGCCGAGACCGGTCAGATCGACGCCCGGATGGTTGTAGAAATTCTTGTCTTCGGCCGACAGGAACGCAGCCTTGACGCGGTCCGGCACAGCCTGGATTGGCAGATACAGCCGGCGCTCGCGCGCGAACTCACCCATCAACGCACCGTCCGACGCATGGATACGGGTGGTCACAGGCGGTTCGTATTTCGCCAGAACCTCGTAATCCGGCAGGTCCTTGGTGATATGGCCAAGATAGATCGCCACGCCTGCCGCCATAAGGAGGGCAAACGCCGTGCCGATGCCAAAGAAATAGCCGATGAGACGAATCATGCCCGCTCCAGTCCGTGGGTCGGGAGTTCCTCAGCCAAAAGAGCGCCCCTCGCAAGACGCTCGAGAAACCCCGATCCTTTGCGGCCAAGCAATGTCGCGCCGATGTGGGCAAAATGCGGCAGCTTGGCCAAGCCCTTCGGATTACGCATCATTTAACCGCAAACTGTTGTGCTTACGCAACGCCAAAAAACAGAACGACCAACGCGGTACCACCGCACATCAGCCGCCCGCCGCCGTTTTCGCGGCTGCGAATGACGCAACCGCATTGGAGATGCTTTCCGCCGCTTTGCCACGCCAATCCGGATTACGCAACTGTTCCTCGTCCTTCGGGTTCGAAAGATAGCCGAGTTCCACTAGCACTGACGGCACGTCTGGCGCCTTCAAGACCCGGAAACCGGCAAACCGGTGAGGATTGTTGATGAGGCCGACCGAGTTACCCAATTCGCCGACCAGCGACTTCGCGAACTTCATCGAAAAGCCGTGCGTCTCGCGCTTGATGAGCTCGATCAGGATATCGGCGACTTCCTGATTCTCATCCTTGATCTCGATGCCCGCAAGCTGGTCGGACAGGTTTTCGCGATCGGCAAGCGCCTGCGACTCGGCGTCGGAAGCCTTGTCCGACACAGTATAGACTGTCGCCCCGCGAATGCCCTTCAGGCGGATTGTGTCGGCATGGATGGAGATGAACAGGTCGGCCTCGTGCTGGCGTGCGATCCGCACCCGCTCGTCCAGCCGCAGGAACTCGTCCTTGTCGCGGGTCATATAGATATCGTATTTGCCGCTTTCGGCGAGCTTGGCGCGCAGCTCCAGCGCAAAGGCCAGCGTGATCGACTTTTCCTGAGTACCGCTTACGCCCTCGGCGCCGCTGTCGATTCCGCCATGTCCGGGATCGATCACGACTGTGAATTTCTTGGCCGTCCGGGCAGCCGGCTGGCCGATGCGGTCGGCCTTGGCCGTCGTCTCGGTCGATCCCGTCGTCTGCGACTGGATGGCAAGCGCTTCCTCGAACTGGCGATCGGAGGCTGCCGTGATATCGGCGACCAGCCTGTAACCGGGCGTGTCCTCATTTTGCAGCACGTCGATCTTTTCGACGGTGAATGGCCCTTTCGCGGTGAGGATCAGGCGCGACGCCCCCTCCTCCAGCTTTCCGAAGCGGACATTCTGTATCAGCCCACGTGCCTTCAGCTCCTTTGAGTCGAGCTTGAACTTAGTTTCAGGCAGATCGATCACCAGCCGGTGCGGCCCGCGCAGCAGAAACCATTTAGGCTCGGGCTCCTGGTCGAAATTCATGACGATGCGCATATGCACGGCGTCGCCGGCCATCTTGTAGTCATGCGCTTCGAGCGGTGCGGCAGAAACGGGAGAGGACAGGAATACAAACAGGCCTAGAACCAGAAAAAGGAACGAACTTCCGATGCGGACGACGTTCCGTCTCATCCCGGCAAGACCCATTTCCGCCACCTTATGCACTCTTCCAAGATCACCGTTCAGACATCCGGCGCAGACGCGATAAGCCCGCGCGCTGATTAACGATTGGTATCGGCATAAGGTTAACCAAGCCTTTTTGATATTGTCTTTGTGCTGTCCCCGTAAGTTCTCAACGGCTTTTTGCCGGCATCTGAATCGGGGTTGCTTTGAACCCCGCCAAATCATAAAAGCGGTACTGGACCATCGCAATGCCTGGAACCGTTACTGCGCAGCTTCCATATTCGGTCAAGCGACGAAACAACGGCTCAAATCGCGGCGGCGATTAGAGGGCGTTAGGTGGTCGCGACGGATTTCTTCAGGGTGCTTCCGCTGACTTGGAACCCTTGAGGTGAGGAAAACGGCCGGAAAGACATTCCGTGCCGGCTCATAGGAGCAAAACAGCTGGTCCGGATTTTCCGGGCTTTGGTTCAAAAGGTTCCGCAAGGCTACGATGGCTTCAAGCGCAATCATGGCAAGTTCCGCATCTTACCGCGCCATTCCGGCTGCGGGCGGCTTGTCTATGGCGCTTCGGCAGCGGCCAGCGGACGTTAAAATGCCCGGCATGCGTTATTCACCGCATGGTCTGCAGCGGATCTCGCTGCGGCTGACACGGTTGGCGGCTGCCGGCAGGAAACAAGATAATGCCCAACAAGATGCTGATAGACGCCTCCCACCCGGAGGAAACAAGGGTTGTCGTAGTACGCGGTAGCCGCATTGAAGAATTTGACTTTGAATCCCAGGACAAGAAGCAGCTCAAAGGAAACATCTATCTCGCCCGCGTAACGCGCGTCGAACCTTCCCTTCAGGCGGCCTTTGTCGAATACGGCGGAAACCGGCATGGTTTCCTCGCCTTCAGCGAAATTCACCCCGACTACTACCAGATCCCGGTTGCCGACCGTCAGGCGCTGTTGCGCGCCGAGGCGGAAGACGCCGAGGATGAGGACGACGAAGACGGCGAAGACCGCTCCGACCGCAATCGCGGCCGCAACAAGCGGCGGCGCGGCGGCAAGAACCGTCCTCGCAGCGGTGACGAACAGCGCGCCGGCTCCGAATCGGGTGACGAAGGTGCAGCCTCGGACGGCGAGATCGATTCCGATGAGCATGCGGTCTTTGTCGAAGCCTTTGAAAGCGACGAGAGCGAAACCACCGTTTCGGAGCAAGATGCTTCGCCGGAGAATGGCGACAGCGACAGCAGCGAACAGTCCGACGACGAAACCCCTTCGAATGACAAGGGACCGTCGATGGCAGCCGCCATTGATGGAGATGTCGTCTCCGAGCCGGTCGACGAAGCAACCGCTTCCGCCGATTCCGACGGCGACGAGGCTCCTGCCGAGAACGTCCGTGGACGTGTCGAGGAAGTCTCCGGCTCGCATGACGACGACCATGGCGTCGAATCGGTCGGCGCCGAGGACGCGCTGGAGGAAGTGCGCAATCGCCGCAAGCCGATGCGCAAGCACTACAAGATCCAGGAAGTCATCAAGCGCCGGCAGATCCTGCTGGTCCAGGTGGTCAAGGAAGAGCGCGGCAACAAGGGCGCGGCTCTGACGACCTACCTGTCGCTCGCCGGCCGCTATTCGGTGCTGATGCCCAACACGGCGCGTGGCGGCGGCATTTCGCGCAAGATCACCAATGCGCAGGACCGCAAGCGCCTCAAGGAAGTCGTTCAGGATCTCGAAGTGCCGCAGGGCATGGGCGTCATCCTGCGCACGGCAGGTGAGAGCCGCACCAAGGCCGAGATCAAGCGCGACTACGAATATCTGATGCGGATGTGGGAAACCGTCCGCAATACGACGCTCCAGTCGACCGCGCCCGCCCTCGTCTATGAGGAAGGCAGCCTGATCAAGCGTTCGGTGCGCGACCTCTACAACAAGGACATCGACGAGGTTCTCGTCGCTGGCGAGGATGGCTATCGCGAGGCCAAGGACTTCATGCGCATGCTGATGCCCAGCCATGCCAAGGTCGTCCAACCTTATCGCGACACGACGCCGATCTTTGCCCGCAACGGTATCGAAGCCCAGCTCGACCGCATGGTGCAGCCGCAGGTTACACTGAAGTCCGGCGGCTACATCATCATCAACCAGACCGAGGCGCTCGTCGCTATCGACGTCAACTCCGGGCGTTCCACCAAGGAACACTCGATCGAGGACACGGCACTCCAGACCAACCTTGAAGCCGCCGAGGAAGTCGCCCGCCAGCTTCGCCTGCGCGATCTGGCCGGCCTGATCGTCATCGACTTCATCGACATGGAGGAGAACCGCAACAACCGTGCGGTCGAAAAGCGCCTCAAGGACCATCTGAAGAACGACCGCGCCCGTATCCAGGTCGGACGCATCTCGCATTTCGGCCTGATGGAAATGTCGCGCCAGCGCATCCGCGCCAGCGTGCTCGAATCGACGATGAAGCCCTGCCCGCATTGCGGCGGCACCGGGCATGTCCGTTCTGATTCTTCCGTGGCACTGCTGGTTGTGCGTGCGATCGAGGAATTCCTGCTCAAGGATTCGCGCCACCACATCACGGTGCGCACGCCGGTTGCGACCGCCTTCTATGTGCTGAACCACAAGCGCAGCACGCTGGTGGAACTCGAGCATAAGTTCGGTGTCACCATCGCGCTCGAGCCCGATGACACCGTCGGCGCGCAGCATTATGTGATCACGCGCGGCGCGGTTGCCGAGAAGCCGCTCGTCTCGCCGAATGCGATCCCTGCCCCGACCTATGTCGAGCCGGAAGACATCGAAGACGAAATCGTCGAAGAGGAAGAAGTCGAGGAAATCGTAGTTGCCGAGGCACAGCCTGCTCGCACCGAGCGGGCCGAGGACGGCGACCAGCGCGACCGCAAGCGTCGCAAGCGTCGGCGTCGGCGTGGCGGGAAGGATCGCGACCGCGAACATGCAGCCCCAGCAGACGGAGCAACTGTGTCCGACGCGTCTGTTCAGGCTGACGCCGGTGACGACGACGAGAGCGAAGACGCCGATACCGCTGCTGCAGCCGCTGCCAGCGAAGCCGAAGAGGCCGATCGCAAGAAGCGCCGGCGCGGCAAGCGCGGCGGCAGACGCAATCGCGAGAAGGATGGCGAGGGTGAACAGGCTGCCGATGCCGGCGAGGCTTCCGACGAGGACGCAAGCGTCGAAGTCGCGGCAATCGAAGTAGTGAGCGAAACCGTCGCAGTCGAAGAAGCCCCGGCGGAGGAAGCTCCGGTCGAGGAGAAGCCGAAGAAGGCGCGCCGCACCGCCAAGCCGAAGAAGGCAAAGGCCGAGGAGGCTGTGGTTGAAGCGGTCGCTGAAGTGGTCGAGGAAGCTCCGGCTCCTGCCGAGAAGAAGCCTGCCAAGGCGCGCGCACCACGCCGCAAGAAGGAAGCCGAGCCTGCGGCTGCGGCGGAAGCTGCCGAGCCGGCCGCCGAAGCTCCGGCCCCTACTCCGACACCTGCACCGGCGCCAAAACCCGCTCCTGCAAAAGCAGCGGAGCCCGTGGTGGAGTCGTCGCAGCCGGAAGCCGACGACAAGCCCAAGAAGGGCGGCTGGTGGCAGCGCAAGAGCTTCTTCTAAGAGTTCTTGGATTGCTGAATAAAAAAACCCGCGTGACCGGAAGGTGACGCGGGATTTTTCTTGGGATCAGCCGGCACGTTCGATCAGGGCGCGAAGATCGACCAATTCATTATTTTCGCAAGCTTTTCCAATGCGATGGAGCCGAGCTTTGAATTACCGTTCTCATTGAGCCCCGGCGACCACACCGCCATCGAGGCGACGCCGGGCACGATGCCAAGAATGCCGCCGCCGACACCGCTCTTGCCGGGAATGCCAACGCGAAAAGCGAAATCGCCAGAGCCGTCATAATGACCGCAGGTCAGCATCAGCGCCAGGATGCGGCGTGCGCGCTCGGCTGACACCACCGAGTGCCCCGTCGCCGGGTTCAGCCCGCCATGCGAGAGAAACCGGCCGGCCAATGCCAATTGGCGGGCGCTCATGGCGATGGCGCAGTGGTGGAAGTAGACGCCGAGCGCCATTTCCGGCTCGTGGGTCAGATTACCGAAGGATCGCATGTAGTTGGCCAGCGCGAAATTGCGGAAACCCGTCGCCCGCTCGGACGCTGCCACGTCCCGGTCGATGATGATGCTGTCGTCGTCGGTCAGGAACTGGATGAAGCGCAGGATCTCGCCAATCGCCTCGCGTGGCTGATGATCTGCCAGCAACACGTCGGTCACCACGATCGCGCCGGCATTGATGAACGGGTTGCGCGGAATGCCAAGCTCCCGCTCAAGCTGGACGATCGAGTTGAATGGGTTTCCCGATGGCTCGCGCCCCACCCGCCGCCACAGCGCGTCGCCGACCTTGCCCAGGGCAAGCGTCAGCGTGAAAATCTTGGAAATGCTCTGGATCGAAAAGGCTTCGTCGGCATCGCCGGCCGTCACCACGCGGCCGTCCGTCAGAGCAACTGCGATACCGAATCGCTTTGGATCGATCTTGCCGAGTTGCGGGATGTAGGTCGCCACCTCGCCCCGGTCGCTGCGCTCGGCCATCTCGGCTGCGAGCGCGGGCAGCACCTCTTCCAGATCCGCCATGTTTGCCCCTCTATTTCAGCCAGCGCTCGATGCGCGCCACCGCCTCGACCATATCGTCATGGCTGCCGGCATAGGACAAGCGCATGAAGCGGTGGCCTGCAAGCGTGTCGAAGTCGCGTCCGGGCGTGGCCGCCACATGCGCCTCGGCAAGCATGCGCCGCGCAAAATCCATGCTGTCATTGGTCAGCCGCGAAACATCACAGAAGGCATAGAACGCGCCATCCATAGGTGCCGCCAGCGCAAAACCGATCTCTGGCAATCGGCGCATCAGGAGTTCACGGTTCCAGGCATAGCGCGCCTTCACCGCTTCCAGCTCGTCCGTCGCCTTGAAGGCCTCGCTTGCCGCGATCTGCGAAAGTTCGGGCGCGGAGATGTAGAGGCTTTGCTGGATGCGCTCGATCGGCCGCACCAGTTTCTCCGGCAGCACCATCCAGCCGATTCGCCAACCGGTCATGCAATAGTATTTGGAGAACGAGTTGATGACGGTCACGTCATCACTGTGAGAAAGCGCAGTCGTATCCGGCCCGGAATAGGCAAGGCGGTGATAGATTTCGTCGGAAATCACTGAAATACCGAGGTTTTCCGCCGTCAACACCAGTGCGGCAAGCTCATCGGGCGGCACCACGGCCCCGGTCGGATTGGCCGGGCTGGCAAACAACACGCCCTTGAGAGGCTTGTCACGATGCGCGCGCTCCAGATGGGCGGCGTTCAGGTAGGCGGCACCCTCGAGTTCGATTTCGACCACGTCGAGACCCAGTGCTTTCATGATGTTGCGATAGGCCGGGTAGCCGGGAGCAGCGATCGCCACACGGTCGCCGGGATCGAACATCGCCAGGAAAGCCAGATTGAAAGCAGCCGACGAACCGGTCGTGACGGCGATGCGCGCCGGCGGTACGTCAATGCCGTAGTGTTCGCCGTAGTGCGCCGCGATTGCCTTGCGCAACGTCGCAGTGCCAAGCGCATCCGTGTAGCCTATGCGCCCGTCCTGCAGCGCCCGCGCTGCCGCCTCGCGCACCAGCGTCGGCGCCGGATCAGATGGCTGGCCGACTGCCATGGAGATGACCGGCACGCCGAGCGCCTTCAGCCGATTGGCTTCCGCCAGCACGTCCATCGCATGAAACGGCTCGACATCGCCGCGTCTGGAAAGCGAAACAACCATTCTTTCATCCACTTACGTCGCCAACCTGAAAGGTCGCGCCGCACAAATGCCCTATTGCTATGGGGATCACAAGTTCATCCGTTTTGTGTCCGAGCTTTTCATCGAGCTTTCGCTCGTTTACCAGTAGGCATCATGATGCAGGCAAATATTCTTTCGGCATTCGCTTCAAAAACGGCGCGCTCGTTCCTTGCGGCTTCATTGGCCGTAGCCGTTTCCACGGCAACGACAGTCACCGCATTCGCGCAGGCCAATCTTCCAATCGTGCGCGACGCCGAAATCGAAGCGCTGGTGCGCGATTATGCGCGGCCGATATTCAGGGCCGCCGGCATTTCCAAGTCCGGCATCGATATCATCCTCATCAACGACAAGCGCTTCAACGCTTTTGTTGCCGGCCGCCGCATGTTCATCAACACCGGCGCGCTGATGCAGTCCGAAACCCCTAACGAGATCATCGGCGTCATAGCCCATGAAGCCGGCCACATTGCCGGCGGTCACCAGGAACGACTGCGCGAGCAGCTTGCCCGGGCGCAGACCATGGCGATCGTCGCCGGCCTTCTCGGCGCAGGCGCAATCGTTGCGGGCGCGGCTACCAAGTCGGGTGAACTGGCCCAGGCCGGCGGCGGCATCGCCATGGGCGGCGGCGAGATGGCGCGGCGCGGCCTGCTCAGCTACCAGCGCACCGAGGAAAACACCGCCGACCGCTCGGCCGTCACCTATCTCGAAGCGACCAACCAGTCGACCAAGGGCATGCTGACGACTTTCGAGCGCTTCCAGAGCGCGCTCTCGCTCTCCGGCGCACGCGTCGATCCCTATCAGGTCAGCCATCCGATGCCGCAGGATCGCATCGCAAACCTTGAGGAACTGGCGCGCAAAAGCCCTTATTTCGACAAGAAGGACTCGCCCACGCTCCAGCTTCGCCATGACATGATGCGCGCCAAGATCGCAGCCTTCACCGCTGGCCAGGGCGCGACCTCGCGCATGTTCCGCAAGGATCCGAAAGGCCTCGCCGCCCAGTATGGCGACACGCTGAACACGTTCCTCTATGGCAATCTCGGATCGGCCTCGTCCAAGGTCGAGTCACTGATCAAGCAGCAGCCGAAAAATCCTTATTTCCAGGAGCTGCGCGGCGACATCCTGATGAAATCCAATCAGCCTGCCAAAGCCGCTGAAGCCTACGCAAAAGCCGTTCAGCTCGACCCGGTGAAATCCGGCATCCTGCCGATCTCCTATGGCCAGGCGCTGATCGCCGTCGGCACACCGGATTCGCTGAAGAAGGCGGTCGTCCAGATTCGCAACGGCCTCGATCGCGACCGCGAAAACGCGGTCGGCTATCGCTATCTGGCGCAGGCTTACGGTCAGCTGGGCGATATTCCCGAGGCCGAACTGGCAACGGCGGAAGGCAATTTCTACGGCGGAAAGTATCAGGACGCCAAGATTTTCGCCGCCCGCGCGCAGACGAAATTCAAGCCCGGAACGCCGGGCTGGGTGCGAGCGCAGGACATTATAAACTTCCGCACTCCGAAAAAGTGAATGACCGCCGGTTGGGCATTGCGCACCGGCATGCAACAATTTTTACACAACGCGCGGCTACTTTGCCTCTTCAGCGTCAAACTCCTGCTATGGAGTGCGGAAAAGAGCGAGCATGCGCAGATTCTCTGGCAAGGACGAGTAACGAGATGAACAAGGCAATTCTGTTTGGCACGACCGGCACGGCAATCGCTCTGGCGATGCTGGCTTTCGGCTTCATGGCGGGACGGCCAGAGACAGCGGCTGCCCAGACGCTCGCACAGGCAACAAGCTCGACCTCGCCTGCGAATCTCGACCGCGCCGAAATCGAGACGATCGTGCGGGATTATCTCCTGAAAAACCCGGAAGTCCTGCTGGAGGCACAGCAGGCGCTTGAAGACAAGCAGCAGGAGGCGCAGCGCGTCGCCAGCCTCGATGTCATCAAAGGGGCAAAGGAAGACATCTTCAATTCCGCCCATGACGGCGTCGTCGGCAATCCGAACGGCAAGGTTACGATCGTCGAGTTCTATGACTACAATTGCGGCTACTGCAAGCGCGCCCAGGCTGACATGCAGGCGCTGACGGAGACCGATCCTGAATTGCGCTTCGTGCTCAAGGAATTCCCGATCCTCGGCCCGGATTCGCAGAAGGCCCATGTTGTTTCGCAGGCATTCCTGAAGCTTGCACCGGAGAAATACGAAGAGTTCCACAACCAGCTTCTCGGTGGACAGGGCCGCGCCGGCGAGGAAAGCGCGATCAAGATCGCGCTGGCGCTCGGCGTCGATGAGGCCAAGCTGCGCGAAGAGATGAAGAACCCCGCCATCATGGAGAACTTCTCCAAGACCTACGATCTCGCCAACAAGCTCGCCATCACCGGCACCCCGTCATACGTGGTCGGCAACGAAGTTGTGTTCGGCGCGCTCGGCAAGGATGTGCTGGCCGAGAAGATCAAAGCGGCCAAGACCGCGTCGTCGGCCGCCAATTAAGAAACCCGCACAGACGCGCCGGCCTGTGGACAGCGAAAGAACGAACTTGCGCTCTTTTCGCGGCGGCCTAAGCCCATTATAGAGGGTGCGGCGCGCCGGTCGGCGATCGGCGCGGAATAAGGGATATTGCATATTGAATACGGTTTTCGTTCTGAACGGCCCCAATCTCAACCTGCTCGGCAAGCGCGAGCCGGGCATATATGGCGGCAAGACCCTTGCCGACATCGAGGGCGATTGCCGTAAGAACGCCGAAGCGCTCGGGCTTGCCATCGAGTTTCGGCAATCGAACCATGAAGGCAACCTGGTCGACTGGATACACGAAGCCGCAGACAAGGCCGTCGGCGTGGTCCTCAACGCAGGCGCATACACCCATACCTCCATTGCCATTCACGATGCCATTCGCGCGACTGCGCCGCTGCCGGTGGTCGAAGTGCATCTCTCCAACATTCACGCGCGCGAGCCGTTCCGGCACGTCTCCATGGTCGCCCCGGTGGCGGTCGGGATGATCTGCGGCTTCGGCCCGCTTGGCTACACAATGGCGCTGCAGGCGCTCGCCGCCCGCCTCTGAGCGGCCGGACCAGAAGAAAAGGCTCGAACATGTCGATAAAGAAGCCCGGTGTTGACCAACAGATGATCCGCGATCTCGCCGGCATCCTGAACGACACGAACCTGACCGAGATCGAGGTCGAACTCGGCGACCTGAAGGTCCGCGTCTCGCGCCAGGCACCGACGGTTCACGCCGTCGCGGCCCCTGCCCCGGTCTTCACGCAGACGGCGCCCGGCCCGCAGCCCACGGCTTCCGCTCCGGCAGCACCGGACGTTTCGAAGAACGCCGTGCCTTCACCAATGGTCGGCACTGCCTACCTGGCGCCGTCGCCGGACGCCAAGTCGTTCATCGAGGTTGGCCAGACGGTTAAGGAAGGCCAGACCTTGCTGATCATCGAAGCCATGAAGACGATGAACCAGATCCCCTCGCCGCGTTCCGGTACTGTTACGGCGATCCTTATCGAGGACGCACAGCCGGTCGAGTTCGGCATGCCTCTGGTCGTCATCGAATAGGCCCCGGATGTTCCAGAAAATCCTCATCGCCAATCGCGGCGAAATCGCCCTTCGGGTCCTGCGCGCTGCCAAGGAACTCGGCATCCAGACGGTCGTCGTCCATTCGACGGCTGACGCAGACGCCATGCATGTGCGCCTCGCCGACGAAAGCGTCTGCATCGGACCGCCGCCCTCGCGCGACAGCTACCTGAACATCCATCAAATCGTCGCGGCCTGCGAGATCACCGGTGCGGATGCCGTGCATCCGGGCTACGGCTTCCTCTCCGAAAACGCCAAGTTCGCCGACATACTGGCGGCCCATAACATCACCTTCATCGGCCCGTCCGGCGATCACATCCGCATCATGGGCGACAAGATCGAGGCCAAACGCACGGCCAAGCGTCTCGGCATTCCGGTCGTTCCCGGTTCGGATGGTGCCGTTTCGGATGAAGGCGAAGCCAAGCGCATTGCCGCTGAGATCGGCTACCCGGTCATCATCAAGGCATCTGCCGGCGGCGGTGGCCGCGGCATGAAGGTCGCCCGCACCGAAGAAGACCTGATCGAGGCCTTGCAGACGGCACGCAGCGAAGCTGGCGCGGCCTTCGGCGACGATGCGGTCTACATCGAAAAATACCTCGAAAAGCCCCGTCACATCGAAATCCAGGTCTTCGGCGACGGCGCCGGCAACGCGATCCATCTTGGAGAGCGCGACTGCTCGCTGCAACGCCGCCACCAGAAAGTCTGGGAGGAAGCCAACTCGCCCGCGCTGAACGAAGAACAGCGCATGAAGATCGGCGAAGTGTGCTCCAAGGCGATTGCCGATCTCGGCTATTCGGGCGCCGGCACGATCGAGTTCCTCTACGAGAACGGCGAGTTCTATTTCATCGAGATGAATACCCGCCTTCAGGTCGAGCACCCGGTGACGGAAGCCATCACCGGCATCGATCTCGTGCATGAGCAGATCCGCGTCGCCTCCGGCGGCGGGCTTTCGGTGCGCCAGGAAGACATCCGCTTCCAGGGTCACGCCATCGAATGCCGCATCAATGCGGAGGATCCGCGCACCTTCGTGCCCTCGCCCGGCACGATCACGCATTTCCACACGCCCGGCGGCCTCGGCATTCGCGTCGATTCTGGCGTCTATTCCGGCTATCGCATTCCGCCTTACTACGACAGCCTGATCGGCAAGCTGATCGTGCATGGCCGCAATCGCGTGGAATGCATGATGCGCCTGCGCCGCGCGCTCGACGAGTTCGTCGTCGATGGCATCAAGACCACACTGCCGCTGTTTCGCGAACTGGTCGGCAATGCCGATATCGCCAATGGCGACTACGATATCCATTGGCTGGAAAAGCACCTCGCCGAGACGGAATAACGCTGGATAAGCCCGGTCGAAATGCCGGGTACTGTGTGTAGCGTCCGAAAGACCAAGTTGACGGAAACGCGTTTCGGCGCGTTTCTTTTATACTTGTGAGGCTTGATGACCCGTCCATATGCCCCCGGCTATCGCATACCGCCCGAGCTTTTGCTGAAGGCTTACGCGTCGGGCGTCTTCCCGATGGCCGAAAGCGCTTCGGACCCCGAAGTCTTCTGGGTTCGGCCGGAGACGCGGGGCGTCATCCCCCTCGATGCCTTCCATGTTCCCAAGAGCCTGCGCAAAGCGATTCGCCAGAACCGCTTCGACATTCGCTTCGACAGCGATTTTGCCGGCGTGATCGACGGTTGCGCCGAAGTTCGCGATGAGCGCCAGACGACATGGATCAACGCCCCGATTCGGGAGGCCTATATCAACCTGTTCGAGCGCAGCCATTGCCACTCGGTCGAAGCATGGCGCGACGACCGCCTTGTCGGCGGGCTCTACGGCGTCAGTCTTGGTCGCGTCTTTTTCGGAGAAAGCATGTTCTCCAAGGAAACGGACGCATCGAAAGTCTGCCTCGTGCATCTCGTTGAAAGGTTGAACGCGCGAGGCTTCGTCCTGCTCGACACCCAGTTCACCACCGAACATCTCAAGCGCTTCGGTGCAGTCGATGTGCCACGCGGCAGATACGAAAAGATGCTGGAAAAGGCATTGCGCGGCGAAGCCGTCTTCTATCCCTGACGATCCGATTTACCGGATTTCTTGGCTGCGTCCGACTTCTTGGCCTTAGCCTTTATCGGCGTCTGCGAATGGAACATCATCTTCCAGCCGTTGGTTCGGTGCACATATCCAGTGCTGACAAGCGCAGCATAGGGTTCACCATCTTCGCGGGTGGCATGCGCTTCATATGTAAGCATGACGATGTCGCTTCCCGGCTCGATAATGCCCTTGAGCTCGATCTCCAGCTTTCGCCAGCGCTTCGGATTGTCAGCGGTTTCCGCCAGGTCGGCGTTGCTCATCGCCTGGGCCATCCCGGGAAAGGCCACGAGGCATTCCCTGTCGGCATTGGCGGAAAAGAAATCGGAACCGCCCATCCAGAAGCCCCTCTCGATTTCGAGAAGCTCTTTCTCATTGGCCATCATTGGAAAGTCCTCCTAGCGGTTGCCCGAAAGACAACGCGCCGCGGAGAAGCCGGTTCCTGAGGGATCAGTTGCTCTTGGCGGTGTCGGGTGCAGGCACGTCCGATTTCGCCTTGCAGCTCTTCAGCCAGACGTCATAGACGGGATGCTCGACCGCGTTCAGGCCCGGGCTTTCGGCAAACATCCAGCCGGTGAAGATGCGGCGGATTTTCCGGTCGAGCGTGATTTCATCCACTTCGACAAACGAATCGGTCTTGGGTTCTTCGGCCTCGGGCCGCGAATAGCACACGCGCGGCGTCACCTGCAGGGCGCCGAACTGCACCGTCTCGTTGATGTAGACGTCGAACGATGTGATGCGGCCGGTGATCTTGTCGATGCCGGAAAACTCCGCGACCGGGTTCTTCATGCGCTCGACCTTCGGCGCGGGCTCCGGCTTGACCTCTTCGTCGTTCTCCGGCGCTTGCTGCTGGGGCTGGGCCGGCACATCGTCCAGCGGCATCTCATCGCCATCGAGCGGGAACTGCTCCTGCGCATAGGCCCGCAAAGGAACCGCAGCGATCATCATCGCCGAAAACACGAGGGCGCCGGTCAAGACTTTGCGCTGCAGAATTCGGCTGAAGATCATCATATGGAGAATACCGGAAGTTGCGCCTGGGACAATTTCTCACCCACCAAGGCATATCGCTGCTTTGTCATCAACAAGCAGTTAACCAAGGAATGTGGCGAGAACATACCGGACCGGCGCACTCTTATGCGCCGGGCGTCCAGGCGTCGTAGTCGCCGGTAACCTGAGGGCGATGGCCGGTGCCAAGCACGGAGCCCTTCGGGCGATAGGCGGCCGAAGTTCCAGTGAGATTCGTCTGGTGCGGCTTCTGCCACTCGCGGGCCGTGTAGTTCTCCTGCGACGGCGGCGTGTCGACGCGATGATGCATCCAGCCGTGCCAGCCGGGCGGAATCTTGGAGGCCTCGGAGGTTCCGCTATAGATCACCCAGCGACGCGTGCGGCCTTCCGAATCGGTGCCGCCTTCGTAATAGACGTTGCCCCAATCGTCCTGGCCGACTTTCGTGCCGTAACGCCAGGTATGAAGGCGTGTGCCGAGCGTCTGCCCGCTCCACCAGGTAAAAAACTGCAGGAAGAATTTCTTCATCGGATTCCTCGCGGCAAGCGCGTCGAACAATACGATGCCTTATGGCTTTCGCAGGCGCGAATGGCAAGAGTTTAGCTGCGAAACGAGCTGCTTTGCCCGCAATTGGCAAAGGCCGGCGCGCGGCATAGCATCGCGATACTCTGCAACCTCGCACTCGGGCGGAAGCTGATGGAATTCAAGCCTATCCTGGAAATACTCAGCCTGTGCGTGACCATCATCGGCCTGCCGCTGGCGATTTTCATCTTCGTCTACGAGCAGCAAAAAGAACGCGCCAACGAAGAAGAGGAAATCTACCAGCTTCTCTCCGACGGCTACACCGACTTCCTGAAGCTGACCCTCGAACATCCGGACCTGAAACTTCAGTCGCGAACGGCGACACCCAATCTCACCGAGGATCAGGTCGAGCGCATGCTGGCGATGTTTGCGATTCTGATCGCGCTGTTCGAGCGGGCCTATCTCGTCGCCTATGACGACGATCTGCCGCCGCGAAAGCTCCGCCGCTGGGCTTCGTGGGAAGACTTCATGCGCGAGTGGTGCCGGCGCGAGGATTTTCGGCTCGCGCTGCCGCAACTGCTGCCGGGCGAAGACCCGGAGTTCGCGGTCTATATTTCAAGGATAGCCGAGGAAGAAGCGGCTAAAGCTTCAGCTTGAAGCCTGCGTGGCTCTGTTCGAAGCCGAGCCGCTTGTAGAAGCGATGCGCATCGGTGCGTTGCAGGTTCGATGTCAGGTGAACCACCCGCGCACCTATCGCTTGGCCTTGCGCTATGGCATGCCGCATCATCTTCTCACCGATGCCACGGCCACGCATGTCCTCCCGCGTTTGCACCGCCTCGACCCGCAACGTTGTCGAACCGTGTCCGGACATGACCACGATCAGCGTCGTCTGGAACGTCCCGACGACCTCGCCGGCCAATTCTGCAACGTAGAGCGTGTCGTTCGCGCTGGCTTCGATGCGCTCGAACGCGGCCTCGTAGAGCGGCAGGGCCTCGGGTTCGATCGTGTCGCCATAGCCGCCGATTGCATCGGCGGCAAAGAGCGCAGCGAGCGCCGGAATATCGACGCGGCGCGCGGGCCTTATCGACAGATTATCGATGTCGGCCATGGGCTTATCCGAGTTGTTTCTCGCAGTTGAAAATGACCAGCCCCGACGCATGGGTGGTCTTGTCCTCTTGCCTGTCGGCGATGACAAACCCGTTCGCGCGGTAGAAGGCTACGGCGCTATGGTTGTCTTCGACGACTTCGAGATGCAGTGTTTTTGCCTCTGGAAAACTGTCTTCGATTTCCGCCAGCAACATTCTGCCAATGCCCAGCCGCTGCGATGTGGGACGAACGTAAAGTTGGTGGATCGTAACGATCTTCCCATCATCGCCCGCTTTGGCATAGGCCATGCCGCCGAGCGTCTTGCCGTCATCGGCGACAAGGAACTCCGAGCGCGGCCGCTCGAGATTGGCCTTCAGCTTCGCCAGCGAATGCCATTCGTCGGTGATCTGCGTAACCCGTTCCGGGCCATACAGATCGTCATAGGTCGCATGCCATGTCTCTACGAGCAGCGCACGAACAGCTGCCAGATCGCGCTCACTCGCGGTACGTATGAACATTGCTAAAACTCTTCATGCCGGCTTAGCGGAAGAATACATCGCCTTGGGCTTTGCGCCGATCCATCTCCCCGCGCAATTCCCGGTGTAGTTTCTCGGCAAAATCCAAACTTACCCCGACCCTTGTATGGAACTCGCTCTCGTTGTTCAGCGCTTCTCGCACCTCGTTCAAACAATTAGCCAGAGCCAAGAGCTCATCGGCGTCCAATCTGGTTAACAAGAAGGGGTTCATTCAACGACCTGTTATTCGATCCCGAGCTTGGCCTTGATCAGGTCGTTGACGGTTTGAGGGTTGGCTTTGCCACCCGTCGCCTTCATCACCTGACCGACGAACCAGCCGGCCATGCTCGGCTTGGCCCGCGCCTGCGCGGCCTTGTCGGGGTTGGCGGCAATCACCTCGTCCACCGCCTTTTCGATGGCGCCGGTATCGGTCACCTGCTTCATGCCGCGGCTTTCGACCAGCGCGCGCGGGTCGCCGCCCTCGTTCCAGACGATCTCGAACAGGTCCTTGGCGATCTTACCGGAGATTGTGCCTTCCTTGATCAGGTCGACGACAGCGCCGAGCTGATCGGGCGAAACCGGAGCGTTTTCAATATCCTTGCCGGCCTTGTTCAAAGCGCCAAGCAGATCGTTGATGACCCAGTTGGCAGCAAGCTTGCCGTCGCGGCCGGCAGCAACCTTCTCGAAATAGTCGGCGATCGCCTTTTCGGAAACCAGGATCGAGGCGTCGTAGACGGAGAGGCCGAGGCTCGAGATCAGCCGCGCCTTCTTGTCGTCCGGCAGTTCCGGCAGGTCTTTCGCCAGTTCATCGACATAGGCCTGGTCGAATTCGAGCGGCAAAAGGTCAGGATCGGGGAAATAGCGGTAGTCATGCGCTTCTTCCTTGGAACGCATGGACCGCGTCTCGCCCTTGTTGGGGTCGAACAGCCGCGTTTCCTGGTCGATCTTGCCGCCGTCTTCCAGAATGGCGATCTGGCGGCGGGCTTCATAATCGATAGCCTGGCCGACGAAACGGATGGAATTGACGTTCTTGATCTCGCAGCGCGTGCCGAACTCGCCGCCCGGCTTGCGCACGGAGACGTTGACGTCGGCGCGCATCGAGCCTTCGTCCATGTTGCCGTCGCAGGTGCCGAGATAGCGCACGATGGTCCGCAGCTTGGTGACATAGGCCTTCGCTTCGTCAGCCGAGCGCATGTCGGGCTTGGACACGATCTCCATCAGCGCCACGCCAGAGCGGTTGAGATCAACATAGGACATGGTCGGGTGCTGGTCGTGGATCGACTTGCCGGCATCCTGTTCCAGATGCAGACGCTCGATGCCGATTTCGACGTCCTCGAACTCGCCCTTGCGATCGGGACCGACCGAAATCGTAATCTTGCCCTCGCCGACGATCGGCTGCTTGAACTGCGAAATCTGGTAGCCCTGCGGCAGGTCGGGATAAAAGTAGTTCTTACGGTCGAAGACCGATTTGTGGTTGATCTGCGCCTTCAGCCCGAGCCCGGTGCGGATCGCCTGCTTGACGCATTCCTCGTTGATGACCGGCAGCATGCCCGGCATGGCCGCATCGACCAGACTGACATTGGCATTGGGCTCCGCGCCAAACGAGGTCGAGGCGCCGGAGAACAGCTTTGCGTTCGAGGTCACTTGCGCATGCACTTCCAGGCCGATGATGATTTCCCAGTCGCCGGTGGCGCCGGGGATCAGGCGTTTCGGGTCGGGCGTGCGCGTGTCGATGAGGGTCATGGCGTTCCGGCTGGGCTATTCGTTGCAAAATAGGAATTTTGTTGAGCAACTAAATTCAACTGTTCGCTAGATCAATCGTTGCTCTGTTGCAACCATTCCCGTTCAAAGTGTGACGTTTGGCCAGCCTCGGCTGGCGCGAAAACCACGGCCGCGTTATATCCATCCCGTCCCGATGGAGTTTGGATGTCTACGTCAGCTCAGTCCCGCTAAGGCCCTGACCTTCCCAGGAAGGCAGGGCGTGAAAACCTGAAACCCCGTGCCGCAGAACCCTGCGGCGGCGGCTTTTTGTTTTGGCCATTACGGCCAGGTTTTCCGAAAGTTCT
Organism: Mesorhizobium sp. YR577; assembly: GCF_900116595.1. Classification (NCBI taxonomy): domain Bacteria; kingdom Pseudomonadati; phylum Pseudomonadota; class Alphaproteobacteria; order Hyphomicrobiales; family Phyllobacteriaceae; genus Mesorhizobium; species Mesorhizobium sp. YR577. The sequence goes on along the minus strand of NZ_FPBI01000007.1, from coordinate 78,825 downwards.
CCAAAAATGGACATATCGCGCAATGAACAGCGCATTCTGCACCTGCTCGCGCAGGGCGGACGCATTGAAGTCGAAAAAGACGACAGGAAACGTATCGAGCAAATCCAGTGCCTCACCCGTGACGGTTGGGCCTATCCGGATTTCGATCTCGGTATTTTCCGCAAGCTGAAACGGAAGAAGGCCATCGCCTCTTCCAATGGCGGCCCCTATCGCATCACGCGCCACGGGCTGAAGCTGGTCCGCCCCGAACTCGACAACAGATAGGTGCTGCTCTGGAACCCGCCGGCATATTCGTGTGCCGGCGGCGATCCCGAGATCCTACGCCGTCGCTATATAGGCGCGTATTTCGTCAGCCTCGCGCTCGACGTCCTCGATACGCCGTTTGACCACGTCACCGATGGAAACAATGCCATCGAGCCTGCCGTTCTTTTCGACCGGCAAGTGGCGGAAGCGGCCGCGCGTCATGATTTCCATGACTTCGTTGACCGTATGATGTTCGTTGCAGATATTGACCTTGGGCGTCATGACAGCCCGCACGGTCTGGTCGAGCGCTCCCACCCCCTCCTTGGCGAGAACCCGGACGATATCGCGCTCCGAAAGAATGCCGACGATCCTCTGATCGCCATTCGTGACAACCAGCGCGCCGATGCGGTGGTCGGCGAGTATTCGTACCGCTTCAGCCAGTTTCTCGTTCGGCCCGAGCGTGAAAACGTCATGGCCCTTCGCTTCGAGAATTGCCTTCACCGTCATGGCGTCCTCCTTTGCCAGTACAAAACCGGAACCGGCCCATACTCCTCCACATCGCGGCTCCAATGCCGTCATGGTGCGCTTGGATGGCCTTCATTTCAAGTGTGAAGCCGGTTTGGCGGGCGCTTGGACTTCGAGGTTACAGCGTCATCGTTCGTTGAGGGCGGTCAAAGAACTGGATTCCGAAAAAGCCGACGAGAAAGCCGCCGACATGGGCCTCCCAGGCGATGCGGTTGGCCATGTCAGGCCCAAAGCCGTAAATGCCGGTGACGAGATTGACGACCATCCAGACGACAAGGAATGTCATCACGGTGCGCGAGCGGAACACCAGCGACACCGGCAGGAGCGTGCCGGCGAAGGCCGGCTTTCCGGCGGAGCGGTCCACGCGGAAGCCGAAACGAGCAGCAGCCCCCATCATGCCGGCTATCGCGCCGGAAGCGCCGACCAGCGGCGCATTGTCCATCGAATGCAGGCTGTAATGCAGCGCGACCGCAGCGATACTCGAAACCACCCAGAAAACAGAGAAGCGAAGCGCGCCGAGACGATTCGCCAGCGGCGAGCCGAATGCCGCGAGCCACACCATGTTGATCAGCAGATGCGTGACGCTTCCATGCAGGAAGGAATAGGTGACCGGGCTGGTAAAGGCATAGACGTCCAGATCGAACTGGCCCGAATAGCGGATTGGGATGAAGGCGCCGCGCAGGATCAGTTCGAAATCCTGGTCAGGCGTCAGCACGTAAAGCCGCAGCAGATGGATGCCGACGCAGAGCGCGATGGCAGCAATGACGATGACGGGAAGATTGAAAACCGGCTCACGGCGCTCAGGTGCCGGTTCCGGCTCGGGGCTGCGTTCTTCCGGCAATGCGTCATTCATGCTGGGTTCCAACTGCTGGGTCATGGAGACGCCTTTAGCGAAGAGCGGCGCGAATCACAAAAGAAAAGCCGCCCAAAGTTTCCCCTGGACGGCTGGTCGAGCCCCACGCTCTCCCAAAATCTTTGACTGAAGTGCTGCCGGTCACCTCGCGGCGACCACTTCTGGAGTGATTTCAAGGTGCCACAGGCCCGATTGGCGCGCAACGTAAACCAATTGTTAACCTTAACGCCCCCGATCGGTTAACAAGCCGACACCCGCACTGGCACGCAACCTGCTCCGCCCCGCATGTAGGCCATCGAACAACGCCTTTCTGTTCGCCGATGGAACATAACAGAACAGATCGCGCGGAGCGGAGCAGCATGAAACAGAACGGATCGATCGACCTGTTCCATTATTGGAACCGATTGCGAGACGGGCGTCCGGCACCGAAGCGGACCGAAATAGAACCCAGCGATATAAAGTCCCTCCTCGCTGACACCTTCATTCTTGAGAAGGACACGCGCGGCGAAGCGGTGTTCCGGCTCGCCGGCACGCGCCTCTGCGCCACCTATGGGCGCGAGCTAAAGGGTTTTTCATTCCCGTCGCTCTGGCGCGAGAAGGACCAGCGCCTGATTGCGCGGCTGGCTTACGGCGTGTTCAAGGCAAAGTCCGTCGTGCTCGTGACCTTCGAAGGCCGCTCGAAAGGCGAACGCACCAACCCGTTCGAACTGCTGCTGCTGCCGCTCGATGGCGGCCTCGAACACCAACGCTCGCTCGGCATCGTCACGCCTGCCGAAAAGCCCTACTGGCTTGGCACCGATCCGATAGTCGACTCGCTGATAGACTCGGTTAGGGTCATCGATCCTGATCGCGAACCGATGTTCCTGAACAACCGCCCGGCGGTCACCGTCCCGTCGCTGGCGCCGAGCGACCGCACTTTCTCGGACCAGTCACTCGCCATGAACGGGGCAAGACGCATCCGTCACCTTGTCGTATTCAAGGGCGGACGCGACGAATAGCTTAATTTCCGGCCATTCCGAGGCCGATAACTTACATGTTGTTAACCTGTGTGGCTGTATTTTTGACCGAAATCGTGCGTGTCTGCGCGAAATTTTGAACGGGACAGAGGCAGTCATGAGGTCAGCGGCGATCGACTACGCGCCGTCGGTTGCGGAAAAGCGCAATTTTCAGCGCGTCCGCGTGAAGATCTATGGCCGTTTCATGCTTGAGGATCGCACCGAGCATCCCTGCCAGGTCGTCGACATGTCGCCCGGCAATGTAGCACTGCGTTGCGACACGCTCGGCCGCCCCGGTGAAAAGATCATTGCCTATCTCGATCATATCGGCCGCATAGAAGGTGTTCTGACGCGCACGATGCGCGACGGCTTCGCCATGACCATCATCGCTTCCGAGCGCAAGAAGGACAAGCTCGCGGCCCAGCTCACCTGGCTTGCGAACAAGCACGAACTCGACCTGCCGGAAGACCGCCGCCACGAGCGCGTCGCGCCGCGCAATCCGATGAGCTCGCTGCAGCTTCTCGACGGCCGCCAGTATCAGTGCCGCATCATAGATCTGTCGCTCTCGGGCGCCGCGATCGAGATCGACGTGAAACCGGCGCTCGGCGTCCAGGTCATACTCGGCACCATGCGCGGCCAGATCGTCCGCCATTTCGAGGACGGCGTCGCTATCGAGTTCGCGGTGATACAGCGGCCTGAGACGCTGGACGCCGAATTCAACAGCGCCGGCCAGCCCTGACCTGAGCCGTCCCAAATTCGAACCTACCAAAAGACCGGCCATTGGCCGGTTTTTTCGTTGTCGGTGCGATTGCCACCGCCACCATTGCGGATTCGATAAAATTTTAATCGAATTTGATTTTCATTTTATACTTATTCTATTTGAATTTGATTTCAATTTACGAGCGTTTTTACTCAAGATGTACTTCGGAGTTTTGCGTCAAATAAATCCGCATCTGTCAATGTGTCCTCAAACGGGGATAGGCCACAATGACAAAAACAAAATGGGTTTCGGTTCTTTTCGCAGCAGTGGTTGGACTGGTCGGGCTTTCGATCGAGGCGAAGGCGGCAGAGCTGTTCATGCAGGTTGGCGGCCGCACGACGCAGCCGGTTGGGCATTATGAGTTCTGCCAGCGCCTGCCCGTCGAATGCAATCAGAAGACATCCAAGCAGGCGCCGGTCGAACTCACGCGCAAGCTCTGGGCGGCGATCGTCGACATCAACAATGCGGTCAACGTTTCGGTCAAGCCGATGACCGACATGGAAATCTACGGCCAGGAAGAATACTGGGCATATCCGGACAATGGCGCCGGTGACTGCGAGGATTATGCGTTGGAAAAGCGCCGCCGCCTGATGGCGCTGGGCGTGCCGGCCGGCAACCTGCTGATAACGGTTGCCCGTCAGCCCAATGGCGACGGCCACGCGGTGCTGACCGTGCGCACCAGCATGGGCGAGTTCATTCTCGACAATCTCGAATCCCGCGTCCTTGCGTGGACCGACACCGAATACACCTATCTGAAGCGCCAGTCCGACCGCAATTCCGGCGTCTGGGTGCAGATCAACGACGGCCGCGCCGATGCGGTGGCCAGCGTTCGCTAAACAGATCTAAGCATGTCGCGCAAAGTGTGTTGCGGTTTTGCGATAACGACATGCGTAAAAACAAAGAGATAAAGCGCGAGAAAGCGAATCTGAAAGATCGCGACGCGCTTTAGCGAGAAAACCCGGTCGAGTCCCCACCCTCCCCGTCCCCAACGACCGGGTTCAAGGAGCCGGCCCAATCCCCGGGCCGGCTCCGCCTTTTTCGGGCGGAGCATTTTTTCAGGATTCTAGATCTTCGTCAGGCCGGCTTTAAAGCGTCTGCCGTTCGCCACGTAGTGCGCAGCTGACAGGCGCAGCCGCTCGACTGCGGCATCGTCCAGCGTCCTGATCGCCTTGGCAGGCGAGCCGACGATCAGCGAATTGTCGGGAAATTCCTTGCCTTCCGTCACCAGCGCGCCGGCGCCGACAAGGCTGTTCTTGCCGATGCGCGCGCCATTCAGCACGATCGCGCCCATTCCGATCAGGCTGTTGTCGCCGATCGTGCAGCCATGCAGCATCGCGCGGTGGCCGATCGTGCAGCCACTCCCGATGGTCAGCGGAAAGCCGACATCGGTATGCATCACCGTATGTTCCTGGATATTGGTGTCGGCGCCGATGACGATAGGGTCATTGTCGCCGCGGATCACCGTGCCGAACCAGATGCCGGCATTTCGCCCGATCCGCACCTTTCCGATAATCGTCGCATCAGGCGCGATCCAGTTGCTGTCCTGGTCGTCGAATTCGGGCTGCGTTCCGTCCAGTTCATAAAGCGGCATTCATTATCCTCCATTGCGGGCGCACACTAAAATGCCGGTCAGCGACCGCGCAAGACCGGCAATCTTTACCAGCCGTTTACCATGAAATTGCAAGAGTAGCCGTTATCGACGGCATCATGCGCGCGCGGTTCAGCCTTACCTGCAAACGCGCACCCGCATATGGGGAAATGGACCATGAGACAGAGCACGGCATCGCCGGCGGAGGACACGATCACGGCGATCGATTCCTCGCTGATGCTGAAGGTCTTTTATGCCTTCGCAGCACTGGCCCTGCTGTCGGCGGTGCTCAGCTTCGGTGGAAAATGGTTCGGCCGCTCGATCGCGATGGCTGGCCACACCGACGACGCCACGCTCCATGAAATCGTCATCGGCAACAATGTCATCTCGGTTCCGGCGAATGCCATCCGCTTCGAACGTGCCCGGCGCGACGGCATTGCCGCGCGGCTCGACCTCTATCTGCGCTGGCCAGACATGGAGGGCTATTCGGAGACCGCCCGCGACGACTTTAACAATGCCGACGGCACCAAACGCATCCTGTTCCTCACCTTCGAGGAAAGCATGATGTCGCGCGACATGAGCGGCCGTTTCGCACCGATCTACCGTTCGCTCATCGAACAGCCCGGAAAACCAGGCCCCCATGGCGTAACGCTCTACAATTTCACTGAAAAATCAGGCTATCTGAACGAGGTTCTCGCGGTAGCCGCGCGCGCTGGCCAGGCGCCATTCGTCGCCCGCTGCCTGACCGGGCCGAGTGCGGAGGAATCGCTGGCGCCTTGCGAGCGCGACATCCAGCTGGGCGATAATCTCAGCCTCACCTACCGTTTCCCGCGGGAATTGCTGGCCGACTGGCCCCGGCTGGAGGCTAGCGTGACCGCCAAGGCGGCCCGCATTCTCAAAACCGGCCGTTGAACCCGGCCGATCTTGCTTGGTTGAGCTTCAGGTCAAGCGGGCATTCGCGGGCCGCCCTCACCTGAATATCAGCGCATACTAGTTCAGGTCGATGTCCAGAATCGCCATCGAGAAATTGTAATCGCCGTCGTCTTCGTCCTTGAAGACGATGCCGAGGAACTCGTCGCCGACATAGACTTCGGCAGAGTCGTCCTTGCGCGGACGCGCCTTCACCTGCAACTGCGGATTCTGGAACGTGCGCTTGAAAAAGGCGTCGAGTTTTCTGATTTCTTCCGGCTTCAAAACTTTTCTCCCGGTGGCGGGTGGATAGATGGAACGCGCTTCTGGCACGTCAAGGATGGCGGTGTAAAGGCAACGCCGACATAATGCCCAAGAGAGCTGCGCCGAACAACGCCGACGCGACGATGGCCACGTTGGCCGCCTGCGCCCGACAGCGTAGCGTTCGCGAACGGTCCCTTAGATATCGAAGCTGACGACGTGATCCATGATCTGCGACGGCAGGAACTGGTCCATCTGCCGCGAAGGCTGGTCGCATCCTGTCTCGCCAACCACACGGGCCGGCACGCCGGCAACGGTCTTGTTGTGCGGAACCGGCGAAAGCACGACCGATCCGGCCGCGATCTTGGAGCAATGGCCGACCTCGATATTGCCGAGGATCTTTGCACCCGCACCAATCAGCACGCCGTAACGGATCTTCGGATGACGGTCGCCGCCGGCCTTGCCGGTACCGCCCAGCGTCACGCCATGCAGGATCGAAACGTCGTCCTCGATGAGCGCCGTCTCGCCAACGACGAGGCCGGTCGCGTGATCGATGAAGATGCCCTTGCCCATGCGGGAAGCCGGATGAATATCAGTCTGGAACACCGAGGAAGACCGGCTCTGCAGGTAGAGCGCGAAATCCCTGCGGCCGCGGTTCCACAGCCAGTGCGCAAGACGGTGGGTCTGGATCGCGTGAAAGCCCTTGAAATAGAGGATCGGCATCAGGAACCGGTCGCAGGCCGGATCGCGGTCGTAATAGGCCTGGATGTCAACACGCACCGTCGAGGCCCAATCGGTATTTTCGCGCAGCATCGACTTGAAGGTCTGGCGGATCAGGTCAGCGCCGACGTCCTGATGATCGAGACGCTCGGCGAGACGATGAATGACCGCATCCTCCAGACTGTCCTGATTGAGGATCGTCGAATAGAGGAAGGCCGAAAGCAAAGGATCGCGCGATACGGCTTCCATGGCCTCGTCGCGGACCGAATTCCATATCGGATCGATCGGTTGAAGCGTGCTCGCGCGCGCTGCGCTGGTGATCGTCATCTGCGGTCTCCGTTGCCGCTCATCGTCTGTATTGCGGCACGTATAGTCCAAACATTAGCATGTTTGAACTCAATTTTCCTTATCACATTGTCAAATGGATTGGCTTGGTCCTGTTTCAAGCTGCAATGGAAAACAATCCCTTCATACGGCGCGCCGAAGCAACTTATACGTTCAGCTGTTGGCTCACCCATGACCATTCGACAATTCGTGGCGATTTGTAATGCCGTTCAGCCATATTGAGCAAGGCAGTTACCCGGTTCGCCAGCGATCGATCCAGCGAAATCCTTGCTTTTACAGGCCTTTTTTGAGATAATAACTGCAGTGCGTACGAACGCTCGGCTGAGGAGTTCGATGAGGAATAACGCACAAAATCCTCACGGGTGTTTGAGCTACGCTCAAAACTAGCCTTATGAGGAGTCTCGTTATGGCAACACTTAACAGAATGAGTTCCTGGCAGTTTCTCGAGCACCGGCGATGGGAGGATATCCTGTCGATGCTGCTCGGTGCTGCGATACTGGGAACGGCAATGTTCGGCAACGTAACCGGCAACACGACAATGGTCGCGGCCACCGCCCTGGTCGGTGCTGCAATCGTGGTGCTGGGAGGTCTCGAGCAGATGTACCTGCGCCGCTGGGAGGAATTCCTGGCGTTCTTCTGTGGTGTCTGGGTAATGGCTTCGCCATTCACCTTCAACTACGGAGCACCGTTGCGCACCTGGCACATCGTGCTTGGCGCCGCCGTGGCAGCGCTCGCGATCCTGGAACTCTGGCAGGACCGCAACCGCAGGCTTGACGCCTGAACAACAAGCTGGGGGCTTGAAGATTGCGCCGCCGGGTCACTCCGGCAGCGCAGTCACGTTAGGGTCACTGTATTCGCCTCGGCCGAGACGCGATCAGAGCGGGTTGTCTTGAAGGAATTCCAGCACGCGCGCCTTGAAGGTGCGGTCGCCGACGGCGAGCATATGGTCCCTGCCCTCGATATCGAAGGCTTCCGCATTCGGCATGATCGCCGCAAGTTTTTGCGCCGAGCCGCCGATGTCGTCCCTGGTGCCGACGGCGACAAGCGTCGGCTGCATGATGCGGCCGAGTTCCGCCTCGCTCAACAGCGTGCGCGAGGTCTCGATGCAGGCTGCAAGCGCTGCGCGATCGCTCTTGGTCTGGTCGGCGAATGTTCGAAACGTCTTGGCGCGCGGATGGGTGATCTGATCCGGATCGGGTGCCAGCAACGCTTCCGCGATCGGGTCCCAATCGCCCACGCCATCGACCATGCCATGGCCGAGCCCGCCGAAAACCAGCGTCGCCACCTTGTCCGGCTCCGCCAGCGCCAGGAACGCCGAAACACGCGCGCCCATCGAATAGCCCATGACGTGAGCCCGTTCGATGCCGAGATGGTCGAGCAGTGCGGCCGCGTCACCAGCCATCTTCTCCGGCGTGTAGTCGGCCGGATCATAGCTTTTCGTGGAAAGTCCGTGGCCGCGATGGTCGAAGGCGATGGCGCGGTATCCGGCTTCCGTCAGCGTCTTCACCCAGCCGGGCGAAACCCAGTTGACGATGTGGCTGGAGGCAAAACCGTGAATGAGAAGGATCGGATCGCCCGCGCCCTGCTGCGGCTCACGGTCGAGGAAGGCGAGTTCGAAGCCTTCATGGTCGAAAAACTGCGTCACGGCCTGTCTGCTCCCGAAGAAACGTCCTACCCGGGATTGGCCGAGCCGGAAACCTTGCTGATGGCAGGATGGCGAACCACATCGCCATCCGCGATGCCAGCCTTTTCAGCCGTTCCAGCCTTCAATTCAAGCACGAAACGCACCGGCTCATCCGGCGCGATCAGAGCCTCCGAGAACGGCTCGCCACGGCGGATCGCCTTGATCTTCCCGTCCTGACCGATAAAGACCAGATCGAGCGGCATGGGCGTGTTCTTCATCCAGAAGCCCACCTCGCGGGTCTGGTCGAAAACGAAAAGCATGCCGTGATCGTCGGGCATCTCCTCGCGGAACATCAGACCGGCCGAGCGCTCCTTGTCATCGTCGGCGATTTCGATCCTGAAGGGCTGTTCGCCCTTGGCGGTCGCCACGACCAGCGGTGCCTGCTCGACCGGCAGGATCATCGCCCTGCCGTCGGCTATCGACGAGCCTGGCAAGGCGAAATAGGTGAAAATGCTGATTATGGCGGCGAAAATCGCGCCGGTGGCAAACCAAGTCTTTCGAGCCATCATGATCCCTGTCTGGTCGGGGGCCGGGATCGCGCCTAGTGCGAAACCGGCAAGGTCCCGATATCAGGGTGAATTTCGGCAGCCATAAGGCCCTTGTCGCCACGGCCGAAGCGAACCAGAACGACTTGCCCCGGACGCAACTCCGTCAGGCCGTAGCGGCGCAGCGTCTCCATATGGACGAAAATGTCCTCGGTGCCCTCGCCGCGCGTCAGGAAGCCAAAGCCCTTGGTGCGGTTGAACCATTTCACCAAAGCGCGCTCGAGCCCGCTTTCGGCGGTGACGGCGACATGGGTTCGCTGTTCCTGCATCTCGGCCGGGTGAATGGCCGTTGAATTGTCCATGGAAAGCACGCGGAAAGCCTGCAGCCCCCGCTCGCCCTGCCTGACGAGGCAGACAACGCGTGCGCCCTCGAGCGCAGTCTGGAAACCGTCGCGGCGCAGGCACGTAACGTGAAGAAGAATATCGGAAGCGCCGCCATCGGGCAGGATGAAGCCGTAACCCTTGGCCACATCGAACCACTTGATGGCTCCGGAGATCTCAGTCAGATCAGCTGCCTCGCCGATCTCGTCACGGTTCAAGGCATCATCCCCGATCAAGTCCCGCCTCATGAAAGAGGCCCTGTCCCCCATTCGACCGCACCTTTTCCTGACTAAAGACACAACTGATTCTTGCAATCAGAATAACACCGCGTGTTCCGGTCTATGCAATACCCGCTTTGCCTTTTTTCACCATTTCAGCCATTCCAATACTGCCAATCATCTTTCCGCGCACCTTGTACGGCCCTGAAGGTTGCCGAAAAGGGGTGGCGCGCCCTATGTTCCCGCGCCCAACCCAAGGAAAGAACACATGCGTTATCTCCACACAATGGTCCGCGTCGCCGACGTCGATGTCTCGCTTGACTTCTATTGCAACAAGCTCGGCCTTGTCGAAGTCCGCCGCCACGAGAACAAGGAAGCGCGCTTCACGCTGATCTTCCTGGCCGCCCCCGAAGACGAGCATGCCGGCATCACCGCCAAGGCGCCGCTGATCGAGCTCACCTACAATTGGGATCCGGAAGACTACAAGGGCGGGCGCAATTTCGGCCATCTCGCCTATGAGGTCGACGACATCTACGTCACCTGCCAGCGCCTCATGGACAAGGGCGTGACCATCAACCGCCCGCCCCGCGACGGCAACATGGCCTTCATCAAGTCGCCGGACGGCATCTCGATCGAACTTCTCCAGAAAGGCCCTGCCAAGGAAAAAGCCGAGCCCTGGGTCTCGATGAGCAACACCGGCACCTGGTAGTACCATCTCGCGCACATCCGGTTAGCGCGACTCCCGCAGACCCGATATTTGCGCTCGCCGGCTGTCGTGCTAACACCGCTGGCAAAACACTTGCCCTGGGGACACGTTCGTCATGAAAGATGTGCTGAAGGAACTTGAACGCCGCCGCGAAATGGCCCGCGCCGGCGGCGGCCCGGCGCGCATCGCCGCCCAGCACAAGAAGGGCAAGCTCACCGCCCGCGAACGCATCGAGATATTCCTCGACGAAGGCTCGTTCGAGGAATTTGACATGTATGTCGAGCATCGCTCGACCGATTTCGGCATGGAAGGCACCAAGATCGCGGGCGACGGCGTCGTCACCGGCTGGGGCACGGTCAACGGGCGGCCTGTCTATCTCTTCGCCAAGGATTTTACCGTCTTCGGCGGCTCGCTGTCCGAGGCGCATGCCGAGAAGGTGCATAAGGTGCAGGACATGGCCCTGCGCAACCGCGCGCCGATCATCGGCCTTTACGACGCCGGCGGCGCACGCATCCAGGAAGGCGTCGCAGCCCTCGGCGGCTATGCCGAAATCTTCCAGCGCAACGTGCTGGCCTCGGGCGTCATCCCGCAAATCTCCGTCATCATGGGCCCATGCGCCGGCGGCGACGTCTATTCGCCGGCCATGACCGACTTCATCTTCATGGTGCGCGACACGTCCTACATGTTCGTGACCGGCCCGGATGTCGTGAAGACCGTCACTAACGAGACCGTGACAGCCGAAAGCCTCGGCGGCGCTTCCATCCACACGACGAAATCCTCGATCGCCGACGGCGCATACGACAACGACGTCGAGACGCTGCTGCAGATGCGCCGCCTGGTCGATTTCCTGCCGGCATCCAACACTGCCGAACTGCCGGAAATCGAGTGCTTCCAGTCCGTCACCGACCATGATCTGTCGCTCGACCGGCTGATCCCGGACAACGCCAACAAGCCCTACGACATCAAGGAACTGATCCTGAAGACCGCCGACGAAGGCGATTTCTTCGAGATACAGCCGAGCTTTGCCAAGAACATCGTCACCGGCTTCGGCCGCATCGAAGGCCGCACCGTCGGTTTCGTCGCCAATCAGCCGATGGTGCTGGCCGGCGTGCTGGATTCGGATGCCAGCCGCAAGGCCGCGCGCTTCGTGCGCTTCTGCGACTGCTTCAACATCCCGATCGTCACCTTCGTCGACGTGCCCGGCTTCCTGCCCGGCACCGCGCAGGAGTATGGCGGGTTGATCAAGCACGGCGCAAAGCTGCTGTTTGCCTATGCCGAAGCGACCGTGCCCAAGATCACCGTCATCACGCGAAAAGCCTATGGCGGCGCCTATGACGTCATGGCCTCGAAACATCTGCGCGGCGACATGAACTACGCCTGGCCGACAGCGCAGATCGCGGTGATGGGCGCCAAGGGCGCGGTCGAGATCATCTATCGCAAGGATATCGGCGACGCCGAGAAAATCGCAGCCCACACAAAGGCTTACGAGGATCGCTTCCTGTCGCCCTTCGTCGCCGCCGAGCGTGGTTATATCGATGAGGTGATCATGCCGCATTCGACGCGCCGGCGTGTCGCACGCGCGCTGCGCATGCTGCGCAACAAGGATTTGCAGAATCCCTGGAAGAAGCACGACAACATCCCGCTGTGAGGCTTTGCCTCACAGGTGACCTGTCGCAGTCTTGGCGCGTCGTTACGCGCTGAGCTGTACGACGTCGTTGTATTCGTCGAGATCGACGTAGAACAATCGCGTGATCTCGGCGATCAGGTCTTCATTGCGATAGCCGCGCGACCGCAGGATGTTGACCGCCGTGAGGATATCCACACGTTCGGTCAGGCGCGGCTTCAGACTATCTTCGATAACGTGCTGCATCCGGCTTTCCCCTTGCCCGTTTCGCCCAAACACAAGGAACAGCAACAAAACTTCAACACAGAGAGTGAGCGCGCTTGCTTGCGCCAGCCTTGCGGCCTCGCCTTGCACTCACTCGAACAACTGATTCACTCTGACGATGATTGGCCGACTCACTCAGGCTAATGAAAGAATAACACAGCAAAATCAGTGTGCAGCATTCAACTTATCTGATTTTCCTGACCCAACACGGCCTTGACGAAGAGCATGCCTCGTTCCGTAATGTCGATACGAGGAGGTGGACCGGCATGCGAAAAGGCAGGAATCTCGAGGAGGCGCGCGCCTTCTATGCCAAGCTGATGCTTGCCGCGAGCCATTCCAGCGACCCCAGGCTGGAGCGGGTCTTCGAGCTGGTCCCGCGCGAGGCGTTCATGCCGCCCGGGCCGTGGAAGATCAAGATCAACGTCAGTCATCGTTATGTCGAAACGCCCAGTGACGACCCCGTCTATCTCTACCAGAATGCGCTCGTGGCGCTTGATGCTGACAAGGGCATCAACAACGGCGAGCCTTATCTTCATGCCGCATGGATAGGCGCGGTTTCGCCGCAACCCGGCGAAACCGTCTGCCACATCGGCGCCGGCACCGGTTACTACACTGCGATCATGTCAGTGCTCGTCTTGCCCGGTGGCAAGGTGAAAGCTTTCGAGCTCGAACCCCACCTTGCGCGCCAGGCACGCCAAAATCTGAAACCCTTCGAAAATGCGTCCGTCACCGTGGGAGACGCCACGGCCCTGCCGATCCCGCAATGCGACCTGATCTACGTCAACGCCGGTGTCGCCTGCCCGCCGCCATCATGGTTGCAGGCCCTGCGTCCCGATGGGCGCATGATCTTTCCCTGGCGACCGGCCGAAGAAGTCGGCGTTGCGCTTTTGGTCCGGCGCGCGGCCACCGGCTTCTCGGTAAAGCCGTTGATGCCGTCCTGGTTCATTCCCTGCGTCGGCGCTTCGAGCACGGAAGGCTGCACAAAGGTGCCAAGCAAGCGGGAAGCGGCCCGAACGCGCTCGCTCTGGCTGACCACCGATAAAGCGCCAGATGAGACCGCCACCGCGATTTATCGTGATGTCTGGTTTTCATCAGCCGAACTGCCGGTTAAGCCGGCGACCGCCAGGGTCATGTAATTTTCGCATGGGTCAAATACGGCCAGATTTCACGCAATTTAATTTCAGAAAATCTCGCATATCGGGATCAGGATTTTACAAATTTCGTTCCTTGGAAAAATATTCGCGTTCCATTCATGCTATCGTTCTGACAGTCTGGGGGTTCTTCGCAATTGACCGGCCATGGGCCGGGAAACTTCAGGATCAAACACCATGAAATGGTTGAACACGCTGCTCGTCGCCGGTGCCTTGCAGCTTCTGGCGCTCGCTCCCGGCCATGCCGGCTCCAACCTCGAACAGGTCAAGAGCGCCGGTGTCTTCAAGATCGGCACCGAGGGCACCTATGCGCCCTTCACCTATCACGATACGTCGGGCAAGCTCGTCGGCTTCGATGTCGAGATCGGCGAGGAGATCGCCAAGCGCCTCGGCGTGAAGGCTGAATTCCTCGAAGGTCGCTGGGACGGGTTGATCGCCGGCCTCGACGCCAACCGTTATGACGCCGTCATCAATCAGGTCGGCATCACCGACGCCCGCAAGCAGAAATATGATTTCTCGGAGCCCTACATCGCCTCCAAGGCAGCACTGATCGTGCGCGGCGACAATGAGGACATCAAGACCTTTGCCGATCTCAAGGGCAAGAAGTCGGCCCAGTCGCTGACCAGCAACTTCGGCAAGCTCGCCGAGGCATCAGGTGCGGCCTTGGTCGGCACAGACGGCTTCGACCAGTCGATCCAGCTCGTGCTCAACGGTCGCGCCGACGCCACCATCAACGACGGCCTGTCCTTCCTCGACTTCAAGAAGCACAAGCCCGACGCCAATGTGAAGATCGCCGCGACCGAGGACAAGGCCGACTATTCGGGCGTCATCATCCGCAAGGGCGAGCCCGAACTGCTCGAGGCCATCAACGCGGCGCTGAAGGAAATCCAGTCGGACGGCACCTACCAGAAAATCTCCGACAAATATTTCGGACAGGACGTTTCGAAGTAGTCACATCGCATGCAATGAGGCGGATCGGCCGGCAGGCTGGTCCGCCTTTCATTTTGCGCATGATCTTTTGCGAAAAACCTGCAACCTTTCCCGATAATTAGATCATATCCGCGAGCCGCACCTTGGCTCCCGAGAAATTTAAGTAGGGACCGGAGGAACATACCTTGCCCCACTGGCTTCAATTGATGCTGGATTCGCTCGGGCCGCTTCTATGGGCGGCTGTCGTGTTTTCGGCCCCGCTCACGCTCTTATCCTTTGCGCTCGGCCTCACGCTCGGGCTGATCGTGGCCATCATTCGGCTCTTCGGCCCCGCACCGCTTGTCGCGATCGTGCGCTTCTATGTCTGGATCATCCGCGGCACGCCGCTTCTGGTGCAGCTTTTCCTGATCTTCTACGGCCTGCCCAGCGTCGGCATCGTGCTCGATGCCTTCCCCGCCGCATTGATCGGCTTCACGTTGAATGTCGGCGCATACACATCGGAAATCATCCGCGCCGTCATCGGCTCGGTGCCGAAGGGCCAGTGGGAAGCGGCCTATTCGATCGGCATGACATGGTCGCAGGCCATGCGCCGCACCATCCTGCCGCAGGCGGCCCGCGTCGCCGTACCGCCGCTGTCGAACACCTTCATTTCGCTGGTCAAGGACACGTCGCTTGCCGCGGCCATCACCGTGCCCGAACTGTTCCAGGCCGCGCAGCGCATCGTCGCCACCACATACGAACCGTTGATCCTCTATGTCGAGGCAGCACTCATCTATCTGGCCCTGAGCTCGATCCTGTCACAGCTTCAGGTCCGGCTTGAACACCGCCTCGGGCGCTATGGCGGCTTTATCGAGGCACGGTCATGATCGGTCTGGAAAACATCGAAAAGCAGTTCGGCGACCTGATGGTCCTCAAGGGCGTCTCCGTCGCCATCAAGGAAGGTACCGTGACCGCGCTCGTCGGCCCGTCGGGCGGCGGCAAGAGCACGCTTCTGCGCTGCATCAACCTGCTCGAAATCCCGACCTCAGGCGCAGTGCGCATCGGCACCGACCGGCTGGAGTTTCATCCCGGCCAGAAGGTCGCAACCGCCGCAATCCAGCGCCTGCGCCGCCAGACCGGCATGGTGTTCCAGAATTTCCAGCTTTTCCCGCATCGCACAGCGATCGAAAACGTCATGGAAGGTCTCACCACCGTGCTCAAATGGCCGGAGGCCAAGGCGCGCGAGCGGGCTGCGGCACTGCTCGAAAAGGTCGGCATGGCCCACAAGGCCGATGCATGGCCGGCAACGCTTTCGGGCGGCCAGCAGCAGCGCGTCGCGATTGCGCGCGCGCTGGCGCCCTCGCCCAAGGTTCTGCTGTGCGATGAGCCTACTTCGGCGCTCGACCCCGAACTCGCACAGGAAGTGGTGGATGTTCTGAGCGATCTCGCCAGGGAGGGCACGACCATGGTCATGGCCACCCACGACCTTCGTCTTGCTTCCTCCATCGCCAACGAAGTCGTGTTTCTGGATGCCGGCGTGGTGGTAGAGACGGGACCGGCGCGCGAGGTCTTCGACAATCCGCAGCGCGAGCGCACCAAGCGCTTCATCACCACGCTGACGCAGGAGGTGGCAAAGGGCCATCACGGCTAAGAATTAAGCGACCTTTTCAGAATTCGCTCCGGCGAGGCAAAGGTCTCTAGTGCCGCTTGGCCTGCACGATGTAGCCATCGATCGTCGTCTCGCCGAGCCATTTCACGGCTTCGAGCCGATGCAGCCCTTCGATGAGCACATAGCGCTTGCCGTCGAAGCGCACCTGTATCGGCGTCTGCTGGCCGTTTTCGACGATGCTCTCGGCGATCACCCGCACCGTATCTGGATGCAGCGTCTTGCGGCGCTCCGTCGGCACATAGATCTGGCTGATCGGGATTTTCTGCGGTCTGAGCATTTTCTGCCTGTTGGGGCAAAGCGCCCTGCCGACATGAATAAAGGCTTTGCGCGCAATGTCCATGTGGGCGGGCAGCAAGTCCCAGATAGCTGGCTCGACCGGGCGCGATCGTGACGCCGCGCTCCGGTCGAGCGCCTTCCCCTCGAAGGCAACGACTTTGGGATGAAAATCCCGAAACTGGTATGCGAGCCCCCCGCGACTCGCACACAAGAAGCAATGCAATCGCCGTGCCAATTGACGCCCGATTCAGACAGGAGACGATTATCCCTGCATTTTCAAATGGATATGATGATGCGGGTGAGATCGCGCACGGTCGCCCTTGCACAACTATGGGTTATATTAGTGCAATCGATATTGTGCGCTGCACAAATTCTGCGCAGAAGGCGCTCATGCATCCATTTTTGGCACAGCTTGCGCACAAAAAATCCGGCGCAGAATGTCGAAAAGACATTCCACGCCGGAGGCAGGGTCTCGGGGAGGTCGTCCTAGATGTTCTTGGCCGCCATCTCCTTGGCGATATGATCTGCCTGCCGGATCGCCAGCGTCACGATGGTCAGCGTCGGGTTCTCCGCGCCGCCGGTGGTGAACTGGCTGCCGTCCGACACGAACAGGTTCTTGATGTCGTGCGTCTGGCCGAACTTGTTGACCACGCCGTCGGACGCCTTCTCGCTCATGCGGTTGGTGCCGAGATTGTGCGTGGACGGATAAGGCGGCGTCGGGAACGTCCGCGTTGCCCCGACAGCGTCATACATGGCCATGCCCTGCTTGTAGGCATGGTTGCGCATGGCATCATCATTGGCATGGTCGGTGAACCAGACGTCCGGTATCGGCATGCCGTATTTGTCTTTCATCTCGCCATGTAGTTTCACCGCGTTCTGTTCCTGCGGCATGTCCTCGCCGACGATCCACATGCCGGCCATATGGTCGTAGTGGTCGAGTGCCGTGGTGAACCCTCGGCCCCAGCCACCCGGATTGAGGAAGGCGGCCATGAACGGCAGGCCAAGCGACAGCGTCTCCAGTTCATACCCGCCGACAAAGCCGCGCGAAGGATCGTGCTTTGCCTCGTCGCGCACGATTCCGGCCATGGTCGTGCCGCGATACATGTGCACCGGCTTGTCGAATATCGCGTAGACCGAGCCGGTGGTGTGGCGAATGTAGTTCTTGCCCACCTGCCCCGATGAATTGGCAAGCCCGTCCGGAAACTTCGACGATGCCGAATTGAGCAGCAGCCGCGGGCTTTCGATCGAATTGCCGGCAACGCAGACGATGCGCGCCTTCTGGCTTTGCAGCTTGCCG
Source organism: Mesorhizobium sp. YR577 (assembly GCF_900116595.1). NCBI lineage: Bacteria > Pseudomonadati > Pseudomonadota > Alphaproteobacteria > Hyphomicrobiales > Phyllobacteriaceae > Mesorhizobium > Mesorhizobium sp. YR577. The sequence continues at coordinate 60,962 of NZ_FPBI01000007.1, read as the reverse complement.
TCCTTGTCGGCGTAAACGACGTTCGTCACCTTGCCGCTGTCGTCATGCTCGATCTTGACGACATGGCTGTTGGGGCGAACCTCCAGCTTGCCGGTTTCTTCGCCCTTGGGGATTTCCGTATAGAGCGTCGACCATTTCGCGCCCCATTTGCAGCCCTGGAAACAGAAGCCGGTCTGCTGGCAGCCCATCCGGCCATCACGCTCGGCGGAATTGATCGCCATATTGCCGGTGTGGCATTCCTTGTAGCCAAGCGCGTCGGCGCCGGCCTTGAGGATTTTGAAGTTGTTGTTTCCCGGCAGGCCTTCGATGCCGTTGGTGCGGGTCACCCCCATCTTGTCTTCGGCCTTGGCGTAGTATGGTTCGAGTTCCGCTAGCGTCAGCGGCCAGTCGAGCAGATTCGCGCCCTCGATCTTGCCGTAATGGGTCAGCGCCTTGAATTCATGATCCTGCAGGCGAAGCGATGCACCGGCCCAATGCGTGGTCGTTCCGCCGACAGCCTTGACGATCCAGGCCGGAAGGCCCGAAAAATCCTTGGCGACCCGCCAGCCGCCGGAAGCGGTGCGCGGATCGCCCCAGGAGAGCTGGGCAAAACTGTCCCACTCGTCATTGATGAAATCCGCATATTCGTAGCGATTTCCGGCTTCGAGTATGACAACGTCGATGCCCTTCTGGGCGAGTTCGTTGCCGAGTGTGCCGCCGCCGGCGCCGGAGCCGATGATTACGACGACCTTGTCATCGTTCAGATCATATTTCGCGACCATGGTTTCCTCCCAAAGGTCAATAATTGCAATGGCTTGACGAAACGGGCTCTAAAGCCACTCGATGTCGTCGAAGCCGCGCGCGATGTAGCCTCCCTTGGAGTAGGACTCGCCCTCATAGCCGAAGATCGGCCAGATCTCCTTCTGGTTATAGAGCCCGACGACCAGTCCGCCCCGGATCGCCTGGAAGAACGGCGTGTCCTCGATACCCTGGAGAAGCTTCACCCGCTCCTCCTCCCAGCCAAGCCCGGCATAGCCGCCGGCACCGGCCTTCTGATCGAGATCGGCGATGCCTTTTTCGATGAGTTCCTTGTGCGCGGCATCCTTGCCGGCCATCTCGTCATGGCTCTTGACGGCGATGGCGTAATATTTGTCCGGCACCTGGTCGTGCGGATAGATGTCGCGCGCCATCTGGATCAGGGTTGCCATCGTCTCAGGCTTGAGGGCCGTCGTTTCGAGCCCCCAGGCATGTTGCGGGCTGATAACGGCGCTGCCGCTGATAACGAGCAGTGCGGCGCCCACGCCGCCGCGTTTCAGCAACTCGCGGCGCGACAGGCCAGGCCTGCCTTCATGGATCGTGACCATTCTTGTTCCTCCCTTGCTTGCTATGCGCCCGCAGGCGCCCTTGCTGGCTGGGCCGCACTCCTCCCGAGTGCGGATCGCCCCGTCCCTATTTGTAGCGGCCGTGCCGTTGCAACACCTCGATCTGGTAGCCATCCGGATCAGCGACGAAGAAAAACCGGGCCAGCAAAGCGCCTTCCCGGTTGAATTCGACGATTTTGCGTGGAGCGAGGCCGAGCGCCTCGAAACGGGCATGCTCGACGTCGAGATGATCGACGCAGAAGGCGACATGGCCGTAGCCGTCACCCAGCGTGTAAGGTTCCTCGCGGCCTTTGTTGATGGTGAGCTCGACCTCGAAGTCGGCTTCGGTATTGCGCAGATAGACGAGCGTGAACGTCTCGAAATCCAGCCTGTCGGCGATTTCGAGCCCGAATGCCTGCCTGTAGAATTCAACGGACCGGGTTTCTTCAAGAACCCGGATCATCATGTGTATCGCTTTGGCCAAACCTGTCTCCGTAATCGTTACGCCGTCTATCTGGAATCGATTATGAGCGCGGTGCATCAAAGGTGGTGGCAGCCCATTACCACGCAGGAAAATGATCGCCGGTTACAATCAGGCTAGGCACCAAAGTTCGATTGCGGCGAACTGCATTTCCGTCGAATATGCCATCAGCGGACTCAAGCGCCCGCCAAAACCAAGAAAAACCGGGAGGAATGAAAGATGTGCAGGGTTTTTGCCGGACAGGATCCGGAAGGCTATCGCCAGATCAACCGCTCGATTCGCATTGGCGGCCACTCGACCAGCATCCAGCTTGAAGCGACGTTCTGGGCGCTGCTGGACGAGATCGCCGACGGCCAGGGGCTGACGACGCCGAAATTCATATCGAAGCTTTACGACGAGGCGATCGAGATAAACGGCGAGATACCGAACTTCGCGTCCATGCTTCGCACGACTTGCGCGCTCTATCTCAGAGGCCACCGCCCCTCGGACCACGAACAGGCGATGCTGCGCAGCGAAGCAGCCTGAACCGACGCCGTCAGGCGCCTTCGGCCACCACATCGGCCGAGAAGCGCAATTCGCGTAGCGGCCGCACCTTTCGCGTCGTCGCATCATAGGTCGGATGCGCCTTGTAGGCGGCAAGTGCGGCCTCGTCGGCGAATTCGGCATAGACCACCACGTCGATCTCGTTTCCGAGCGGATCGACCTTGGTGTTGAAGGTCACTTCGAAGTGATCGGAATGCGGGATCGAGGCCAGCGCCTGCAGCCCGTCGCGGACAGCAGCGACATCTTCCTTCCGCTTGGCGCTGAAAAACACGATATGCCGGATCACGTACGCCTCCTGAATTCCCGAGGCGTCTTTTGGGTCGCTATCGCGCCCGCGTCAATCTCTCAAGACAAGGGCTTTCAGCCGCAGCCTGCCGGCGATTTCGTCGATCAGCCGCCGAAGTAGCTCACCGCGTGGCGCAACAGCCGCACGCCATGGTCGAGGTAACGGCCCTGATTGGACGTGGCGTCCCAGATCAGGAAGACGGTGACGATGACCACGGCAACGACATAGCGCATGCGCGCACGATACCCCAATGCCTGCAATACTACCACCGCCTGCGCAATCCGATCGTAAATGACCGGTTGAGACCAGCCGGTCAGGCGGCGAAAAGCGTTCTCGGTCAGGGGCGTGAAAAGCTTGGCACTGCCTCCCTTTCGCTCTGCCTCTTGATGTTTCCCTTGATGACATGGAAGATCATGGCAGGAATCCACTGGGAAGCGCTGAAACTGTGGTTGAAGGGCGCCCGTTTCAGAAGGAGCCCCCCGGCTCCCGAAACGGTCAGCTACCGTGATCATGGTGGAGCGTTCGAGCCCGGTGAATGAGAGGGAAGCTGATGGCATGCGAGGGGCATGCGCCGGCTTCGGCGACGAAATCGGGGATCTGACATGACGCAGGATCACGCCGCATCCGACGACGCGATAAGGCTGGATGAACGCAATTTCGCCGATGTGGCGAGGGGCCTGCCGGCCAAGGCGCGCATGGTGCTGTCGGCAGCCATGAACCTCGCCCGCGGCTCGCTCAAGATCACCTTGCCCGACGGCCGCTCCGTGCTGGTCGGCGGCAAGGCGCCCGGCCCGGACGCGCAGCTTGTGCTGAACAACTGGCGCCTGCCCGGCCGCGCCTTCACCGGCGGCACGATCGGCGTTGCCGAATCCTATATGGACGGCGATTGGGAAAGCCCGGACGTGACCTCGTTTCTCGAACTCTTCGTGGTCAATTCCGAGACCGGCGAACGCCTGGCCGGCGGCGCGAGCTGGCTGCTGAATGCGGTTCAGCGCGTCCGCCATTGGCTCAACGAGAACACGTATCGCGGCTCGAAGAAGAACATTTCGGCCCACTACGATCTCGGCAACGCCTTCTACAAGGAATGGCTGGACCCGACCATGACCTACTCCTCGGCGCTGTTTTCGGCCGGGGCCAACGACCTTGAAAGCGCGCAGACCGCGAAATACCGCGCATTGGCCAAGGATGTCGGCATTCACGCCAAGGACCATGTGCTGGAGATCGGCTGCGGCTGGGGCGGTTTCGCCGAATTCGCCGCCCGCGAGATCGGCTGCCGCGTCACCGGCCTGACCATCAGCCGCGAGCAGCATGATTTCGCCACCGCCCGCATCGCCAAGGCCGGCCTTTCCGACAAGGTCGAGATCAAGCTGCAGGATTATCGCGACGAAACCGGCAAATATGACCGCATCGCCTCCATCGAGATGTTCGAGGCTGTCGGCGAAAAATACTGGCCGGTGTTCTTCGGCAAGGTGAAGGACTGCCTGAAGGCCGGCGGCACTGCCGGCATGCAGATCATCACCATCAACGAAAGCGCCTATTCGATCTACCGCAGCCGGCCGGACTTCATCCAGCGCTACGTCTTTCCAGGCGGCATGCTGCCGACACCGGCGATCCTGAAATCGCTCGGTGCCGATCAGGGCCTTTCCTATCTGCGCGAGCGCGTCTTCCCGCAGGACTACGCCCGCACGCTTGCCGAATGGCGGCTGCGCTTCTGGGAATCCTGGGAAAAGATCGTTCCGTTGGGCTTCGACGACCGCTTCAAGAAGCTCTGGGAGTTTTATCTCCATTATTGCGAGGCCGGTTTCCGCGCCGAGTACATCGACGTGCGGCAGGTCATCTACAAGGCCTGACCCCAGGGCATCGGGAGAGAATTTGGCCGCTTATTGGTGCCCGAAAGAAATTTTGCGGCCAGTTTCCGGCCTCACTTTCTGACGTCTCGGCACCCTCTGTCCCGCGACTCGGCGCGCCGCCAAGGTTCTGCAAAGAGGAATCACGCTTGCGTGAATGGCACCCTCAGGGGATCGCATCCTGTTGATCGTCAGCCGACTTACTTTCGCGGGCGCCCTCACCCATATGAGCCGTGTTGATCGTCCAACACGAGGGATTTCCAAAAACCACCGGCAGCTTTGACCACTCCACCGGAACACCGGTTGGCGTGTCTTTCCTCCCATGCCCGCGGAAAACTCCTTGTCGCGATCACGACGAACTTTTGGAGAATACAGATGAAGAAGACAATCATTGCACTCACCGCGGTTTTGATGACCTCCGGTATCGCCCTTGCCCAGAATGCGAATTCGGTGATCAAGACGGCTCATGACGCCGCGCCGGTTTCGGTCGTCGTCAAGCAGCCGACCAACATCGACCATTCCTCGCAGGCTGCGATCTCCTCGACGGTTGGCGCGACCAACGCGCAGGAGCGCGCGGCGATCATTCAGGAACGCGCCGACAATCACTGATGGAATATCCGGGGCGCGCATTCACGTCCCGGCACACAATCCCGTGACGATGACCCCAGGCGATGTCTCGGTTACTTCATTTGAAGTTGAGCATCCCGGTACATAAATCACACTCTGCAATCGAAGATATTGAATCTCTTGATGATTTGTATTTTCAAAAATTCTGCCGAAGAAAATTCGGCCAAGAAAAATGGAGACTAAAAATGAGAAAGATCATCCTTTCCCTCGCCGCCGTTCTTTTGACCACCGGCGCATCCCTCGCTAATGACCGCTACGGCGATGCCGCTCCTTCCTCGGTCGTCGTCAGCGCTCCGAGGACCATCGATTACTCCGGCACGGCCGCCATCGGCGCCACCAGCACCGGCGTCAAGAACGACCGCTACGGCGATGCCGCTCCGAATTCGGTTGTTGTCAGCCAGCCCAAGAGCCTCGACTACTCGGGCACGGCCGCCATCGGCGCAACCACCAACGGCCTCAAGAACAACCGTTACGGCGACGGCGCGAACTCGATGTACTGATCGAGCGGTCCCTACGGGACTGAATTGAACGCAAAGGGCGGCAGACCTGGTCTGCCGCCCTTTTTGTTTATTCCGGTGACCTCAGAGCGTGATGCGGTATTTCCCAAAACCTTCCGCACCTTCGCCGGCCGCCTCGATCTTGACGCCCTTCACATTGGCGATCAGATCCTTTGCCTTCGGGCCGGTCTCGAACAGAACCGACGTTCCTTCCAGTGGCGCAAAGCTCCAGTTGTCGTCGGCCGACGGGTTGATCGTCTTCTGGTCGATGATGTAGCGCACGATCACGTCGCGGTTGGTGTCCGGCGCCTCATAGATGATCTTGGACGCGTTGATCTCCGGGAAATTGCCGCCGCCGCCGGCGCGGTAATTGTTCGTCGCGACGACGAATTTCGCAGCCGGATCAATGGGTTTTCCGTCGAACATCAGATCGACGATGCGGTTCGAGCCTGCATTGATGACGGCACCCTTTGGATCGTATTTCGGCGGCTGCGACAGGTCGATCTTGTAGCTGACGCCGTCGATCACATCGAAATTGTAGGACGGGAAGTCGGTGTTGATCAGCGGCTGGTCGGCCTTGCCCTTCTCGACCTGATTGAAGATGCCCGCAGACATTTCCAGCCAGTCCTTCACCTGCGCGCCGGTAATCTCCACCGCCCGCACGGTGTTCGGGTAGAGATAGAGGTCGGCGACGTTCTTGATCGCGATGTCGCCCGTCGGCACGTCGGTATAATAATCCGGCCCGCCGCGGCCGCCTGACTTGAAGGGCGCTGCCGCCGAAAGCACCGGCAGGTCCTTGTACTGCGTGTCCTTCAGCAGGTCCTTGATGTACCAGGTCTGCGCCTGGCTGACGATCTGTACGGACGGATCGTCAGCGACCAGCGCGAAATAGGAATAGAGCGGCGCGGATGTCTTGCCGACCGGACCGCGCACATAGGCGAGCGTTGCCTCGTGATCCTCCTTGAGCGCATCGACGATGCGCTTGTCGTCCTCGACCGTCGCCTTGTTCTTGTTCCCGACGCGCTCATAGATCGGCCGCGCCTCGGATGTCGCCGAGACCACCTTCCATTTGCCGCCGTCCGCCTCCAGCATCAGGTCGATAAGGCCCATATGCGAGCCCCAGAAGCCGCCCATGACGGCCGGCTTGCCCTGCAGCGTGCCCTTTGCCGTATCGACGCCTTCCAGCCCCTGAAAGTCCTTCGGGCCGGGGAAGACGAGGTGCTGGTGCCCTGTGAAGACGGCATCGATGCCGTCCACGCCGGCGAGGAAGAACGAGGCGTTCTCCATCAGGTCGCCCTGCTTGTTGTCGATGCCGGAATGCGAGAGCGCAATGACGATGTCGGCGCCCTCCTCCTTCATCTGCGGCACCCAGGCTTTTGCCGCCTCCACGATGTCTCGCGTCAGGACATTGCCGGTCAGGTTCTTGGCGTCCCAGATCATGATCTGCGGCGGCACGAAACCAATGATGCCGATCTTGATTGGATGCTCTGCGCCCGCGCCGTCCTTCACCTTCTTGTCGAGGATCACATAGGGCTTGAGGTAGAGCTTGTCGTCGCGCGGGTTGGAGGCAAGCTCGGTGCCCTTGACCAGGTTGGCGCAGACGAACGGGAAATTGGCCCCGGCCAGCACCTTGTCCATGAAGGACAGGCCGTAATTGAATTCATGGTTGCCGAGCGTCGAGCATTCGTAGCCGAGCAGGTTCATGCCCTTCATGACGGGATGCACATCGCCTTCCTTCAGGCCCTTCTCATAGGCGACATAATCGCCCATCGGGTTGCCCTGCAGAAGATCGCCATTGTCGATCAGCATCGAATTGGTCGCTTCCTTGCGCACGGCGTCGATCAGCGAAGCGGTGCGGGAAAGGCCCATCGTGTCGTTCGGCTTGTCGGCATAATAGTCGTAGGGCAGCACGTTCACATGGATGTCGGTCGTTTCCATGATCCTGAGATGCGCCTGGTTGGCCTGCGCTCGTGCCGAAAACGGATGCAGCATGACGAAGGCCCCGGTTGCCGCAGCACCTGCTAAAAAGGACCGCCGCGACAAGGGATTAAGCAACTCGGACATGGTTTTCTCCTGGAGATTGATCTCGAAAAAAATCGACGTCGAAACTATGAGTTTCGCGCCGAATTTTTACCAAGTCCAGCAGGAACAGGTGACGCGCCGATGACAATTTGTCGGCTAACCAGCGATCATTTCGGTTTTGCGGGCGCCTGCGCGGAGCCCTGCGTGATCAGCCGGGCGCTGCGCTGGCCTGTCGTATAGATCCACAGCCAGCTCAGCGCGACGGAGAGCCTGTTGCGAAGGCCGATCAGGAAATAGATGTGCGCAAGGCCCCAGAGCCACCATGCAATGCGCCCGTTGAGCTTGATCCAGCCAAAGTCGATCACCGCAGCGCGCTTGCCGATGGTGGCGAGATTGCCATCGTTCTTATAGCGAAACGGCCGTGCCGAGCTGTCGCCCTTCAGCCGGGCCTTGATCGTTGCCGCGACATGCCAGCCTTGCTGCTTTGCGGCGGGCGCGACACCGGGAACGGGCTTGCCTTCCGGCGTCGTGACATGTGCCGTATCGCCAATCACGAATATCTCGGGGTGCCCGGCAACCGTGAGATCAGGCTCCACCATTACACGCCCTGCCCGGTCGGCCGAAGCGCCCAGCCATTCGGCGGCCGGAGATGCAGCGACGCCAGCCGCCCAGATGATAGTCTTTGCCGGCAGATGCTGCCCGCCATAGACCACGCCCTGCGCATTGCATTCCGAAACCGCCCGGCCAAGCTCGACTTCGACGCCAAGCTTTTCGAGCGCGCTCTTCGCATAGGCCGATTGCGCCGGCACGAAAGCCGAAAGCACGCGCTCGCCCGCCTCGATCAGCACCACGCGGGCTTCGCGTGTGTCGATGTTGCGAAACTCGCGCGGCAGCGTGTCATGCGCCAGTTCGGCGATCGTGCCGGCCAGTTCCACACCGGTCGGACCGCCGCCGATGATGACGAAGGTCAGACGCGCACGGCGGCGTTCGGGATCGGTTTCCCGCTCGGCCTTCTCGAAGGCCATCAATATGCGCCGGCGAATGGTCGTCGCATCCTCCAGCGTCTTCAGGCCGGGCGCATAAGGCTCCCATTCGTCATGGCCGAAATAGGCGTGCCGCGCACCGGTCGCCAGCACGAGCGTATCGTAGGGAATAGCTTCGCCGTCCTCCATCAGCACCCGCTTGCCGGCCTTGTCGACGCCGGCAACCGTGCCGAGAAGCGTCGTCACATCCTCACGGTTGCGCAGCAATTGGCGTATCGGCCACGCGATCTCTGACGTCGCCAGCGATGTCGTGGCGACCTGATACAGCAGCGGCTGGAACAGATGATGGTTGCGCCGGTCGATGATGGTGATGCGCACCGGCACACCGGTCAGGTTGCGGGTGGCCTCCAGGCCGCCGAACCCGGCACCGACGACGACGACGTGATGTGGGCTGGGGACAGGATCCATCGGGCTCGCCTTTGGAAAGAGTAAGATGTGTGGATTATGAAGCAGAGCCGAGAACAAACAACGCGGCAGCGTGTCTCACGCCAGTTCCGGCTTCATGCCGAGCGCGGTGCGGTCGATGATCTCGCGCAGTGCAAAGGACGAGTTGATCTTGGTCACATGCGGCATGGCCGACAGCCATTCCTTGTGGATGCGCTCGTAATCGGCGAGGTCCTTCGCGGCAATGCGCAGGATGTAGTCGTATTCGCCAGACATCAGATGGCACGACAGGATGTTGGGGCAGCGCTTTACCGCCGCCTCGAAATCCGAGAGCGTCTTCTCGAACTGGCCCGACAGCGAAATATGCACGATCGCCGTCATCTGATGGCCGAGGGCTGCGTTGGAAAGCCGGGCATGATAGCCGCGGATGACGCCGCTCTTTTCCAGGTTGTCGAGCCGGCGCGAACAGGCCGACTGCGACAGGCCGACCTTCTCGGCAAGTGCCGCATTGGGAATGCGCCCATCCTTCTGCAAAGCGTCCAGAATGGCGATATCAATCCTGTCGAGCGACATTATTCGTATTTCCTTCGAATATACCGAGATTTTGCGCAACGAATAACGGTTTCAGGCGGCAACAGCAACCCAATTTGCAAACAAGCGCAGCCGATTCTGTGATTTCATGAGGGATACAAAAAATTCCATCGACGGGAAACAGTGGAGGAACACAATGCGCGTCGGATGCCCCAAGGAAATCAAGAATCATGAGTATCGCGTCGGCCTGACGCCGGGTGCGGTTCGCGAATATGCAGCCCACGGCCATGAGGTTCTGGTCGAGACGGGCGCCGGCGCCGGCATAGGCGCTGATGACAATGCCTATCGCGCTGCAGGCGCCACCATCGCCAAGACGGCCGCCGACGTGTTCGCCAAGTCGGACATGATCGTCAAGGTCAAGGAACCGCAGCCCAACGAATGGGTGCAGCTGCGCGACGGCCAGATCCTCTACACCTATCTTCACCTTGCTCCCGATCCGGAACAGACCAAGGGCCTTCTGGCGTCCGGCGTCACTGCCGTCGCCTACGAGACGGTGACGGACGATCGTGGCGGCCTGCCGTTGCTGGCGCCGATGTCGGAAGTTGCCGGCCGCCTCGCCATCCAGGCCGGCGCGACCGCGCTGCAGAAGGCCAATGGCGGCCGTGGCGTGCTGCTGGGCGGCGTGCCGGGTGTTCTGCCGGGCAAGGTCACGGTCATCGGCGGCGGCGTCGTCGGCCTTCATGCGGCCAGGATGGCGGTCGGCCTCGGTGCCGACGTTACCATTCTCGACCGCTCGATCCCGCGCCTTCGCCAGCTCGATGACCTGTTCAGCGGCCGCATTCACACCCGCTATTCGACCGTGGAAGCGCTCGAGGAGGAATGCTTCTCGGCGGACGTTATCGTCGGCGCGGTGCTGATCCCCGGTGCTGCCGCGCCCAAGCTGGTCACCCGCGAAATGCTGTCCGGTATCAAGAAAGGCGCAGTACTCGTCGATGTCGCCATCGATCAGGGCGGCTGCTTCGAAACTTCGCATGCCACCACCCATGCCGACCCTACCTATGAGGTTGACGGTGTCATCCACTACTGCGTCGCCAATATGCCGGGTGCCGTGCCTGTCACCTCGGCGCATGCGCTTAACAATGCGACGCTGCACTACGGCCTGCAGCTTGCCGACAAGGGCCTGAAGGCGCTCATCGATGAGCCGCATCTGCGTAACGGTCTCAATGTCCACAAGGGCAAGATCACCAATCGCGCCGTTGCCGAAGCGCTCGGCTACGAAATGGTCGAGCCCAAGGCAGTTCTGGCAGCCTGATTTTTCGAATACACAAACGAAAAAACCGCCGGTTCGTCCGGCGGTTTTTTTTATGGGCGAACCCAAAAAAGTGGCGGCGGGCATCGCCCGTCGCCCAAGGTTCAAATTGTATATTTGCCGCTTATCTCATCGACGGCTGTGCATCGCCGTCGCGATCGTTCCTGTGCGGGCCATATTCCGGTGCCTCGATCGCTGCCGTGCTGCTGCGATCAATCGGGCCGGAGGCAACGACGGCCGAATTCGGAGCCGCATCGCTGTCACGCGTATTCTGGCTTACTGAATAGCCAGTGGGCTGTTGGACGGTATTGCGATCCACAACGACATGGTTCGGATTGACGATAACCGACGGCGGGGCTGAATCAGCCAGTGCCGCACCCGAACCCAGAAGAACAGCGGCAAACGCAAAGACTAACTTCTTCATCTCACTTCTCCTCATCGCAAGACATTGGTTCCGCCGCTTGCCAGCGGTACCCGCGCGCAAAAACGCTGGACGAAGGCACAACACCTTCCCATCCCATCGTGCTTTTGTACTCGGGTCAGGATTTCAGTTTCTATGCGCCGGAATTCCGGGAGTGTTTTCCGGCAAGACTGACGTAGGTACGCGACCGCGCAACGGCAAATCACGACGCTGCGACCGAAAGTTGCGTCCCTTCACAGATCCGTGTTGGCCTGCTCGATCCTTCACCGCCGCACGGCGATCCGATCGGCTGAAGGGGCGACGGACACCGTCCGCCGCCCAAGGCTCATATTGTTGCCGCTTATCTCATCGACGGCTGTGCATCGCCGTAGCGATCATTCACATGCGGGCCATATTCCGGCGCCTCGATAGCAGCCGTTGTCGTGTGATCGAGCGGGCCGGCCGCGAGCACCCTGGACTCAGGGGCCGCATCTCCACCGCGCTCGTTCTGCCTCACCTCATAGCCGGGGTCCATCGCCGTGTAGTTGCGATCCATGACCTCGTGTTTCCGTTGCATGATGACGGTTTTCGGCGCCGAGTCGGAGCCGACAGCGACCGGGTATTCATCGGCCAGTGCTGCACCACCCGAAACAAAAAGAACTGCGGCAAACGCAAAGAGCAACTTTTTCATCTCACTTCTCCTCATCGCAAGACATCGGTTCCGCCGCTTGCCCAGCGGAGTCCACGCGACAAAGCCCTGGACGAAGACGATACGTCTCCTCCCATCCCATCATGCTTACGAAGCTTGGGCTGTTTCCTCAATTATGCCGGAGATCCGGGTGTTTTCCGGCATGATTGACATGGGTGCACAACAGTCTTGCGGCAAATCACGACGTTGCGACTGAAAGTTGCACGGCCCCTCACATGTCCGTGTGGGCCCGCTCGATGCGGCATTGATAGCAATTGTTGCGGGCAGAGCGCATGTGGACATAGGCGATCTCGGGCCGCTGCAGCAATTCATAAGCGCGCCCGCAGATCATATACGTCGGCACCACTGCACCGCTGCCATAGACGATGCGATCGTCTTCGCCGTAACCGCGCAGAATGTAGTCCGGTGTTGCCCTGAACATCGACGGGATCGTGTCGGTTTCCGGCGCGCGCTCGCATTCCTCGGCATGCAGGAAGATAGGCCCGGTTTCGGCATAGGGTTGAGGAGCCGGAAATGGCCGATAGGCAAGGATCAGATACTCCTTGCCGGCATCGATATTCCGCAGGCAATGGCGGCAGGGCATACCGTCGCCATCAGAAATGTGCCGCTCCGGCGCGAACCCGTAATCGTCGACCGCTCCGGCCTGAAGGGCGCGAACGCGGTCGGTGGGAAGGGCAACATAACGCAGCAGCATGGCATCAACTCCTGAAGACGATCATGCCTGCACTATGCCGTGCCCTTCCCCCTGCCAGCCACCCGATTCCTGATTGTGAAAGCCCTGCTCGAAACGCCAAACCGCCGATCACGAATCCATGATCGGCGGCCCGGGATTGCCAGTACAACGCTATCGATCAGCGCAGAAAATCGTCTATGCGCCGGAGCGTCACGCGGCGGTTCTGCCAGTTTTCGTCCTGCGTCTGCACGAGCAGGAATTCCTCGCCATAGCCGACAGTCTCCAGCGCACGGGCCGGAATGCCGAACTCGCGCACCAGCGTCCGCTTCATCGAAGCTGCACGGCGCTCGGACAGTATCTGGTTCGATTCGTAGGAACCGACCGCATCGGTGTGCCCCTCGATCAGCACCTTCGTGCCCGGTCGACGCCGCAGCAGGCGCTCCAGCGCTGTCGCGATGTTTTCCAACTTGCCGTATTGCGAATGGGGGATCTCGGCCGAACCGAAGGCGAAATTGATCGACTGGATGTCGATGGACGGCGCCATGCGGCGAAGTTCGGGACGATTCTTGAACTCGCGCACCGTCACGCGCTGGTCGCGACGCAGCTTTCTGGACGGCGCGGCATCCAGCCTGCGCTCGATCTGCGAGGCCGAAGGCATCGCGCTCTGCGCTGTCGCGAAAGTCGGAAAGGCAATGAGCGCGACCATGGCGGCTGCGAAGTGGCGGCGGTTCAGCATGTGTGTCTCCTTCAGCGTCGACTGGAAAAAGCCGTTTCGATGGCGCGAACATGCCGCGCCCAAGCTGAATCCTTCCTGAACGAGCAGTTCAGCTTCGGTTGTCCGGATGTCAGGGCCGCATGACGCTGGCGGAACGCTCGGCGAAACTCATGGTGCGTACCATCTCCTGTTTCTGGCCAACCGGCGAGAAACCGAGCTTCTGATAGAGCGGAAGCGCTGCCGGGTGGTCCATCGTGCAGGTCTGCACCGTCACCCGTTCGGGCTTGTGCGACCAGGCAGCCTCGATTGCCGCGCCCAGGAACCAGCGGCCGAGCCCCTGCCCCATGGCGTGCTCCATCATGCCGAAATAGGCAAGTTCGGCCTCGCCCGGCAGATGCGGCTTGATGTCGAAGAAACCGGCAGGCACGCCGTCGAGATAGAGGATGCGGACGTCGCGGTCTTCGCGATGCAGGCCGGCGGAAAGCTCCTCGTCATCCAGCCGCAAGGCGTTGACCCACTGCCATTTCCGCCCGACCCGGTCCATCAGATAGCGATAGAAATGCAGCGGTACGGCACGCGCCTTCAAGAGCGCGATCTGCTTGTTCATCGGCAGCGAAGGGTAATAGGCCGGCGGCGCACCCATTTCGAGAAAGGTGACGGTTACCGGTATCGACTGGGTCTCGTCCGCCATGGTCAATCCTTGCCGGTTGCGACCGGCGTATCGCTCAGCCCGCCCCATTCGGTCCATGAGCCGTCGTAGAGCTTGTTGTCGGTATGGCCGAGGCTTTCCAGCGCCAGCGTGATGACAGCCGCCGTGACACCGGAGCCGCAGGAGGTGACGACAGGCTGCGAAAGATCGAGGCCAGCCCCTTCCAGCTTTTCCTTCAACCGGTCGAGCGGCAGGAATTGCCCGTTTTCCGAAAGCGAACTGGCAGGCACATTCCTGGCGCCCGGCATATGGCCCGAGCGCATGCCGGCCCTCGGCTCCGGGTCGACCCCGGTAAAACGTCCCGCCGGGCGGGCATCGGCGATCTGGCGTTCGCCGCTCTCGACGATGCGCCGCATATCCGCCAGCGAAGCCACACGCGCGGCGTCGAAATTGGCATGGAAGACATTGCCCGCCGTCTTCGTCGGCTCCGACGTCACCGGGAGCCCGGCAGCTTTCCAGCCGTCGAAGCCACCGTCGAGAATATAGACCTGAAAGACGCCCATGACCCGGAACATCCACCAGACGCGCGGTGCGGAGAAGAAGCCCGGCCCGTCATAGATCACGATCGTATCGTCGGCGGAGATGCCCATCGAGCCGACATGCTGGGCAAAGAGATTAGGGCGCGGCAGCATATGCGGCAGGTCCGAATCAGGATCGACGACCATGTCGAGGTCAAAGAACACCGCGCCGGGAATATGGGCGGCATCATATTCGGCGCGCGCGTCGCGCTTTTGCGCCGGCAGATACCATGAAGCGTCGACGACCGAGATGCCCGGCGTCTTGAGTTTCGCCTGAAGCCAATCGGCATCGACCACGAATGGACTCTTTTCCGGCATCTTTTCGTCTCCGAGTGGCAATCATTCGCCCGCATGTTGAATAGGCGTGGCGCGAAAAATCCGCAACCGCGACAAGCCATAATGGCAAGGCTTACGTAATCTTTGCCAGCAAGAGTGCCGACAGGTCGATTGTTCGCAACGTCGCATTCCGCGCACAATTTTGCCTTTTTTCGGCGCTCCATCTTGCGCCGGCCAATCAAAATTACCACTTCGCATTTGCTTCCCGGGGGCGGTGCAGCACGATGACGAGGGACTTTAATATGATCAGGCGGATTTGGCGCAGCTACACGACCCCGGACAAGGCGGATGCTTACGAGCATTTTTTCGACACGCTGATGTTACCGGCCATCGAGGGCATGAGACTGCCCGGTTACCAGAATATGGAGCTTTTGCGCCGCGTAGCGGACGAGGAAGTGGAATTCGTCTGGGTGATGACTTTCGACTCGGCAAAGAGCCTTTCACCGCTGAAGGCGGAAGCCAATGATCCGGTATCCGTGCCCCGCGCGGCACAGCAGCTTCTGACGCGCTGGGACGAAAAAGCGAGTTTTTACGAGACCCGCCAGAGCCGGCCGTAACGGCGTCAGATCTCCCGGGTTACTGCGCCGGTAGCGGCCCGAAGCGAATGCGGAAGCGGCGGTTTTCCCGCCCCTTCTTCTCGATCTTGCCGATATGGATTTCGCCGACCTCGCCCGTGCTTTTCACATGGGTGCCGCCACAAGGCTGGCTGTCGATCGACCCTTTATCGCCAATGCAGACAAGCCTGATCTTGCCGGTGCCGGTAGGCGGCCGGACATTCTTGGATTTGACCAGTCCCGGATTGGCGGCAAGGTCGGCGTCTGTAATCAGCCGCGTGAAAACGGCATGGTCGGCGGCAACCAGCTCCATCAGCCGCGCAGTCACATCTTCCTTGGTGTAGCCGACATCCGGCAGATCGAAATCGACGCGCGAATCCTCCTCGTTCACCGAAGCCCCGGTGATCGGGAAAGGACAAACGACCGTTAGCAGGTGGCAGGCCGTGTGCATGCGCATCAGGAGATGCCGGCGCGGCCAGTCGATGGACAGCGCAAGCTGCTCTCCCACTTCCGGAACCGGCTGATCGACCGCCGGAACATGGATGATCTCGTCCTTGGTCTCACCGGTAATCGTCGCGGCAATGGCAACGCGGCTGCCGTCAGCCCGCGTCAGGAAGCCGGTGTCGCCGGGCTGTCCGCCTGAGGTCGCGTAAAAAATCGTGCGATCGAGGATGATGCCGCCGCGCTCGTTGATGGCAACGACGGTGGCGTTGGTTTCCGCGAGATAGGCATCGTCGCGAAAAACCGCTTCTGTCGTAAAGGCCATTTACGCCACGGCCTCGAAGGGCACAGGAATCTCCACCGGACGATCCATCCATTCGGGGATCGGCAGGTTCTTCGAACGCAGGAATTCCGGATTGAACATCTTGGACTGATAGCGCGTGCCGTAGTCGCACAGGATGGTCACGATCGTATGGCCAGGCCCGAGATCGCGCGCCAGGCGAATAGCGCCGGCGATGTTGATGCCGGTCGAGCCGCCGAGGCACAGGCCCTCTTCCTGTATCAGGTCGAAAACGATCGGCAGCGCCTCCTCGTCAGGAATCTGATAGGAGAAGTCCGGCGTAAAGCCTTCCAGATTGGCGGTGATGCGCCCCTGCCCGATGCCTTCGGTGATCGAGCTGCCCTCGGACTTCAGCTCGCCGCTGGTGTAGTAGCTGAAGAGCGCGGCACCCAGCGGGTCGGCAAGCGCGATCTTCACTGCGTTGCTGTTCTGCTTCAGCCCCATCGCCACACCGGCAAGCGTGCCGCCGGTGCCCACCGCCGACACGAAACCGTCGACCTTGCCGCCCGTCTGCGCCCAGATTTCCTGCGCGGTCGTGCGAATATGGCCATCGCGGTTGGCGACATTGTCGAACTGGTTGGCCCAGATCGCGCCATTCGGATCAGACTTCGCCATCTGCTCCGCCAGCCGTCCCGACACCTTCACGTAGTTGTTCGGGTTCTTGTAGGGCACCGCCGGCACTTCGATCAGCTCCGCGCCGAGAAGGCGCAGCGCGTCCTTCTTTTCCTGGCTCTGCGTGTCGGGAATGACGATGACGGTGCGATAGCCCAGCGCCTTGGCAACCACCGTCAGCCCGATGCCGGTATTGCCGGCCGTGCCTTCGACGATGACGCCACCCGGCCGCAGCAGCCCCTTCTTCTCCGCATCGCGGATGATGAACAGGCCGGCGCGGTCCTTCACCGACTGGCCCGGATTCATGAACTCGGCCTTGCCGAGGATTTCGCAGCCGGTCTCTTCCGAGGCGCGCCTCAGCCGGATCAAAGGGGTGTTGCCGATTGCGTCGATCACCGAACGGTGCATGGAAAATTCCTCATGTGTCGGCGCCGACACTAAAAACCGCGCGCCGCGCTTTCAAGGGATGAATTTGCCTGGCCTAGACGCATTTTGAACATTGACCGCCGACGAGGCACGAAAACCTGTCCGGTTTATTTGCTATCGGTCGTGTCGAATGACCGTGCAGGCCGGCCGCATGAAAATCCGGAGCGTTGCTGGTACGGCGTGACTGCGGCCATTTCATCACTGGTTTCATAATATTGTTTTGGCATCTTCATTAGAACCAGAACTATCCATTCGCCCCTTTCCAATAAAGATCAGGCCCGCTAGGTAGGCTTTCTGATTGCGAATAACGGATCATCACATGGCAGCATTGTACCGGGCGGCCCCCAGGGATGGCGTAGCATGGATAACAGGCGCCAGCACTGGTATCGGCCGCTCGCTGGCGCTCGAACTTGTCGCGGAGGGCTACATCGTTGCCGCCACGTCCCGCGACGAAGAACGGCTTGCAACGCTGGTTGAAGAAACAGCCGGAATGTCCGGCCGTGTACTGTCTTTTCCCTGTGACGTGACCGACGAGGACGCCATGGTCAAAACGGTGGCCGCGATCGAGAGCGAAGCCGGGCCAATTGCGCTTTCGGTGTTCAATGCAGGTACCTATTTTCCGACCCGCGGCGAACGGCTTGACGTGCTGAACATCACCAAGACCTTCGAGATCAATCTTTACGGCGTGATGTATGGGTTGGTTCCAGTGGTCGAGCGTATGCGCGAGCGCGGCCGCGGTCATGTCGTCATGGTCGGTTCGGCATCGTGCTATTTCGGCTGGCCGTCGGCCGGCGCCTACGGTGCGTCGAAGGCGGCACTGAACAATCTGGCGGAAGCGCTGAAGCACGACTTCGACAAGATGAACATCCGCCTGCAGGTGATCAATCCGGGCTTCGTCGATACGCCGCTTACGGAGCGAAACCATTTCGCCATGCCGGCGCTCATGCCGGTCGGCGACGCCTCGCGGCGGCTTGCAAAGGCCATTCGCTTCGGCGGCTTCGAAACCAGCTTCCCCCTTCGTTTCACACTTGCGCTCAAACTTTTGAGGATATTGCCGTTCTCGCTGCGGTACTGGTTCGTCCACAAGGTTACGGGTTGGGAAAGACGCCCGCTGGCGAACGGCCGCAGACGACGCTGCTGAGCGAACTTCAAGATAAATCCATGTCCGGCCCTGCAGGACTCTTGGCCGCGATTCGCGAAGTCTGTACGTAAAAGACATTGATTCGTTGCATTGTCTGCAACATCTCAGTGCCCGGCGCGGGCTTGAGCCGTCGCGCCCTGGCGTGTCTGGAGGATTTCGTGGGACGCCGCATCATGATCGGCTTCATCTGCCTGCTGGTGGTTCTGGCGGTCTTGTTCGCACTCGGCCCGCGCGTGCCGGTCGACACGCGCATCACTTTTGACGCATCCGCCGTCGGCGATGATCCGGAACTCTACCTGGAAAACACCGAGGACAAGATACCGGGCATCCGCGACGGGCTTGAGAAGGAGATCGTCTGGGCCGACCCGATGATCCACGCCAAAACGCCAATTTCCATCGTCTACATACACGGCTTTTCCGCATCCAAGGGCGAACTCCGCCCCCTGGCCGACGAAGTCGCCGACGGGCTCGACGCCAATCTGTTCTACACGCGGCTGAAGGGCCATGGGCAGGACGGTGCAGCCATGGGCACGGCCACCGTCAATGACTGGATAAACGACTATGCCGAGGCGTTGGCCATCGGCCGTACGATCGGCGACAAGGTCGTGGTAATCGCCACCTCGACCGGCGCGTCGTTGGCCGTCCAGGCTGCCACGCAGGCCGGCGCCTCGGAAGGCGTGGCGGCAATGGCGCTGATTTCGCCGAACTTCGGCGTTCGGGCCTCCGGCTCGGAAATCCTCACCTGGCCCTGGGGCGGGCAGATCGCCGAACTCATCGCCGGCAAGACCCGCAGCTTCGAGCCGCGCAACGCCATGCAGGAAAAGCTCTGGACCACCAGCTACCCGACGCGCGCCGTGCTGCCGATGGCAGCGCTGACCAACCTGGCCCGCGAAGCACCGGTCGAGCAGATAAAAATCCCCGCTTTGTTCATCTTTTCGGATTCGGACCGCATCACCCGGCAGGATCTGACCCGCGAGATCGCCGCCCGCTGGGGTGCGCCGCACGAACTCGTGCCACTCGACGACACCGGCGATCCGGACAACCACGTCATCGCCGGCGATGCCTTGTCGCCGGTGACGACCAACTTTCTCGCCGAGCGCATCGTGGTGTGGGTTCGGGCCATCCTCGAATAAAAAGAAACGGCCGAAGCATTGCTTCGGCCGTCTCTCGTTTAGAACTGCAGTTGGTGCGCTTATGCAGCCCGCGTATTCGGCTTGCGGCCACCGAAGCCGCGCTTCTTGGCGCGGAACGGCCTCTGTCCTTCCGGCCTGTCGCCTGAAGGCTGTCCGCCGAACGTCTTCTTGCCGAAACCACCGTTGCCGCGTGGCTTCTGACCGTGCGGGCGCTTGTCGCCGCGCGGTGCATTGCGATCATTGGCTGCTTCACGCGGCGCGCTGTCATGCGTGCGCGGCGCCGGGGCCGGATCGGGCTGGCCGAGGTGATCGGCAGCGACCGGCAGCTTCATGCGGATGATCTTCTCGACCTGGCGAAGCTTTGCGTTCTCGCCCGGATCGCACAGCGTGATGGCAATGCCGTCGGCGCCGTTGCGGCCGGTGCGGCCGATACGGTGGACGTAACTTTCCGCCTCGTCCGGCAACTCATAGTTCACGACATGGCTGATGCCGGGCACGTCGATGCCGCGCGCCGCGATGTCGGTCGCGACGAGAATGCGAACGGAGCCGTCGCGAAAGCCGTTCAGGGCCTTCTGGCGGGCGTTCTGCGACTTGTTGCCGTGGATGACGGCGGCGTCGAAGCCATCACGCTCCAGATCACGGGTAACGCGGTCGGCGCCGTGCTTGGTGCGGGCAAAAACGATAACCGAGCGCATCGTCTCGTCAGCCAGCATTGCCGACAGAACCTGCCGCTTCTGCTTGACGCGGGCAAGAACCACGCTCTGCTTGATCTCGGCAGCGGTCGTGCCCTGCGGCGCGACTTCGATATGCACGGGGTCCTTCAGGATGCCGCGGGCAAGCGATTCGATCTCGGCCGGCATGGTGGCGGAGAACAACGCCGTCTGGCGGTCCTTGTGGGTCGCCTTGGCGATCCGCTTCACGTCATGGATGAAGCCCATGTCGAGCATGCGGTCGGCCTCGTCGAGAACCAGCCAGCGCGTATCGGACAGGTTGACCTCGCCCTCGCGGACCAGATCGGTCAGGCGACCGGGGGTCGCGATCAGCACGTCGACGCCGGGCGCCATCTTCTTGACCTGGCTGTAACGCGACACGCCGCCGAGCACGAGCGCGGTGGAGACATGCAGACCCTTGGTCAGCACGCGGATGGTGTCTTCGATCTGCACGGCGAGTTCGCGGGTCGGCGCGAGGATCAGCGCACGCGCCGTCTTCGGCAGGCGCTTGGTGCCGAGCGCAATGATCTTGGTCAGGATCGGCAGGCTGAAAGCCGCCGTCTTGCCGGAGCCCGTCTGGGCGACAGCCAGCACGTCACGGCCGGCGAGATGGGCCGGAATGGCCTGTTCCTGCACCGGCTTGGGCATATCGAAGCCCGCAGCATGCGTGCCCTTGAGAAGGCCGCCGGTAATTCCGAGTTTGGCGAAACCAGTCAGTTCCGCATTGTTTTCGTTCGTCAATTTATTCTTCTTTCATGCGGTACTCGACCGCAAAGCATGATCGCGGCAAGGCGCTTACCTGCCGGCGAAATTTGTTATGGAAACGACAAGGCGGCGGGCATTTCTTTTTGCCCACGCGGCTGCGCTGTCGTGCCCGCGAAAAATAAGTCCGCAGGGCTTTTTCTCCGCGGATCACTCGATCCTGATGAAGAAAACAGACGCAACCAGTCCCATCGATGGGGAGAGCCGAATAGCCGGCCCAAGCGCCTATGACGCCGCATATGGGCGATTTGCGCTGAAAAAGCAAACGAATTTATGTTGCGGCGCAAAAACACGCCGGCGAAAGCGCGAAAATTCAGGCCGCATTCACCTGCGAAGCGTTCGAAACGACCCTGTCGCGCCCTTGCTGCTTGGCGGCGTAGAGGTTCTCGTCGGCCCGCGCCATCAGATCCTCCAGCGGCTGACCCGGCTCGCGCACGGCAATGCCGATGCTGACGGTCGCCTTAAAATCATTCTCATCACCGCCGACCCGAATATGCGCGGATTTCCGGCGAATGCGCTCGGCAATCACCAACGCCAGGGGCAGATCGGCGTCGATCAGAAAAATCCCGAACTCCTCGCCGCCCAACCTCGCCGCCACATCGCCCTCGCGGATGCAGGAGGCGATTGCAGCGCCCAGCCTCGACAGGACCGCGTCACCGGCCAAGTGGCCGAAGCGATCGTTCAGCTGCTTGAAATGATCGGCATCGATATAGAGAAACGCACCGGCCGCTTGATCGGCCCGGCCCGTTTCGCACTCGTGAAAGAAAGTCCGGCGGTTATAGAGGCCGGTAAGATCGTCAAAGCGCGCGACGCGATCGAGCTCTTGCGTCAGTTTGCGGAGTTTCACATTCTGGCCGAGAAAGAAAAAGCCGAGCGGATATCCGAGTACCGCGACGATGATGCTGCAAAGCAGGATATCGAGAAGGAAACGGTCCGAAAAAAAGATGCTGTAAAACAACGCGGTAAGCGCGTCCGCGGCAAGCATGGTCACCAGGACCATGCACGTCGTCTGCCAGAAAACAGACATCGCTTCGAACTTCGGCATCAGCGAGTTTAGTTTCACGCCACTCACCCCAATCGCCTTCCCTAAGGTTTCTATATAACGCAAAAGATGAAATTCAGGTCGGATCAACCGCTAAAATTTTATCGATCAGACGACATCAGGCGCCAGAAACCGCTACTTTTTGCCGGCAGCGTCGGCAGCCAGCTTGTGCAGCGCTAGGACACTGTTCCAGTTGCGCGCAGTCGAGACGGCTTTCAGCACGCGGTCGACGATGGGCGGCAGTTTCGATCTGCCGAAACCGTCCGGCGCGTGAAAGTAAAGCACCTTGCCGACAACGGCGATGCGCTCATGCGCAGCACCTCTCGCAGCCAGCGCCTCGACGTCCTCCTTCACCGGGGCCTTGTCGAGAACAAAGGCGTGGAGCGAAGTCGGCACGTCCACGGCTTCGGGAAACGGGTTGTCGCGGATAAGCTTAGACCATGCGGCAAGGCTCACCAGCATGATGTCTTTTTCGAAACCGAAGTCGCGCTTCACGATCGCAGCGATCTCGGCTGAGACATCAGCCTCCTTGCGCTCGGACGAGACGACGGCGTTGCCGCTGTTGATATAGGTCGCGACATTGCCGAAACCGGCCTTGGTCAGCGCCTCGCGCAGCGGCTTCGTCGGCAGCTGCGTCGCACCGCCGACGCCACGAAAGAGCACGATATAGACAGTCTCGGCGCTCATATCACCAGCCCGGCGATCGTCTCGTTCTCGGTGATGTCCTGATAGGCCCAGCCGGCCTCGTGGAAGCGCTTCGACAGCACGTCGAAGTTGCGCCGGTCCTTGGTTTCGATGCCGATCAGCACCGAGCCGAAATTCCGCGCCGACTTCTTGAGGTATTCGAAGCGCGTGATGTCGTCGTCCGGCCCGAGCAGGTCGAGAAAGTCGCGCAATGCACCGGGCCGCTGCGGAAAGCGGAACACGAAATATTTCTTCAGCCCCTCGAAGCGAAGCGCCCTCTCCTTCACGTCAGGCAGGCGCTCGAAATCGAAATTGCCGCCCGACACCACCAGCACGATGGTCTTGCCGCGTATTTCCTTGCGCGGAAAATCCTTGAGCGCATCGATCGCCAGCGCACCCGCCGGCTCCAGCACCACGCCTTCGATGTTCAGCATCTCGATCATCGTCGCGCAAAGCCGGTTTTCTGGGATGAGCCGCACCGCGCTTTCGGGAAAATCCTTCAGGTGCCGGAACGGCTCACGCCCGATTTCGGCCACCGAGGCCCCGTCAACGAAATTGTCGACGGCCTCGAGCTTCACCCGCTTGCCGCTCAGGAGGCTGTTCTTTAGGCTCGGCGCACCCACCGGCTCGCAAAAGACGAAACGCGGATCCTGCCCCACTTCCCGCAGGTATTGAGTGACGCCGGCAGCCAACCCGCCACCGCCGACCGGCAGCACCACCATGTCGGCCTTGCGTCCCGCCGGCATCTGCCCAGCGATTTCGTAGGCGACCGTCGCCTGCCCCTCGATGATGTCCTTATGGTCGAAGGGCGGCACCATATGCGCACCGGCAGCCTCGGTGAACTCGATCGCCGCGCGGTAGCAGGCATCGAAAAAGTCGCCGACCAGCTTGATCTCGACGAATTCGCCGCCAAACAGCCGCGTCTTGTCGATCTTCTGCTGCGGCGTCGTCACCGGCATGAAGACCACACCCTTTTTGCCGAAATGGCGGCAGACGAAGGCAAAGCCCTGCGCATGGTTGCCGGCCGAAGCACAGACGAACAATTCGGCATCGTTGCCTGCCGCAAGCGCCTTGCGGAAGAAATTGAATGCCCCGCGGATTTTGTAGGAGCGCACCGGCGACAGGTCTTCGCGCTTCAGAAAAATATGCGCGCCGGTCTTGCGCGACAGGTAGTCGTTCTCCTGCAGCGGTGTCTCGGGAAACAGTTCGCGCACCGCCGCGGCGGCGGCCGCAACCTTGTCGGCAAAGCTCGTCATATCAAAATTCCCCGCCGCGCGCCGGGCGGCGTTTCCTGTTGGCACGGTTTGCGAGCCTATTGCATATTCGGGCGGATGAAGCCACTGTCCGGCCCTGCCGCCGCCTTTCGCGTCTTGAGACGGCGCGGTCGCGATAGCTGGGGTCCCGTCAATCCGTGAATAGAGTTGCCATTCGCGCCGCGATCCACGTTGCAGCGGTCTTTGCCATCTATCTGTCAGCCGCCATGCTTATCCCTGCCGCGGTCGATCTCTATTACGGCAACAAGGACTGGCGGGTTTTTGCCTTCTCGGCCCTTTTCATGGGCGGACTGGCCATGGCCGTCGCGCTGGCAACGCATGGCAATGCCCCGCCCGTAACGAGCCGGTTCGGCTTCCTCCTGGTCAATCTCCTGTGGCTGACCATGGCTCTTGCGGGCACCGTCCCGTTTCTCGCCTCATCGCTCGACATGAGCATCACCGACGCGGTTTTCGAATCGGTTTCGGGCATCACCACCACCGGCTCCACCGTCATCAATGGGCTCGACCATGCCCCGCCCGGCCTGTTGATGTGGCGCTCGCTGCTGAGCTTCATGGGCGGCCTGGGCGTTATCGCGCTCGGCCTTTTTCTCCTGCCTTTTCTGAATATTGGCGGCATTTCCTACTTCAAGATCGAATCCTCGGATATCGAGGACCGGCCCTTTGAGCGGTTCCAGACGTTCACGCTGAGCCTCATCGGCATCTACACCGCGCTGGTGATTGCCTGCGCCATATCCTACGCGGCAGCCGGCATGGACGGGTTTCACGCCGTCAACCATGCCATGTCGACTGTGGCGACAGGCGGCTTTTCCACCCACGACACGTCCTTCCTGCGTTATGCCGACAATCCGGCCATCCTTTGGATCGGCACCATCTTCATGTTCATCGGTGGGCTGCCGTTTTCGATCATGATCCTGTTTGCGATCCGCGGCCGTTTCGAAGCACTGCGCGATCCGCAGATCAGGGTCTATGCCGGCTACTGCGTCGTCTTTGCCGTGGCGGTCGCGATCTATCTGCGCGTCACCACGGGTGAGTCGTTCTTCCAGGCCCTGACCCAGTCCACCTTCAACTTCATGTCGCTGATCACGACGGCAGGCTTTGCCAGTCAGGACTATACGCTGTGGGGACCGTTCGCCGTCACCTGCGTCTTCGTCGCCACCTTCCTCGGCGGCTGCTCGGGCTCGACCACCGGCGGCATCAAGGCCTATCGTTTCCTCATCCTGTTCGAGCTGATGGCCAACGGCCTGCGGCGGCTGATCTATCCCAACACGGTCATTCCCGTGCGCTACGGCGATCGCTCGGTGCCGGACGACATGCAGCGTGCGGTCGTCCTGTTCATCTCCTCATTCCTGGTGCTCTGGGCCATCACCACGGTTTTGCTCGGCGCCACCGGCCTCGACTTCATCACCGCCCTCACCGGCTCGCTGACATCGCTCACCAATGTCGGTCCGGGGCTTGGCCCGATCATCGGCCCGGTCGGCAATTTTTCCTCGCTGCCGGATGCCGCGAAATGGATATGCTCGGCCGCCATGCTGCTTGGGCGTCTGGAAATCCTGGCTGTGCTGGTGATCTTCACGCCGACCTTCTGGGGCCGCTGACCGTTTCCCGATAACAACACCGTGTCCGATTTCGGCGCCGGCTGCCGTCGCGGCAGGCTGGACCGCGCCAGCGCGAGCGGCTATCAGGAACCTGGCCGGAGAGGAAAACTGGCCGGAGCGCATGATGTTTCGTACCATGTCGGCCAGGTTTGCTGTTATCGCACTTGCATTGCTTGTCGCCGGCTGCGCAGGCCAGAACACGCGCGAACTGATCGCCAGCAACATCGTCCAGGCGCCCGCCAGTTCGATTGCCGGCAGGCACGAAATCTTCGTCGCCACCACGCGTGCCAAGGCTACCGATCCCAAGGAAGCCTACTCCGGCGATCGTTCCGCCACCGTCAGCTTCGCCCGCGTCGACATGACCGTTCCGGCCGTCCACAAGACCGGCGAGATCGAGCGCCGCAAACGCGGGCAGCGCGCCGACCCGGCAAAATACTTCACCGCCGACAGCATCAGCACCTTCGACAGCACCGCCGCCTTCTCAAAGTCGCTGCGGGCAGACATCGCGCAACGCGGTGGCCGCGCCCTCGTTTTCGTTCACGGCTACAACACAGCCTTCGACAGTGCAGTCTATCGCCTGACCCAGATCGCCCACGACGCCAGCTACTCCGGAACGCCGGTGCTGTTTTCCTGGGCGTCGGGCGCCAAGGTGTCCGACTACGTCTACGACAACAACAGCGCCACCGCCGCCCGCGACGCGCTGGAAGAAACACTGCGGCTCGTTGCCAAGTCCGGCGCCACGCGCATCGACATCATCGCCCACTCGATGGGCAACTGGGTGACGATGGAAGCCCTGCGCCAGCTCGCCATCACCGGAGACGGCGATCTCAACGGAAAACTCGGCGATGTCGTGCTGGCCTCGCCCGATATCGACGTCGATGTCTTCAAGAGCCAGATGCACCGTTACGGCAAGCCGAAGAAGCCGTTCTACCTGTTCCTCTCCGGCGACGATCGCGCGCTCGAGATTTCGAGCCTGATCGCCGGCAACAAGCCGCGCCTCGGCGGCTACAAGGATGCGGCCGACATCGCCAGCCTCGGCGTCGTCGTCATCGATCTCAGCAAGGTCAGTTCCGGCGACCGCCTCAACCATACCAAATTCGCCGACAATCCCGTGCTGGTGAAGCTGCTCGGCGAGCGTCTGGCCACGGACAGCAAACTCGGCACCGGCGAAGCCGACACCAGCAGCCGCGTCGGCAACCTGGCCGGCGGCATAACGCAGACCATCGCTTCGGCAGCCGAGATCGTCATCACCACGCCGTTCGAAGTGCTGAACGTCGTGGTCGGCGGCGGGCAGTGACCGCATCGCCGAAGCAACCGGCGATCGCCCGCATCTGGCGCGGCCGAACCACCTCTGAACGCGCCAACGAATACGAAGCCTACAACTATGAAGTCGGCATCAAGCCGCTGATCGAACATGCCATGGCCGTGCAGACCTTCCGCGAGGACCGCGAAGGCGAGACCGAGTTCATCACCATTTCCTATTGGGAAAGCATCGAGGCGATGACGGTGTTTGCGGGCAGCGATCCCACCGCCATCCATCATCTCGACCGCGACGCGGAATTCCTCATCGAACTTCCGAAATCCGTGCAGATCGTGGAACTGCGGACGAGCCACGGCAAGCTCGGCTGACCTGCCGGCCGCCGAAGCACGTCCGGCAACAATTCAGATAAACAGATCGACCTTCTCGAACTTCGTCACGTCGATGATGCCGGCATCGGAAATCCGCAGTTCCGGTATCACCACCAGCGCCAGCAACGAATGCTGCATATAGGCGTTGTTGAGGCTGCAGCCCATCTTGCGCATCGCCTCGGTCAGCTTCTCGGCCTTTTCCGCAACGACTTCGGCGCGCTCGTCCGACATCAGGCCGGCGATCGGCATCTCGACCAGCGCCAGTTCCTTGCCCTTTGAAAACAGCACCACGCCGCCGCCGACCTCGCCCAGCCGATTTGCGGCCTTGGCCATGTCTTCCTTGTTGGTGCCGACCACGATCATGTGGTGGCTGTCATGCGCGACCGTCGAGGCCATCGCGCAATCCTGCATGTAGCCGAAGCCCGACACAAAACCGTTGACGACCCCGCCGGTTCCGCGATGGCGCTCGACCAGTGCGATCTGGCAGACGTCGTTGCGGCGGTCCATGGCGACAAGCCCGTCTTCGACCGCAAGATCGGCCTCCAGAGCCCGCGTCGGCGCCTGGTTCTCGATCACGCCGATGACGCGAACGCGCACCTCGTTTGCGCCCTCGGGTGCCGCGATGTCGAAATCCTTGGCCTTCAGCTTCTTGCCGAGCTTTACCGTATTCTTGGCGCTCTTCGGATAGTCGTAGGCCGGAATGTCAATTTCCAGCTTGCCGGCTTTCGCCAGCCGCACGCCACGTCCGTAAACCTCGTCGATCGTCATCTCGACCAGGTCCGACACGATCAGGAAATCGGCCAGCCGGCCGGGCGTGATCGAACCGAGTTCGCGCTCGAGCCGGAAATGCTGGGCGGTGTTGATCGTCGCCATCTGGATGGCGGTAATTGGCTTCAGCCCCTGCGCAATGGCATGGCGCACGACGCGGTCCATATGCCCGTCATGCACCAGCGTTCCGGAATGGCTGTCGTCGGTGCAAAGGATGAAGTTTCGCGGATCAAGCCCTTGTTCCGTCACCGCTTTTATCTGCGTTGCGACATCGTACCAGGCCGAACCAAGCCGCAGCATCGCCTTCATCCCCTGCCGGACGCGCGCAATGGCGTCCTCGGCGCGGGTGCCTTCATGGTCGTCTTCGGGACCGCCGGCGACATAGCCATGGAACGGCAGGCCGAGATCGGGCGACGCATAGTGCCCGCCGACGGTCTTGCCGGCCTTCACGGTTTCGGCGATGCCGCCGACCATCACCGGGTCGTTGGCCGCGACGCCGGGAAAATTCATCACCTCCCCGAGCCCGATGATGTTGGGCCATGTCATCGCCTCGGCCACGTCCTGCGGCCCGAGCGAAGCACCGGCATTTTCGAGCCCGGGTGCTGACGGCACGCAGGACGGCATCTGCACATGGACGTTGATCGGCATCGCAACCGCCTCGTCATGCATGAGCCTGACGCCGTTCAGCCCAAGCACATTGGCAATCTCATGCGGATCGATGAACATCGAGGTCGTGCCATGCGGAATGACGGCGCGCGCGAATTCGGTCACCGTCACCATGCCGCTCTCGACATGCATATGCGCATCGCACAGGCCCGGCACGAGATAGCGCCCGCCGGCATCCACCACCTTGGTTCCCGTTCCGATGGCGTGCGAGGCATTCGGGCCGCAATAGGCGAAGCGCCCGCCCACGATCGCCAGATCGGTCCCCGGTATCACTTCGCCGGAATGGACATTGACCCAGCGCCCGTTGCGCACCACGAGATCGGCCGGCTTGCGCCCCATGGCGACGTCTACCAGCGCGGTAGCCATTTCCGTCCACGGCCTGGGTGCACTGAACGCCTGCTTCTTGACCATATGCGACTCCTGTTTCACCCGTTTCTGCCAAGCCTTCGGAACTTTGACCAGTTGCGATTTTCGGGCGTTGCTTCACTGTAGCGTATAATCCCATCGTCGTATTGCGCTTGACAGTCAAAGTCATGTCCATTTCGATGACCGTTCGTCTCGCCGGCATTGCCCCCGGTTGGCGGACGCACAGGGAGGAGAAGCGGCCTGAATGTTCACGCCGCGGAGGAGCGGGTTGAAACCCCGCCCGCAATGGGAGGAATTCATTGATGAAAAAGCTGCTCGCAGCACTCGCCACGACTGCCGTGTTGACGCTGTCTTCAGCGGCATGGGCGGACTATCCTGAACGCACCATTACGGTCGTCGTGCCATTTGCCGCGGGCGGCCCGACCGATACGGTCACGCGCTTGGTCGCAGAAGCGATGTCGAAGGACCTCGGTCAGCAGGTCATCGTCGAAAATGTCGGCGGCGCCGGCGGCACGCTTGGCGCCGGGCGCGTCGCTTCGTCCGAGCCGGATGGCTACACCTTGCTCCTGCACCACATCGGCATGGCCACCAGCGCCACGCTCTACCGCAAGCTCGCCTATGACACGCTGAACGACTTCGAATATGTCGGCCTCGTAACCGACGTGCCGATGACGATCGTCGCCCGCAAGGATCTCGAGCCTACGGACCTCAAGGGCCTGGTCGAATATGCCAAGGCCAACAAGGATACGGTGACCGTCGCCAATGCCGGCATTGGCGCTGCCTCGCACCTTTGCGGCATGCTGTTCATGAGCGCGATCGACACGTCGCTCGTAACCGTGCCCTACAAGGGCACCGGCCCGGCCATGACCGACCTGCTCGGCGGTCAGGTCGACATCATGTGCGACCAGACCACCAACACCACCAAGCAGATCCAGGGCGGCACCATCAAGGCCTATGCGGTGACGTCCGCCAAGCGCCTCGACGTCCTGCCTGACGTGCCGACAGCAGAAGAAGGCGGCCTGCCCGGCTTCCAGGTCGGCATCTGGCACGGCATCTACGCGCCCAAGGGCACGCCGGCCGAAATCACCGAGCGCCTGTCCAAGTCGCTTCAGGTGGCGCTGAAAGACCCCAACGTGATCGCCCGTTTCGCCGAACTCGGCACCGTGCCCTCGTCCGAGGCCGACGCCACGCCAGCCGCACTCAAGGCCAAGCTCGAAAGCGAAATCGCGCGCTGGAAGCCGGTCATCGAAGCGGCCGGCCAATACGCCGACTGATTTCTGATTTCATGGATGGGGCGCCAGGCGCTCCGTCCATCCCTCATCCATCGGCATTTCGCCCGTCGCACGGGCGCGGGGACAAAGCCTGATGAAATCTTTTTCAATCGATTCGACCAATGGCCTCTGCGGCGCGATATTTGTCGGGCTTGGCCTGTTCTTCGCGGTGCAGTCGTTCGGTCTCGAACTCGGCACCACCTTCCGCATGGGACCGGGCTATTTTCCGCTGGTTCTGGCCTGCGTGCTGATCCTGCTCGGAGCGATCATCCTGGTGCAGGCCACGCGTGTCGCTGGCGAACCCATCGGGCCGATCGCATGGCGCGGCATGCTGCTGATCCTGCCCGCGCCGATCTTCTTCGGGCTGACCGTGCGCGGTCTTGGCTTCGTGCCATCGATCTTTCTCACCTCGCTGATCGCGGCCTTCGCCAGCACGCGCATGAAGCCCCTGCCCGCCCTCCTGCTGGCCGCGGGCGTGACCCTGTTTTCCGTCGCCGTCTTCAGCTACGCGCTCGGGCTGCCGTTCCAGCGCTTCGGCCCCTGGCTGCCGTTTTAGGAGCGCGTGATGGACCTTCTCAACAATCTCGCCCTCGGCTTTGCCACGGCATCGACGCTCTGGAACCTCGGCTTCTGCCTTATCGGCGTTCTCCTCGGTACGCTGATCGGCGTGCTGCCCGGCATTGGCGCCACGGCGACAATCGCCATGCTGCTGCCTATAACCTTCCAGATCGGCGATCCGGTCTCGTCGCTGATCATGCTGGCCGGCATCTACTACGGCGCGCAATATGGCGGCTCGACCACGGCAATCCTCATTAACATGCCAGGCGAGTCCTCCTCGGCCGTCACCGCGATCGACGGCTACCAGATGGCCAAGAATGGCCGCGCGGGCGCTGCTCTCGCCATCGCCGCGATCGGCTCCTTCTTCGCCGGCACAGTCTCGACTTTCCTCGTCGCCATCTTTGCTCCGCCGCTGACGGCAATCGCGCTCAAATTCGGCGCCGCCGAATATTTTTCGCTCATGGTCGTCGGCCTCGTCTCGTCGATCGCGCTCGCCCACGGCTCGATCATCAAAGCACTGGCCATGGTCGTGCTTGGCCTGTTGCTCGGCCTCGTCGGCACCGATATCTATTCCGGCACGCCGCGCTTCACCCTTGGCATTCGCGAATATGCCGACGGGCTGAATTTTGTCGCGGTGGCGGTCGGCGTCTTCGGCGTCGCTGAAATCCTGCGCAACCTCGAAAACGAGCATGAGCGCTCGGTGCTCATCAAAAAGGTCACCGGCCTGTTTCCGACCCGCGAGGATTTCAAGGAAATGGCTGCACCCATCGTGCGCGGCACCATCATCGGCTCGCTTCTCGGCATCCTCCCGGGCGGCGGCGCGGTTCTGGCGGCCTTTGCCTCCTACACCGTCGAAAAGCGGGTTTCGAAACACCCGGAACAATTCGGCAAGGGCGCCATTGCCGGCGTCGCCGGCCCGGAATCGGCCAACAATGCCGGCGCGCAGACCTCCTTCATCCCGATGCTGACCCTGGGCATTCCAGCAAACCCGGTCATGGCGCTGATGATCGGCGCGATGATTATCCAGGGCATTGTCCCCGGCCCCAATGTCGCGACCGAACAGCCAGCGCTGTTCTGGGGCATCATCGCCTCGATGTGGATCGGCAACCTGATGCTGATCGTGCTCAACCTGCCGCTGATCGGCCTGTGGGTGAAGCTGCTGACGATCCCCTATTACGTGTTGTTCCCGATCATCATGGCGTTCTGCTCGATCGGCGTCTATAGCGTCAATTCCAACGTCTTCGACCTCTACTCCGTCGCCTTTTTCGGCTTCATCGGCTATGTCCTGACCAAGCTGCGCTGCGAGCCGGCACCCTTGCTGCTCGGCTTCGTGCTTGGTCCGCTGCTGGAGGAAAACCTGCGCCGCGCCATGATCCTGTCGCGCGGCGATCCGACGACCTTCGTGACAAGACCGATCAGCGCGATACTGCTGCTGATCGCGCTCGCCGTGTTGGCCGTCGTGTTCCTGCCCAGCGTCAGGAAGAAGCGCGATGAAGTGTTCGTCGAGGAGGACGCCTGATTCCATAGGTGAATCATCCCAATTCTCGATCCTTTCGAGCAAAGTGCGCCATTGACTTTTTTCGCGCAAAGGCAGTGATTTAGAGCCACTCGCAGCAAGTGGAGATGAATATGCGCGCCCTGTGGATTGCACTGGTTTTTGCGGTTTTATCGTTCGCAGGCACCGGCGCATCCCTAGCCGAGGAGCGCTGGCAGACACTGCCCCAGCCCGCGCCCATGCCGCCCGCCAACGAAAGCGGCTACGCCAAGGTCAACGGCATCGAGATGTATTATGCCATCTATGGCCAGGGCGAGCCGGTGCTGCTCATCCATGGTGGGCTTGGCCATGCCGACATATGGTCGAGCCAGGTCGCGGAACTGTCCAAGACCCACAAGGTGATCGTCGCCGACAGCCGAGGCCATGGCCGCTCGACCCGCAACGACAAGCCCTTCGGCTACGACCTGATGGCATCCGACTATCTGGCCCTCCTCGACCAGCTGAAAATCCAGAAGACCGCGCTCGTCGGCTGGAGTGACGGCGGCATCATCGGCCTCGACATTGCCATGAACCATCCCGAGCGCTTGACGAAACTCTATGCCCAGGCCGCCAACGTCACCACCGACGGCGTCGACCCCGGCGTGCTGACCAACAAGACCTTCGCCGCCTATATCGAGCGCTCAGGCGAGGACTACAAACGCCTGTCACGGACGCCCGACCAGTATGACGCCTTTGTCGGCCAGATCAGCCACATGTGGGAAAGCCAGCCGTCCTGGACCAAGGAGCAGCTCGAAAAGATCACCGTGCCGACGGCAATCGTCGCCGGCGACCATGACGAGGCAATCAAGCGCGAACACACCGAATACATGGCGTCGGTCATTCCCGGCGCGAAGCTGATCATCCTGCCCAATGTCAGCCATTTCGCCATGCTGCAGGACCCAGCAGGCTATACGAAATCGGTGCTCGATTTCATCGATGCGAAGTAGGGTGTGTTGAGAGTCAGGTCAGGGCTTGCAATCTCGTCCGGCTCCGTTACCAGTGACCGCAACGCGGACGTGGCGAAACTGGTATACGCAACAGACTTAAAATCTGTCGACCTCTGGTCTTGCGGGTTCAAGTCCCGCCGTCCGCACCACCATCTCCACAGGAAACGGGTGGCTGACGAATCTGGCGCTGCCTACTCTGGTTTCATCAACGAAATCGGAGTTTTCCCATGTTCATCCTGGCCCAATTGCATGAAATCGCCGCCAAGCGTGGCGAAGGGCTACGTCCGGAACTGACCCAGGGTCTGCAACCATGCAGGCGCGATCAGATCGCTCTCGACATGAACACTTCGCTATGGCTCACACTGTCCGAAACCAGACGAAACGATGCGCAGCGCGTGAAACCGAAGGACTCGTAGAGCGAGACCGCATTCCGTCGCTCCATGCTCCAGCCGATCGCTTAGCCAACCGTCAGCTTCATATGCTGAAGCAGGATGATCGTCTTGGCATCGATAATGCGCCCGTCCGTTATACCGGCAACCGCATCATCAAGCGTCATTTCCAGAACCTCGATGTCCTCGCCCTCGTCGGCAGCACCGCCACCTTCGGAGATACGATCGGCCGGCGTATAATCGGCCACGAAGAACGATAGCCGCTCGGTCAAGCTGCCGGGGCTCATATAGGGCGTGAACAGGTGTTTTACGCCGCGCAGGCGGTAGCCGAGTTCCTCCTCCGCCTCCTTGCGGATGCAGGTTTCCGGATCGTCGGCGTCGAGAAGGCCTGCACAGGCTTCGATCAGCGGCTCCTTGTGGCCCGTGACATAGGCCGGAAACCGGAACTGCCGCACCAGAAGCACGGTTCCGCGCTCCGGGTCGAAAGGCAGGATTACAGCACCGTCGCCACGATCATAGGTCTGACGAATCTGCGTCTCCCAGCCGCCATCACGCCGCTGGTAGTCGAACACCGTCTTCTTCAGCAGCGCCCAATCATCCGACAGAATCTCCTCGGACCGGATGCGTATGCGTTCTTCCATGATGATCGGCTCCTGAATTCCCGGCATCGGCACTAGCGGCAAATTCGCACCTTCGCAACGCGCCTTTGTTGGTACAGCAGCCCTTGCCATCGCCGGCCCGAACATTCAGCTTGTCCAGCGAACCGCTCACCCTCTCGTGTATGGCGCGGGCCAGGCCCTTCTCCTACATGACGACGATACCCACGCCGGAGTTTTCATGACCAAGCATCTTTTCTCCCCCATCACGCTCGGCAATCTCGAATTTCCCAACCGCATCGCGGTGGCGCCGATGTGCCAGTATTCCGCCGACGACGGCTCGGCCACCGACTGGCATCTCCAGCATTGGATGAACCTGGCGATGTCCGGCGCCGGCATGGTCACCGTCGAGATGACCGATGTCGAGCGGCGCGGCCGCATCACCCATGGCTGTCTCGGTCTCTATTCCGATCACAATGAAGCGGCTGCCCGGCGCACCCTGGATGCAGCCCGGCGCGTCGCCGCGCCCGGCACAAAGTTCGGCGTCCAGCTAGCCCATGCCGGACGCAAGGCGTCGAACCGCCGGCCATGGGAAGGCGGCAACGCGCTCGGCCCCGACGAAGACCCCTGGCAGATCGTCTCGGCCTCTGCGATCGCCTTCGACGAAGGCTGGCAGGTGCCCGAGGCGCTTGACGAGGCAGGCATCGAACGGATCGTCTCAGCTTTCGCCGACGCGGCAAAGCGCGCCGCGCGCGCCGGCTTCGACTTCATCGAACTCCATTCCGCGCATGGCTATCTGCTGCACCAGTTCCTGTCGCCGCTGTCCAACAAGCGCACCGACAAATGGGGCGGCTCGCTAGAAAACCGCATGCGTTTCCCCGTCGAGGTCGTAAAAGCGGTGGTCGCGGCCGCGCCCGGCCTGATGGTCGGCGCGCGCATGTCGGTAACCGATTGGGTCGAAGGCGGCTTCGACGTACCCGATGCTATCGAGGTCGCCAAGGCCTACAAGGCTGCGGGTGCTGCCTATATCTGCTGCTCCAGCGGCGGCAATTCGCCGTTGCAGAAAATCCAGACCGGTCCCGGCTATCAGGTCCATCTGGCGACCGCCATCCGCGAGGGTGCCGGCATCCCGACCCGCGCCGTCGGCCTGATCGACATGCCCAGGCAGGCCGATGCGATCATCACCGAAGGCAAGGCCGATATGGTGGCGGTGGCGCGTGCGCTGATCGCCGATCCGCGCTGGCCGTGGCGCGCCGCTGCCACGCTTGGGCATGAATTCCACCCCGCCCCGCAGCTTGCGCGCGGCGAGCCCTTCATGCGCCACTGGACGCAGGCGGCCGAATAACGCTCAGCTCGCGAACACCCTGCCCGCCATCTTGCGAATGAACGCCACGGCTTCGGCCGTGGCGGTGAATTGCGGCATGTGGCCGATACCGTCGAGAAGGTCAATTTCGAGACCGGGGATTTTGTCTTGCATCGGCAGCCCCTGGATTTTGTGATCCAGAACCCGGTCGCCTGTCCCGAAAAGCAGGCCGGCGGGCAGCTCTATCTCGCCATAGCGGGCTTGCAGCCGTCCGAGATCCTGTTCGATCGCAACGAAGTCGGTCGAGGTCGCGTAGATATGGCTTGGCCGCAGGCCAAGCATGCCGCCGCCCTTGACGATATAATCGCCAGGAACAGCTTGCGGCCCGAAGATGAAGGCAAGCGTCTGCTGCGCATATTTCATCGCCATCGGGACGCCGACCGTGTTGGCGATCAGCCAGCGCTTGAGCGGCGATCTGATGAGCAGGCCCTGGAATTCGGGCGGAGCCTCCGACAGATGCGTCAGCGGCGACATCAGGGCGATGCCGGAGATCGCCTCCGGATGATCGAGCGCCAGCGCCAGCGTGATCGCGCCACCCAGCGAATGACCGACGATCAGCGGCTTTTCCAGCCCGAGCTTCTCGATGAAATGCCTGACTACCAGCGCCTGTTCGGGCAGGCGACCGCTCGCGCCTGCCGCCCGTGACGAGTAGCCGGAACCCGGCCTGTCGAGCGCGATCAGCCGAAAACCGCCGAGCCTGTCGAAAAGCGGATGGCGGAACTGGAGAAGTTGCGCGCCGAGGCCGTGGACAAAGACGATCGGCTGCCCCTCACCCTCATCGACATAATGGATGCGGTTGCCATCGACATCGATGAACTTGCCGACGGGCGGCACCTTCCTCTCGGCTTCCGCCGCGATCCGGCGCGTGACCAGGATGAAATAGCCGGCCACGAAAGCCGCGACCAGGAACAATGCAGCGAGAAGCCACAACAGGATGGTGGAAAGCGTCATCAAAACCCCGTGCCGAGAGTGTCGGGCTCAAGTCTATCCGTCTTTCAAGCCACAACAAGGCATCGCCGTTCCAATGAAGCCCGCCAACGAAAAACGGGCAGCTCCGTGAAGAGCTGCCCGCAAATCATTTCAACTGTTGAGAAAAATCAGCCGTGGAGCTTGATGGTGATCTCCGCCACCCGCTTGCCCTGAAACTTCGCGCCTTCGAGCTCCTGTGCCGAAGGCTGGCGCGAGCCGTCGCCGTCAGACGTCGTCGTCATGCCATAGGGCGCGCCGCCGCGCACCACGTCGTTGCCCATCTGGCCCTGATAGGCATAGGACAGCGGCACGATGATCATGCCGTGGTGCTGCATCTGCCACTGGGTCGAGATCAGCGCCAATTCCTGGCCACCATGCTGGGTCGCGGTCGAAACCATGACCGAGCCGATCTTGTTGATCAGCGCGCCCTTGGCCCAGAGCGGACCGGTCTGGTCGAGGAAATTCTTCATCTGCGAGGCCATCATGCCGTAGCGGGTCGAGGTCGCGATGATGATGGCGTCGTAATTTTCCAGTTCGAGGGGCTCGGCGATCGGCGCTTCCTGGTCGAGCTTGTAATAGGCCGCCTTTGCCACTGCTTCCGGCACCAGTTCGGGAACGCGCTTGATCGTCACTTCGGCGCCGGCCTCGCGGGCGCCTTCCGCGGCGGACTTCGCCATTTGCTCGGTGTGACCCCAGCTCGAATAATAAAGCACCAATACCTTCGCCATTTGCATGTCTCCTTGCAGGTGAAATCGCTATGAAGCGACGCTTGGGTCGCTGTGCAGAAAACATTTAGGGCCAGCATCGTTCAGTGGAAACGCCTAAGTTGCCGACAGATCGTTCACAATCTGAGCACCATTGCCCGAAGTGCCTTGCCGGGCTATCTCACCAAAGTCATTTCTTCCGGAGTCTCCCATGACCGATATCGTCACTGCCGCCATGATCGTCATCGGCGACGAAATCCTTTCGGGCCGGACCAAGGACAAGAATATCGGCCACCTCGCCGACATCATGACGGCGATTGGCATCGACCTGAAGGAAGTGCGCATCGTCCCCGACGAGGAAGACGAGATCGTTGCAGCCGTGAACGCGCTCAGGGCAAAATACACCTACGTCTTCACCACCGGCGGCATCGGCCCGACGCATGACGACATCACCGCCGATTCCATCTCGAAAGCCTTCGGTGTCCCTTGCGAATATGATCCCAAGGCCTATGCGATGATGGAGGCCAATTACGCCAGCCGCAGCATGGAATTCACCGAAGCGCGAAAGCGCATGGCGCGCATGCCGCGCGGCGCTGACCATATAGCCAATCCGGTTTCGCTGGCGCCGGGCTTCCGCATCGGCAATGTCCATGTCATGGCCGGCGTGCCATCCATTTTCCAGGCCATGCTCGACAATGTCGTGCCGACGCTGAAGACCGGCACGAAGCTCATTTCGGTCACCATCGAGTGTCCCTTCGGCGAAGGCACGATCGGCGGCCCGCTGGGAGAAATCCAGAAGCGCCATCCCGACACGATCATCGGCTCCTACCCGAAATATCTCGACGGCACCTTCCGCACCGATCTCGTCGTCCGCGCCCGCTCGCAGGAAGCGCTGGAGGCTGCACGGGCGGAAGTCGCTGCGATGGTTGCCGGCCTCGCCGAAGCTGCAAAAGCCGCCAAGCCTGCCTGACTGCCGAAGCGCAGGTCGCAGGCCCCCGATCACCTGAATGTCAACGCACCTGCGCGCCAATATCGCTTGCCGTGCGGAACCGCCAAGGCCGTGATAGAGTTTCCTCCTGGGATGTTCATACGTCGCATCAAGGAGGCTTCCATGCCGTTCAAGACGATCGTTGCCATTATCCAGAGCAAGGACGACGCCGAGCGCGTCCTTGACTGCGCGATCCCCTTCGCCGCCCGCTTCGAGAGCCATATGATCGGCGTACATGCCGAAGCGTTGCCGGTCGCCTACACGTCGGCGGTCGGCTTTCCCGACACCGAGTTCCTGCAGGCGACCGCCGAGGTCAACAAGGAACGAGCCGACCAGCTCGAGGGGCTGTTTCGAAGCCGTATTACCGAATCCGGCCAGTCCTCGGAGTGGCGCAGCCTTGAAAGCTTTTCCGGCGACAGCGCCCATTGCGGCATTTCCAGCGCGCGCTGCGCCGATATCGTCATTGCCGCCCAACGCGACCCGCACGCGGATTCGACGGCCACCGCCGACGTAGACGCGCTGCTCTACGAGTCCGGGCGCCCGGTGCTGGTCGTTCCGCATGACGGCCCGGCCCAGAGCAATTATGGCCGCATCATCATCGCCTGGAACGGCAGCCGCGAGGCAGCACGCGCCGCCTTCGACGCCCTGCCGCTGATCCTGGAAGCCAAGCACACGGAAGTCTTCGTTATCGACCCGCCCGATGACACTGATGAAGACGCCGACGCGTCCGGCGCCGAGATCGCCGCAGCACTTGCCCGTCATGGAGCAAACGTCACCGTCGCCTCTGAAGAGTCAAAACACCGCTCCGTCGATCAGATCCTTCAGGAACGCGTCGCCGCGACAGGCGCCGACCTTCTCGTCCTCGGTGCCTACAGCCACTCCTGGCTGCGGCAGTTGCTGTTCGGCGGCGTCACCCGAACCGTTCTGCAGTCGATGCCGGTGGCGACGTTCATGTCGCGATAAGGCATCGCTGTCGCAGCGCAGGAGTCAGGTCAGCGGTATCATCACCGCCGTCTGATACGCTGGCCGTGTGGCGAGCCGGTCATACCAGGCCTTCAGGTGGGGCAAAGCTGGCCTTTCGATCGGCATGCCAAACCAGGAATAAGCAAAGCATCCCAGCGGTATGTCGCCCATGCCGAATTGAGCGCCTGAAAGAAATGGCTGCCCGGCAAGGGCCTTGTCGGCAATCGACAGCAGCCGCGTGCAATTCTCCAAACCTTTCCTGAACGCCGCGTCGTCGCGCTGGTCAACGGGCAGGCGCACGACATTCCAGAACACATCGCGGAAAGGAGCAGCGATGGACGACGTCGCCCAATCCATCCACTTGTCGGCATCGGCGCGAACGGTTGGGTCCGCCGGAAAAAGCGTGCCATTACCGTACTTTGCAGCCAGATAGCGAACGATCGCATTCGATTCCCAGAGCACGAAGTCTCCATCCTTTATGCAGGGAACGAGCCCGTTGGGGTTCATCGCGCGATATTCGGGATCGTTGACGACGCCAAAAGCGCCACCGGCATTGGCGTGCTCGTACGACAAACCGAGTTCCCCGGCGCACCACAGAACTTTTTTGACATTGGTCGAGTTTCTGCGACCCCAGATTTTCAGCATGTGAATGCTCCGTTCCTGCACAGGCTTTCGCGCCCGCTCGCAATGATCATAACTTTGCCCCGCATTCAATCGCGCGCCCCGCCGGATGCGAAAAATCAATATGGGCCAGCAATGGCGAGAGGCTTGCCAAATACCGGTCTTTCCGGCTAATTGCGCCCGCATTCCCTGAGCTTTCGCGCGTTGCGACGCGCCACCGGAGTGCCGCGCAATGTCTCTTCCCGAAAAAGCCTTTCCCGTTGCCTGGGACCAGTTCCATCGTGATGCCCGTGCGCTGGCCTGGCGGCTTGCCGGCGTCAACGGACAATGGAAGGCAATCGTCTGCATCACGCGCGGCGGGCTGGTTCCGGCCGCCATCATCTCGCGCGAACTCGGCATCCGCATGATCGAGACGGTCTGCGTCGCCTCCTACCACGACTACACCTCGCAAGGTCAGTTGCAGGTCCTGAAGGAAATCACCCCTTCCCTGCTCGAAAATGACGGCGAGGGCGTGCTCATCGTCGACGACCTCACCGACACCGGCAAGACGGCGGCGATCGTGCGGGCGATGATGCCGAAAGCCCATTTCGCCACTGTGTACGCCAAGCCCAAGGGCCGGCCGCTGGTCGACACCTTCGTCACCGAGGTGTCGCAGGACACCTGGATCTACTTCCCCTGGGACATGGGCTTCACCTATCAGAAGCCGATTTCCGACGATCACGCCGGCTGATTGCGCTCCTGCGCTAACGCATGGCGCCCGCAAGGTGGCAATCGAGCGGGTGTCTACCTATATTAAGTTGCAACTTTCGACTGATCTCCAAGTAGGTCCTGCATCACTGCTTCACCTGATTTCGGTCGGGGATTAGTCGAATTTTTACTATTATTACGCATAATTAACTCTAATATTCGTGAGACGGCAAACGAATCGGAGAACCGGGAAAGACCAACGTCGATGCTTATGAACCACGTCACACGCAACCATATGGTTGAGCGGATCAGGCGCCTCTTCGGAGCGATGCCGTGCCGTGTGCAGGTTGCCGCATTGCCGTGGCGCGAGCGCGCCGGTCGTACCGAGATCATGCTGATCACCAGCCGTGACACCGGCCGCTGGGTTCTGCCCAAGGGCTGGCCGGAAGGCACTGAACAACTCTACGAGTCCGCTGCGCGCGAAGCAGCCGAGGAAGCCGGCCTGTCAGGCTCCATGTCCCATCTCGAACTCGGCCGTTACTACTACGCCAAGCGCCTGTCGTCGGGCATGGAACGGCGCTGCGAAGTGCTCGTATTTCCGATGCATGTCGACGGTGTCGCCTCCAAATGGCCCGAGAAAGACGAGCGCAAGCGCGAGTGGTTTCCCGTTTCCAAGGCAGCAAGGCTGGTGCGGGAGCAGGATCTTGGCGAGCTCATCAGGCACTTCGGCGAGAGCCGACACAAAACCGCTGCCTGATTTCGCTAACTTCCAGGCGATGAACCCCGCAGCAGGCCCCCACTCCGCCAGATATACGCCGACGGCACGGTCTTCCGGCTTGCCGTGGCCGTGGCCTTGCCAGTCATGAGCGACGGCGCGCGCTCCAAACATACACTCGATAAGGATCTGGGCCGGCTTGCCGACATTGAGGAAGCGACCGGCTTCGTCGCACGCGGATTTCTAGCACCCGGCCTGGCGCTGCTATTCCTCCTGCTGGCGGCTTCCGCGGCAGCGATCTACGTCTTCGGTCAACCGCAGGCCATCGTCGTGGTGATCGCGGCGGCAATGGCGGCCTATCTGGCCATGAACATCGGCGCCAACGACGTCGCCAACAATGTCGGCCCTGCCGTCGGCGCCAAGGCCATGACCATGGTCAGCGCGCTGATCATCGCAGCCATCTTCGAAACGG
The DNA here is from genome assembly GCF_900116595.1 of Mesorhizobium sp. YR577. Lineage (NCBI taxonomy): Bacteria > Pseudomonadati > Pseudomonadota > Alphaproteobacteria > Hyphomicrobiales > Phyllobacteriaceae > Mesorhizobium > Mesorhizobium sp. YR577. The sequence goes on along the minus strand of NZ_FPBI01000007.1, from coordinate 19,072 downwards.
CAGGCGCCCTGATTGCCGGCGACGCCGTCGTCGCCACGATCTCGTCCAACATCATCCAGCCCGAGGTCGTTTCCGATCCCGCGGTGCTGATCCGGCTGATGCTTGCCGGCCTGATCTCGTCGGCGCTGTGGATCAACTTCGCCACCTGGATCGGCGCACCAGTGTCGACCACCCACTCCATCGTCGGCGGCGTGGTCGGAGCAGGTGCGGCAGCCGCCGGCCTCGGTGCCGTCGATTGGCTGTCGATGACCACCATAGCGACGAGCTGGGTCGTGACCCCTATCCTTGGCGCGGCCGTCGCGATCGTCTTCCAGGCCTTCATCAAGACCGCGATCATCTATCAGGACGACAAGATCGCCGCCGCGAGGCGCTGGGTTCCGCTGCTGATCGCCTTGATGGCCGGCTCTTTCGCCACCTATCTCGTGACGAAGCTCTTTCCCGGTGCAGGTGCAGGGGTAACGGCTTTGGTCGGCATCGCCTGCTTTCTGCTTGCCTGGGCGCTTTCTCATCGGTCCGTGCTGGCGCAATCGCAAGGCCTGGAGAACCGCAACCGCTCGCTAAGAAAACTTTTCCGGCTGCCCCTGATCGGCTCCGCAGCACTTCTGTCCTTCGCTCATGGCGCCAACGACGTCGCCAACGCGGTCGGGCCGCTGGCGGCGATCGTCGATGCAGCCAGAAAGAGCGCGGTGGCAGACGTCGTCAACATTCCCTTCTGGGTTATGCTCATCGGCGCGCTCGGCATTTCCTGCGGCCTGCTGCTCTACGGGCCCAAGCTGGTGCGGGTCGTCGGCGGCGAGATCACCAAGCTCAACCCGATGCGCGCCTTCTCGGTGGCGCTTGCCGTGGCGATCATCGTCATCGTCGCCTCGTGGTTCGGCCTGCCGGTATCCTCGACGCATATTGCCGTGGGCGCCGTCTTCGGCGTCGGCTTCTTCCGCGAATGGTACATCGAGAATTCAAAGCATCGCCGTGCCTATCTCGAGCGCCGCAGGCAATTGAAGAAGACCGGCAAGGCGGGATCGAAAAACGAATCGGCCGAGGATGACGAGGACGACGACGACAACCCGCGCAAGGGACCGTCGAACGAAGAGATCACCCGCCGCCGCCTGGTGCGCCGCGCCCATGTCAGAACCATCGTCATGGCTTGGGCAACCACCGTGCCGGCTTCGGCCCTGCTGGCAGCGACGATATTCGCCCTGCTCGGCGCCGTTTCCTGAAGACGCGACACACACGCGCCGTCAGCGATTCGGCCACCTGGGCGCGTAATTGGGTGCAGCCGCCAGGCCGCAACCAATAGCAAGATGTTTTTTCGCGCGGTTTGGGCAAAACCGCGGAGCCGCGCTTTTCCGGCGTTTATTCTCCCCACTATCCACATAAGTGACACACAAGATGTTGGGGTCATAAAACTTACAGAAACGAATCCTTGACGATGAAATCCGAGTCGTCTTTTATGGGCCACGTGTCCTTGTTTAGGGTGCGGCCGGCGGGTTCTTTGAACCGGTCTTTTTTCCCGGATTAGCATGCGTTCTGGCGGATTTTGCCCCGTTTCGACGGTGGGCTTTCGCACGCGTTCTGCCGGGAATTTTGTCGCGTAGCATGCCTGTGTGACACTGGAATAAATAACTGTTTAACACTATATTTAGTGTTTGCGATCAGGCTCCAACACTAGCTAGTGTGCAACTCTCTCGATGAGAGGAATCACAGCCAAGTGTTGGATTGAGGCCTTCCGGTCTCGCCGAAAGTGGGTTGCCGGCCAGGGGATTTGGCATAACGGCGACCCAGGCGGGAACGAAGGCCGGGGACCCCGGCTTTCCCAGTGAAAGCCGGAATTGAACGGGCATGCGCCTTCATGCGGAAACTGCGAGGGTTTCCTGTGGATAGGTGCTATATATAGGGACTGAGGAACGGACAAATGCGCATCGAGCGGCGTTTCACCAAGGACGGACAATCGGCTTACGCGGAGATCGAATTCCGCAAGGCGCTGAGCGAGATCAAGAACCCTGATGGTTCGGTGGTCTTCCGCCTGGACAACATCGACGTACCGGCGCAGTTCTCGCAGGTCGCCGCCGACATCCTTGCCCAGAAGTATTTCCGCAAGGCCGGCGTGCCCGCCCGGCTGAAGAAGGTCGAGGAAAACGACGTTCCTTCCTTCCTGTGGCGCTCGGTGCCCGATGAGGCAGCCCTTGCCGCCCTGCCCGCAGATGAACGCTACGGTTCCGAGATCGATGCCCGCCAGGTCTTCGACCGTCTCGCCGGCACCTGGACCTATTGGGGCTGGAAGGGCGGCTACTTCAAGTCCGAAGACGACGCCCGCGCCTTCAAGGACGAGCTCTCCTACATGCTCGCCACCCAGCGCGTCGCCCCGAACTCGCCGCAGTGGTTCAACACCGGCCTGCACTGGGCCTATGGCATCGACGGCCCCGGCCAGGGCCATTTCTATGTCGACCCTTTCACCGGCAAGCTGACCAAGTCCAAGTCGGCCTATGAACACCCGCAGCCGCATGCCTGCTTCATCCAGTCGGTTGCCGACGACCTCGTCAACGAAGGCGGCATCATGGACCTGTGGGTGCGCGAGGCGCGCCTGTTCAAATATGGCTCCGGCACCGGCTCCAACTTCTCCATGCTGCGCGGCGAAGGCGAAAAGCTTTCCGGCGGCGGCAAGTCGTCCGGCCTGATGAGCTTCCTCAAGATCGGCGACCGCGCTGCCGGCGCGATCAAGTCGGGCGGCACCACGCGCCGCGCCGCCAAGATGGTGGTGGTCGATGCTGATCACCCCGATATCGAGGCCTATATCGACTGGAAGGTGAACGAGGAGCAGAAGGTCGCCTCGCTCGTCACCGGCTCCAAGATCGTCCGTAACCACCTCGCTGCCATCATGAAGGCCTGCATCAACTGCGAAGCCGACAATGGCGACTGCTTCGACCCGCTGAAGAACCCGGCGCTGAAGCGCGAGATCAAGGCGGCCAAGAAGAATTCCGTTCCGGAAAACTACGTCAAGCGCGTCATCCAGTTCGCCAAGCAGGGCTACAAGTCCATCGACTTCAAGACCTACGACACCGACTGGGATTCGGAAGCCTACCTCACCGTTTCGGGCCAGAACTCCAACAACTCCGTCTCGCTGAAGGACGACTTCCTGCGCGCCGTCGAGACCGATGGCGACTGGAACCTGACCGCCCGCAAGGACGGCCGCGTCATGAAGACGCTCAAGGCGCGCGACCTGTGGGAAAAGATCGGCCACGCCGCATGGGCCTCCGCCGATCCGGGCCTGCACTTCAACACGACGATGAACGACTGGCACACCTCGCCGGCGGCCGGCCCGATCCGCGGCTCCAACCCGTGCTCGGAATACATGTTCCTCGACGACACGGCCTGCAATCTCGCTTCCATCAACCTCCTGCCCTACCGCAACGCGGACGGCACGATCGACATCGCTGCCTATGAGCACACCGTGCGCCTGTGGACCATGGTGCTCGAGATCTCGGTGATGATGGCGCAGTTCCCGTCCAAGGAAATCGCCAGGCTCTCCTACGAATACCGCACCCTCGGCCTCGGCTACGCCAATATCGGCGGCCTGCTGATGACCTCCGGCATTCCTTATGACTCCGACGAAGGCCGCGCCATTGGTGCAGCACTCACCGCCATCATGACCGGCATCGCCTACGCCACCTCGGCCGAGATGGCTTCCGAACTCGGCGCCTTCGCCGACTACGACCGCAATGCCGCCAACATGCTGCGCGTCATGCGCAACCATCGCCGCGCCGCCTATGGCGACAAGGACGGCTATGAGAAGCTTGCCGTCAATCCCGTGCCGCTGGTCGCTTCCGACCTCAAGCAGCAGGAACTGGTGACGCATGCCCGCGCTGCCTGGGACCGCGCCATCGAGCTCGGCGAGGAGCATGGCTACCGCAACGCCCAGGCGACCGTGATTGCGCCGACCGGCACGATCGGCCTCGTCATGGATTGTGACACCACCGGCATCGAGCCCGACTTCGCCCTGGTGAAATTCAAGAAGCTCGCCGGCGGCGGCTATTTCAAGATTATCAACCGCGCCGTTCCCGAGGCGCTGCGCACGCTCGGCTACTCCGAAAGCCAGATCGCCGAGATCGAGGCTTACGCGGTCGGCCATGGCAATCTCAATCAGGCGCCCGGAATCAACCCCGGCTCGCTGCGCGCCAAGGGCTTCACCGACGACAAGATCGCCGCACTGAACGCCGCTCTCAAGCAGGCCTTCGACATCAAGTTCGTGTTCAACCAGTGGACGCTCGGCGCTGACTGGGTGAAGGAGACCTTCGGCTTTACCGACGAGCAGCTCAACGATTTCTCGTTCGAGATCCTGCCTGCGCTCGGCTTCTCCAAGAAGGAGATCGAGGCCGCCAACATCCACATCTGCGGTGCGATGACGCTGGAAGGCGCGCCCTTCCTGAAGGACGAGCACCTGCCGGTGTTCGACTGCGCCAACCCCTGCGGCAAGATCGGCAAGCGCTATCTCTCGGTCGAGAGCCACATCCGCATGATGGCTGCTGCCCAGCCCTTCATCTCGGGCGCAATCTCGAAGACCATCAACATGCCCAACGAGGCAACCGTCGAGGACTGCAAGGAAGCCTACATGCTGTCCTGGAAGCTGGCGCTGAAGGCCAACGCGCTCTATCGCGACGGCTCCAAGCTCTCCCAGCCGCTCAACGCCTCGCTGCTCGCAGACGATGAAGAGGACGAGGATGACGTGATCGAGGCCCTGCTCGCTGCCCCGGCAGCAGCACAGGCCGTGACGGTCACCGAAAAGATCGTCGAGCGCGTGGTGGAGCGCCTGTACCGCGACCGCGAAAAGCTGCCGAACCGCCGCAAGGGCTACACCCAGAAGGCAGTCGTCGGCGGCCACAAGGTCTATCTGCGCACCGGCGAGTTCGACGATGGCCGCCTCGGCGAGATCTTCATCGACATGCACAAGGAAGGCGCTGCCTTCCGCGCCATGATGAACAACTTCGCCATAGCCATCTCGCTCGGCCTGCAATATGGCGTGCCGCTGGACGAATATGTCGAGGCCTTCACCTTCACCAAGTTCGAGCCGGCCGGCATGGTCGTCGGCAACGACGCGATCAAGAATGCCACGTCGATCCTCGACTATGTGTTCCGCGAACTGGCCGTCTCCTATCTCGACCGCAGCGACCTCGCCCATGTCGACACGTCGGACTTTTCCAACACCTCGCTCGGGCGCGGCATTTCGGAAGGCCGTGCGCAGGCCGTCTCCAAGGGCCTGACCCGCGGCGCCCCGCTGAAGGTCGTCTCCGGCATCGGCTCGGCCGACCCCAAGGGCTTTGCCGGCGCGCCCGGCAGCCAGCCCGCCAAGGTCGCCCCGACCGCCTATTCCGGCTCGAACGTGCGGGCGCTCGCCACCAGCAGCGCAACAGTGACCGCGCTGAAGCCCGTCATGGCCGAACTGCGCGAGGAAGCAACCGCCTTCAAGCGCGACTATGAAGAGCGCGCCAAGGAACTGGCCGAGGAAGCCGCAGTCGAGGACTCCTCCCCCGCCTCCGCCCTCTTCACCGAAGCTGCCGCAAACGAAGTGGCAGACGCCAAGGCCAAAGCCGCCGACCGCCGCATGAAGTCGATGATGCAAGGCTACACCGGCAACTCCTGCTCGGAATGCCAGAACTTCACGATGGTGAGGAATGGCACGTGTGAAAAGTGCGATACTTGTGGGGCTACGAGCGGGTGTTCGTGAGAAGGAATAGCCCGCCGCGCGCCGCGGCGATGGCTGCTAGCAGCTTGTAGTTGACCAAGACAAATGAACAGGCCCCGCCTAACCGCGGGGCCTGTTCATTTCTGGATAACGCAGAAAAATCGCCGCCCGCATCCCGCTGGCCTCAACCGACGAAATCGACAAATTCCGGCTGGAACACGTTGCCGTCCCTATGCACCCGGATTGCGGCGTGCTCGCGCAAATGGGCAGGAACCAGCAACATATCCTCTGCGGCGCACTCGGACAGCAGTGCGCGGCGTGTCGTCCGCGCCAGACTGGCGTCCGAGCACAACGAGCTCGAAACCTCGGGAAGGCGAAGCTGGAAGGGGCTATGCAATGCGTCCGAACAGAGCATGGCCCTCTTGCCCTCTCGCTCGATCCAGAGCCCTACCATGCCCGGGGAATGCCCCGGCAGAGGCACCAGCGTCAGTCCCGGACAGATCTCATGATGCGGTTGGACCCATTCGACCAGAGTGTCGGGAAGCGGCGCCACACTATCCGCATAATATGAGGGCGGCTCGGCTTGAGCGCGCATATGGTCGCGCTCGATCAAGGGGATGAGATAGCGCGCATTCGGGAAGGCAGGCTGCCAGCTGCCGTCCATCCATCGCGTATTCCAGCCGACATGATCGACATGGATATGGGTGCAGACAACCAGATCGACTGTCTCCGGCGCAGCACCATGTTCGCCAAGGCTATCGAGAAAACCTGTATTCTTTCGCCGGTGCCATTCCGGGCGATGCCGCGGCTTTTCTTCGCCGATGCCGGTATCGACGACAATGGTCAGGCCATCCACTTTGACAATGAAGCTTTGAATCGCAAGCCGGACGACACCGCTCGAAAAATCCAGATGCGATGGTTCCAGCCAGCTCTGCTCTCCAGCAAGAGAAACGAGATCCAGTTCTGGAAACAGAAAGTCGACACGCGGCTCGAACTCCTGCTCGAGGACCGAGACAATTCGGCAATCGCCAATCTGGAGCATCTTTGCACGACCGATTCTGAGCGCGGTTCATGCCGCATCAGCTGATTTTATGAGATGCCTGCCGGCATAGCGCAAAACGGACGGGAGTGAGGGCTCCCGTCCGCAATTTCTTACGATGGATCAGGGCCGCTTCATTTTGCAGTCGGCGCTGACCGGAAGCGACGTTTCTTCAGCACTCAGGACCTTGACCGGCTCGAACCCCATATCGGTGCCATCCACCTTGTCGCGAGCGTTCTTCGAAACTTTGGTGATGACCAATGGCAGCTGGATCTGATGATCCTCGGCACGCATCGAAAGCTTGCCGTGGGGCCAGTCGACCTGCACGGTTTCCAGGGACTTGGCGAGGTCGTTGACCGCGACCTTGTCCGCCTTTGGCCGCGCGGTGATCGCAGCGCTCAGCATGCTCAGCGTCTGAACGCTGTTGTTCATATACGCGACAGGGTCACGGCCAGCAGCTGCGTTGAATGCAGCACGATATTTCTCGCCAGCTTCGCCGCTTGCTTCAGCGTTGAACAATTGTGCGCTGTGGCTATCAAGAGCAGACGCGCCTGCGGCGGCCAGGTTTCCGGGTTCGTCAAGGAAGGTGCTCGCGAAACGCGCCTTCAATCCAGAGGCCGATGCCGCCTGGAGGATGAGACGCAGATCGCTTCCGCTGCTTGCCGTAAAGATCGTGTCGGGCGCGGTGGCGCGAACTTTCTCGATGAACGGCGAAAAGTCCTTGATCTTAAAGACGTCATGGCGCGTCTGGCCGACAACCTTGTAGCCGTAGGCCTCGGCATTTTGCCCGACCGCCGCCTCCATCTCGCGGCCCATCGTGTAGTCGGGCTGGAGCGAGTAGACCTTTTCACCCAGCGACCCTTCGTCCTTCATGACCTTTGCCAAGGCGTTCTGCCGGATGAAGGGTGTTGTCGTGAAGTGGAAGGAATAGAAGTCGCAATCGGAACCGATGAAGTTCGATCCTTCCGAGCCGACGATGAGCAGCATGGCCGGATCATCCGGATTGCGCTGGTTCCAGCGCCGGATATCCGCCAGATTCTGTGCAGCCAAAGGCGAAGTTCCCGCACCGATGAAGACGCGCGCACCGTCGGCGATCGCCTGCTTGAAGCGATCCGCAGCACCCTGCGTGGTTCCGGAATCATCGTAAACGGCAATGTCCAGCGTGTTGCCGGTTTCGCCGGCGGCTTCGTTGAATGGTTTCTGGACGAAGTTGATCGTGGGATCGTACATGGCGCCGATAAAGGCCAGCGGCCCGGTCTTCGGCGTCAGGAAAGCGATTTTCACGGGTTCTGCAGCCGCCGTGCCGAGAGCAATGGCCGATACCGCCGCGGAGATCGCAAGGCGCAAGAATTTCATTGGTTTCCTCCACTTGGTCAAACAAGCTGGCCGACTGAGCCGCTATCTCAGCCAGCATCCACCGTCAGCTTGTCCTCAACTTCGCAGACCGGTATCAGCTCGGGCGAAAGCTATGCAGGGCATATCTATATGTCAATAGACTATCTTTTAGCTTTAAAGCAGTTGAGACGGCATCTTCAGCCCGTCTCAGATAGAACTTTCGTCGCATCTGGAACGCTTCGATAAGCCCGGCAAGGACGCCAATCGATTGCAGGGCACGGTCGGATGGAATAGCGTCGAAGTTGCATCTTGAGTGGACTCTCCGGGACACCCACATTATGCGCTGGCACCTGAAACGACATCGAATCTCGGAGCAATGAGATGAATACGCTGAGCGCCGAGCATACTTGTCATGCCGATATGGGTGCCCTGCTCCCAAGGCCCTTTCGTTTTATCCGGCCTGGGCCTGCAAGCGCTTTTCGCTCTCTTGCTTTTTGTGCCTTGGTCTTTTCCGCAACGATTGCCGCGTCGGCATTCCCGGCTCGCGCGCAGGATTGCAGAAGCTCGCCGGTGGCCGGAATGAACTGGAGCGGCTGCAACAAGAAGCAGCTGATACTCGGCAGCAGCAATCTCGAAAACGCCAATCTGTCTGATACCGATTTCTCGCAGACCGACCTCAGCGGTTCCAATCTCAAGTCGGCGAATCTGGAAAAGGCGACTTTGGTGCGCGCTTCGCTTGCCTCGGCCAGTGCCGACAAGGCAAACTTCGCCAAGGTCGAAGGCTATCGCTGTGATTTCTCGGACGTTTCGGCCGAAAACGCTTCATTTGCCAGCTCCGAATTGCAGCGGACCAATTTCAGCAATGCGCGTCTTACCGGCGCCGATTTCGAGAAGGCCGAGCTCGGCCGCGCCAGTTTCGACAAGGCTGTGCTCACCGGCACCCGTTTTCCCATGGCCAATCTTTCGCGCGCCAGCTTCGTCGGCTCGGTCTTCGAGGGGCCGATAGACTTCGACCGCGCCTTTATGTTTCTGACACGAATCGAAGGTGTGGACCTGTCGGCGGCAAAAAATCTGCAGCAGGGACAGGTCGACCTGGCTTGCGGTGACAGCACCACGAAGCTGCCAGCCGGCCTGTCTGTTCCGGCAAGCTGGCCCTGCTCTGCTGCCGACTGATCCTGCTAGCCTGTCTCGAAATCGCCCGGCTGCGGCGGGGCGATTGGGGTGAAAAGCGTCCGGTCGGGCTTGAGGTCAATGAGCGGCGTGCCGTCGAGGCGGTCCATGCCGCGGACCAGCAGCGTCGAGCCCTCCACGCCGACCAGCGTCACGATCGAGGTGCCGATCGGGTTCGGCCGCACGGGCGATCGCAGCGCGAAAGTCCCGCGCGCGGTGCCATCATTGGCAGGGCTTTGCTTCACCAGATCGCGCCGCGACTGATGCAGCCAGTAAAGCACCTCCAGCCGCTCGAATTCCTCAACGCCGTCCAGCGCTTCGACCCACGGCTCGAAAATCTCGATCCGGCAGACCGGGCCGTCCGCCCTGCCCTGACGCGGCGTCATCAGGCGAGACGTCCACGGCGTGCTGATCCGCCCGATGAAGACCAGTCCGGCATCGGTCGCGGGCGGCGGGCTCACCGCCACCTCGCTCGGCCTGATCTCGTTTTCCCGAACCATGCCTCAGTCGACGCCGACCATCACGTCGGAAGCCTTGATGACGGCATAGGCCTGCTTGCCGGTTTCAAGCTTGAGATCGTCCACCGCCGCATTGGTGATCGAGGAGGTGACGATCGCGCCGCCGATATCGATTTCGACATGCGAGGTCGTCGCACCCTTGGTGATCTTGACGACCTTCCCTTTCAGGATATTGCGGGCACTGATTTTCATCGGGTTTTTCCTTCCCTTGTTTCGAGAGCGCTGGCACATGGACATTGTGGCCTGCCGCTCTGACGAAGACCAGCCGCCCGATTGTGGCATTTAGCACTCATATTGTTATGTTTTAATAGATATATCGATCAAGCGCACCATGGCGGAAACGTCGATTGAAAATTGGCTTTCAAACACAGTTAAATTGCTTCTTGTACATCACGCTGGAGTCCCGTTATATTTTTGTGGATAGAAAGAGAGGCCTTCATGAAGATCGATGCCCGGGCGCTGACGACCTGTTCTGTCACCGAAGGCGGCGACGCGATTTCGCTGGGCTTGATCGACGGCAACGGCCAAGCTGTCGACCTGAAGGTGTCGGCGGCAGACGCCTGCGCAATAGCCATGACGCTGCCGCGTCTGCTGAAGGATGCGATCCGGAAAAAATACAGCGACAACAGCCTGCGCTACACCTTTCCGCTGGATGGCTGGCAGATCGAGACGGCGTCGGACGGCTCGCAGATCATCGTGACATTCACCACCGGGCACGGCTTCGAAGTTTCATTCTCGACAAAGCCCAACATGTGCCAGTCGCTTGGTATGGCACTGCGCGAAGGCACCGAACTGAGAACCATGCGTGCAGCTCCGGCTGTCAACTGACCTCGTGACCGGCGAAGGGGCCCGGGGACATCATCCTTTCTATGAATTGACGTGCAGGGGGTCGGCAAAGCAAAACATCGCCTGCGACCAAGATACGGCCCGGGAGGGCGCCGGATCCAGGCAGAGGAGAAGAGGCTAAAGTTTCGGGAGGAAATAATGGTCGGACACTTACCCGCCCATCATGCAGACCGCATCCAGGCCGCGATCACTTCGGACGCCGCAGCGAAATCCGCTCTGGTCGCTTCGTGGCGGCGTTCTTCGGCCTTGCATCAGCTCGATCCGGCAGAACGAAAATCCCCCAGGCGCCTGACCGAGACGGAGCTGAGGGAAGCGCGACAGAAGATAGAACCGCTGCTTGCCGCTGCAGGCCCTAGTCTGGACAGGCTCTATCTGGCCGTCGGCGGCGTCGGTTGCTGCGTGCTTCTGGCCGACCGGGACGGCGTACCCGTCGAGCGCCGCGGTGCGCCATCCGACGACGAGACATTCCACTCCTGGGGCCTGTGGACCGGCTCGGTCTGGAGCGAGGACAGCGAAGGCACCAACGGCATCGGCACCTGCCTTGTCGAGCAGCGCGCGCTAACCATCCACCGCGACCAGCATTTTTTCACGCGCAACACCGCGCTCAGTTGTACCACCGCCCCGATCTACGATCATGAGGGCAATCTGGTCGCCGCACTCGACGTATCCTCCTGCCGCGCAGACCTGACGGAAGGCTTTGCCAATCTGATCTCGATGGCAGTCATCGACGCCGCGCGCCGCATCGAGGCTGAGAATTTCCGCTTGTCGTTCCCCACGGCACGCATTCTGCTTGCGCCGACGATCGACAAGAGTGTCGGTGCACTTGTTGCGGTCGATGCCGACGATCTCGTGGTCGGCGCGACGCGCTCCGCACGGCAGGCGCTCGGCATCACGCCGGATTGCCTGACGCGCCCTCTCCCGGCAGTCGATCTGTTCGGCGCAACACGCGGCGAGCCGGAGAACCTCGCCCATGCCGAACGCAGCGTCCTGCAACGGGCGCTTGCCCGTGCCGATGGCAACGTCACTGCCGCAGCACAAGTGCTGGGCATCAGCCGCGCCACGCTGCATCGCAAGCTGAAGCGCCTCGACGTATCGCGCACGCATTGATTTTGTGCCTGCGAGGTGTCGCAGTCTTGCGACACTAAGCGGCTGCGATCGCGCCTGCCCGGGCTGACAACGCATGAAGCAGCGCCGATCCTGCCTCTCGAAACGCCGCATCCTGCGGCGTCGCTTCTCGGGAGGAAGACATGAACAAGGTTGAATTTTCCCGCACGGCCAAGGTTCCCTTCGCCAAGCGCTACGACAACTTCATCGGCGGCAAATGGGTCGCGCCCAAATCCGGAAAATATTTCGAGAACATCTCGCCTGTGACCGGCCGTCCGCTCGGCGAAGTCGCGCGCTCTGATGCGTCCGACATCGAAGCGGCACTTGAGGCCGCCCACAAGGCCAAGGACGCCTGGGGCAAGACTGCCGCAGCGACCCGCGCCGACATGCTGCTCAAGATCGCCGACCGCATGGAGGAGAATCTCGACCTCCTCGCTCTGGCCGAGACCTGGGACAACGGCAAGCCGATCCGTGAATCGACCGCCGCCGACGTTCCGCTCGCCATCGATCATTTCCGCTATTTCGCCGGCGCATTGCGCGCACAGGAAGGCAGCCTCTCGCAGATCGACGACGATACCGTCGCCTACCACTTCCATGAACCGCTCGGCGTCGTCGGCCAGATTATTCCGTGGAACTTCCCGCTTCTCATGGCCTGCTGGAAGCTCGCGCCGGCGCTGGCCGCCGGCAACTGCGTTGTTCTGAAACCGGCGGAACAGACGCCTGCCACGATCATGCTCTGGGCTGACCTCATCGGCGATATCCTGCCGGAAGGCGTACTCAACATCGTCAACGGCTTCGGCCTCGAAGCCGGCAAGCCGCTGGCCTCCTCACCGCGCATCGCCAAGATCGCCTTCACCGGCGAGACGACGACCGGCCGGCTGATCATGCAATATGCCAGCCATAACCTCATCCCTGTGACGCTGGAACTCGGCGGCAAGTCGCCCAACATCTTTTTCCAGGACGTTGCCTCCGAGGATGACGATTTCCTCGACAAGGCCATCGAAGGCTTCGTCATGTTCGCGCTCAACCAGGGCGAGGTCTGCACCTGCCCCAGCCGCGCGCTGGTGCATGAGAAGATCTATGACAAGTTCATGGAAAAGGCGTTGAAGCGCGTCGAGGCGATCGTCCAGGGTGACCCGCTCGACCCGGTCACGATGATCGGCGCACAGGCGTCCAGCGAACAGCTTGAAAAGATCCTGAGCTATTTCGACATCGGCCGCCAGGAAGGCGCGGAAGTGCTGACCGGCGGCGAACAGAACCACCTGCCCGGCGATCTGGCTGGCGGCTACTACGTCAAGCCGACGATCTTCAAGGGCCACAACAAGATGCGCGTCTTCCAGGAGGAGATCTTTGGACCGGTGGTTTCGGTCACGACCTTCAAGGACGACGATGAGGCTCTGTCGATCGCCAACGACACGCTCTATGGCCTCGGCGCCGGCATCTGGACCCGCGACGGCACGCGTGCCTATCGCTTCGGCCGCGCCATCCAGGCCGGACGCGTCTGGACCAACTGCTACCACGCCTATCCGGCACATGCTGCCTTCGGCGGCTACAAGCAGTCCGGCATCGGCCGCGAAACGCACAAGATGATGCTCGACCACTACCAGCAGACCAAGAACATGCTGGTCAGCTACAGCCCGAAGAAGCTCGGCTTCTTCTGATCGCCTCCTGAGCATCGGACCGAAAAGTGGAACCGGTTTTCGGAATATTCCGATGCTCATTCAAAGTGTTAGATCGTCCTTTGTGCGTCCGAATGGACGCACGGCGATCTAAGGCATACGGCGGCGTGGTCGAAACGGCCACGCCGCTCTATCTTTTCGTCAGGGAGGAATCTCATGCTGGAAAAAATCTCTCTGGGAAAGGTATCATCCACCCCGGAAGCGCAAGCGTTCCTGGCCGAAATCATCGCCGATCACGGTCCGGTGCTGTTTCACCAATCCGGCGGCTGCTGCGACGGCTCCTCGCCAATGTGCTACCCGCGCAACGACTTCATCGTCGGCGATCAGGACGTGCTTCTGGGCATGATCGGCGAGACGCCGGTCTATATCAGCGCCTCGCAATTCGAGGTGTGGAAACACACCGATCTCATCATCGATGTCGTGCCCGGACGCGGCGGCATGTTCTCGCTCGACAATGGTCGCGAGAAGCGGTTCCTGACGCGCTCGACGATCTGCGCGGTTCCTTGAAGGGCAGCCGCGGGAAGCGGCACTAACTGCCCAGTATCTCCGACAGAGCCGACAACAGCCGGTCGATCTGCTCTTCCGTGCCCACGGTTATCCGCAGGTAGTCAGAGATGCGCGGCGCTGGAAAATGGCGCACGATTACCGCCCGTTGGCGCAGCGCCGCGGCCAGTGCCGCCCCCTCATGCGCCGGATGACGCGCGAAAACGAAATTGGCCGCGGACGGCAGTACGTCGAAGCCAAGCCCCACCAGTCCGCGGTTCAGCCGCTCGCGGCCTTCGATCACGCGAAGCCGGCTCTGTTGAAAATAGGCTTCGTCCTCCAGCGAGGCGATGGCGCCGGCCTGGGCGGGCCGGCCGAGAGGATAGGAGTTGAAACTGTCCTTCACCCGGTTGAGCGCCTCGATCAGCTCGGCATCGCCGATCGCATAGCCGACCCTCAAACCCGCCAGAGCCCGAGACTTGGACATCGTCTGAACCACCAGAAGGTTCGGATGTGAGGCGACCAGCGGAACCGCAGACTCGGCACCGAAATCCACATAGGCCTCGTCGATCACCACCGGCGCGTCGGGATGATCCTCCAGAAGGGTGACGATCTCAGCGCGTGACAGCGCAACCCCCGTCGGCGCATTCGGATTGGGCATGATGATCGCGCCGGCCGGCCGGCGATAGTCGGCAACACGAATTTGCATGGCCGGATCAAGCGGCACGGCCTCGCTGGCGATGTCGAACAGGCGGCAATAGACCGGGTAGAAACTGTAGGTGATGTCAGGGAACAGCAACGGCGCATCATGCTTCAGCAGGGCAGCAAAGACGTGCGCCAGCACCTCGTCCGAACCGTTGCCGACGAACACCTGTTCAGGCTGCACCTTGTGATAGGCGGCCAAGGCAGCCCGCAGCGCGACGGCCTGCGGGTCCGGATACAGCCGCAGCGTATCGGCCGCCTCGCCGCGTACAGCTTCCAGCACGCGCGGCGAAGGACCAAACGGACTTTCATTGGTGTTGAGCTTGACCAGATCCGCCATGCGGGGCTGTTCGCCCGGTACGTATGGCTTCAGCTCGTGGGTCAGGCTGCTCCAGAAACGGCTCATTTTTCTTTCCAAATTTCATAGAATTGGCGACGCTTCGGACGCCTTGATGGACGCCCAATACCCGAGCGCAAGCGGTGGAGAAGCCAGCGAGTTGAGGCTCAACGATCTCTTTAGCGCCAGGCAAGCCGCGCAGAAACATCCAAAATAGACTCGACAAAAATTCTGGCACGGTGTTGTTGCATTGCACAAGTCCGCTCAGATCGGACGACACCGAACCGCCGCTTTTGCCGTGTATTTGCCGCTAAGCAGTGGCAACGCAAGGCTTCTGCCCACCTGAAGTCACATTTCAGGAACAGAAGCCTCTCCGCCCCCGCATGTTTCCAGGAGAGATTTGGGTGAATGTTGCTGTCGCGCCCGGCACGGTCCGGACGCCAATCCTCGACCGGCAAGCCGGGCATCTGCGATATCGTGCGGACATTGACGGCCTGCGTGCCATCGCAATTCTGCCGGTCGTTCTCTATCACGCCGGAATCCCTGGCTTCAAAGGCGGGTTCGTCGGCGTCGACGTGTTCTTCGTGATTTCCGGATACCTGATGGCATCCCTGATCATGCGGGAAATCATCCGAGGTGAATTCAATCTCCTGCGCTTCTACGAGCGCCGGATCCGCCGCATCTTCCCTGCACTTTTCGCGATGTTTGCGGCTTGCGGCATCATGGCATGGCTCTTCTTCATGCCGGCGGAATTCGAATACTTTGCCCGCAGTCTCCGTGCCGCCGCCTTCTTCACCTCGAACTTCCAGTTCGAAAGGGAAAGCGGCTATTTCGACATCGGCACCCAGATGAAGCCGCTGGTTCACACCTGGTCGCTGGCTGTCGAAGAACAGTTCTACATCTTCTTTCCCCTGGTCCTGATCCTGCTCGGCAGGTTTGCCCGCCGCTACATCGCGCCGATACTGCTCACGCTGCTCATTGCATCGCTGGCGGCAAGCGTATGGGCCGTGCACACGAACCCCGTCTCGGCATTCTACCTGACGCAATTCCGTATCTGGGAGCTGCTGCTCGGCTCGCTTCTAGCCTTCAACGTCCTCCCTGCCGTCCGCAGCCGGCCGGCCCGCGAGGCAGTGGCCGCGTTGGGAATTCTCCTGATCGTCTATGCGGTCATCGCCTTTGACGACAGCACGCCATTTCCGGGCCTTGCCGCGCTGGTTCCATGCATAGGCGCAGCGCTCGTCATTCATGGCCATGCAACCAATGGCCCCGCCGGCCGGCTGCTGACTGCCCGGCCCATGGTGTTCATCGGACTGATCTCCTATTCGCTGTATCTCTGGCACTGGCCCGCCATCGTCTTCACGCGTTATCTGGTGTGGCCGGAACTCTCCCCGGTGCAGGGCGTGCTGGTCGTTCTCGGAGCGATCGCGGCTGCCATATTGTCGTGGCGCTTCATCGAGCGCCCCTTTCGCAATCAGTCCGGTTTCATCAACCGAAGACCGCTGTTTGCAGGCGCGATCGCGGCTGTGGTGGCGTCCGTGATACTCGGCGATATCGTCGTGGAAAAACAGGGCGTGCCTGAGCGCCTGCCTGAGATCGCGCAGCGGATCTACAGCGCCAAATACGACGTCGCCCGCTTTTCGGGGCCTGGATGTTCCCAGCACGGCAAAGGACAGGAGGCATCCGCCGAGGATGTCCGATCGGGCAAGCTTTGCAACATTGGAAAAACCGACTCCGGCGAGCCAAAATTCCTCGTCTGGGGCGACTCCCATGCCGAGGCGATGGGCCCGGCGATCGACGCTGCGGCCAGTCAGGCTGGCGTGCGTGGGCTGACGGCCCCGCGTCCATCCTGCCCTCCGCTCTTCGACGTGCAGCTGTCTGATCCCCTCCTCTTCGAGAAATGCCGGGAATTCAACGCGGCCATACGCGATATGATTGCCGAGCAACATATTCCGCTCGTCTTTCTGGTCGCCTACTGGCCGAAATATGTTCACGACGCCGAGCTTCCCAACCAGGGCATCTACTTCGATCCTTCGGTATCGCCCTCACTTGAAGATCATTCGGCACCTATCGCCGCAGCGCTGGACCGCACCTTGGCGGAACTGACCCGGCAAGGCACGAAAGTCGTCCTGGTGATGGATGTGCCGGAAATGGGCCGCAATATCCCCGAAGCCCTGGCGAAAGCTGCCATCAAGGGTAGCTCTGCGGACGTGGCGCCGCCATGGAGTTACGTCGAGAAGAGACAAGCACTCGCCCGCTCCACGATCGAGACATATGCGAGGAAGTACGATGCGATGATCGTCGATCCGCTTGCGGCCTTCTGCAGCAACGGCCATTGCGCGGCCGCCCGCGACGGCGTCCCGCTGTATCGCGATGCAGATCACCTCACCGCCACAGCCGCGCGAAACCTGAGCTATCTCTACGCACACATATTCCAGCCCGACTAAAGCAAATGCCCGCGCCTCCTTCCGGACGCGCGGGCATTTTTCGTCGTAAAACTTGCTTACTTCTTCGCCTCTTCCACCACCTCGTCCCACGTCTTGACCTTGGTCTGGCCGTCGAGGAACGGCAGCGTGGTCGAAACCAGTTCGGGTGCGAAGAAGACATCATAGTGGGTGCGGTTGGGGATGATCGCCAGGCGGTTCTGCGACATGGTCTCGCGCATCCAGCCGGCATCCTTCAGCCCGCCGCCAAGCAGCTGATAGAACTTCACGATATGCTCGGGCTTGTACATGTCGCTGTCGGCGAACACGATCATAACCGGCATTTTCAGCGTCTTGACGTCTTCCGAATAATCGTAGTCATGACGCATGAAGCTGCCCATCTGGCCGAGCAGTTTTGGAAAGTCCTCCGGCTTGGGTGCTACCGCGACATAGGACTTGTACATCGGCGTATCCTTCATGAAGTCGGCGGCGGCTGCCGTGACCTGCGCCTGCTGGACGCGCATGTCGTCATAGAAGCCGTTGGCCGCGTAACCCGCCGATACCAGCGCCACCCGGCGCACGGCCTCGGGATGCTGCACGGCAAGCCGGAAGGCGACACCACCACCGAAGGAATAGCCGAGCACGTCGACCTTTTGGTAGCCAAGTTCCTTCAGCACCGCGGCCATATCGTCGCCCAGCGCCGTCAGGCTGATCTCGCGTTCGCCAAGTGCCGTGCGGCCATGACCCTGCAGGTCGACGGCGATCACCTGCCGGTGCTCGGTCAACGCCGGCATGATCGGCGCGAACATGTCGATCGAACCGAGCCCGCCGTGCAACAGCAGCAGTGGCTCGCCCTCGCCATGGATCTCATAATAGTAATTCACGCCATTGTTCTCGACATAGCCGGTCCTGGGCTTCGCCTCCTCGGCCTCTGCGGTGCGCGGGCCGGCAAAAGCAGCGGCTGCGGTGGCGATCATTGCAATCAGCATGGTCTTCATCGTCGTCTCCCGTGTGTCTGCCGGCGCTCTGCCGGACCGTCGATATCCTTAAGACGAATGAGCTGCGAGCGAGCCGACAGGGGGCTGCAAAGAATCTGGAGGAGAGGCAAAGGTAGCTCGGCGGGCTTGGTGACTGGCGGTGCCAACCATGACATCGTCATCCCGGAAACCGGAGCGAAGCGGAGGTTATCCGGGACCTATTGGCCGCAGCATCGTCGGGCGCGGCCCGGTCCTGACGCTCTTGCAATCTGCACCGCTGAGGCTCTTCTCCGTTCCGGCATGGATCCCCGGATCTCCGCCCTTCGCTTCGCTCGTGCTGCGACCCGAGGATGACGAATTGCGTGTTAGGTCTTCGCTAATCGTCAACGCTGGTGCGCGGCTGTTGCGTCTTTGGCCAGTAACAACGTTTGCGATTGGCTGCGACACCCACCACCTCGTCATCCCGGGCGCAGCATGAGCGAAGCGCATGCGGGGGTCGCTCTTGCGACGGATCCATGCCGGACCATCGATGAAGGCCGCAGCGGTGCAGAACTGCCGAAGCTGAAACCAGCGGAAACTGTGGGGGAAAGATTCACCGCAAATTTCCCGCCAACCCATTGTTTCCATTCACCCCACACATTTTTTCACCCCCAATCTTTCCCCACCCCCAAACACCTCGCACATAATCCTCCCATCGCTCCTGCGGGACCGGGTCTGGAACCGGGATCAAGGGGGAGTGGCGGTGACCTCCCGCCCTGGTGTGGTAGCCAGGGACCCGAGGGCCC